>JBDRKM010000423.1:0-56349 GCA_043814015.1 Pseudomonadota bacterium
CGCGGGTAGGTCAGGGGGGTGGTCACAAACTTCCGGGCGCGTGCACTAGTCCGGGGCGGTTCCGTCCCCCTCGTCCTGCTTCCACCAGATCTGCAGCAGATCGGGCGCGCGGTCCGGGTGCAGGACCACCAGCTGGCCATCCTCCAGCTTGATCCACCGCCCGCGGCTCTCGGTGGGGAAGTCCGAGGCCACCGCCGCGCAGGGCGCGACGTAGTCGTCGTAGAAATACGACAGCGTGTTGCCGTCGCGGTAGGCCCACAGGGTGGCGCCGTCGGAGAGGAAGAAATTGGCGCCCGAGACCCGGCCCGGGCCGGCGTGCAGGCGCCAGACCACCTCGCGGATGGCCTCCTCCACCTGGCCGCCCTCCGCCTGGATCTGCTGCAGCAGCAGGCGCAGGTACAGCTCGCTGTCGATCCACTCGGCCTCGTTCGTGCCGTTCTGGGGGGGGTGGTCGGCCAGGAAGTCGGGATCGATCAGGGCCAGCAGCAGGGACTTCTCGATGGTGCCGTTGTGGCCGAGCAGCCAGCGGCGCCCGAGCAGGTCCATGGCGAAGGGGTGGGGATCGGGGAGATCGCAGAGGCCCGAGGAGCAGGCGCGCACATGCGCCACGGCCACGGTGGGGGTGTCGGCCTGGGCCTGGGTCACGGCGTCGTCGAAGAAGGGGTCCTCCGTGGCGGGGGCCTGGCCGCGGCGGATCTCGGGGGTGGGCTGTCCGGGCGGCCACCAGCCCAGGCCCCAGCCGTCGTCGTTCGCGGCGCCCAGCGCCTTGATGGCGTCGGGCAGATCCACCAGGTGGGCCTGCAGCAGGGCGGGCGGCAGGGCGGCGGAGGTGGCGGCCCACAGGCGGCACTCGTGGGGCAGGGGGCTGGGCGCCTCGGGGCGCGAATCGGTCGCGTCGCGACCGGGATCGCGGGCGGGGACCCCGTAGTCGGGCCAGATGGAGCGGATGCAGGCGAAGGGGGGGCCGTGGGGGCGCATGGGGGGAGCGGCGTGACCGCTGTCGGCGGTGTCGTCAGGCGAGGCGCTGTCGTCCGTGGGTGTCGAGGAATCCTCCAGGGCGTGGACCCCGGGGTGGAAGCCGGGGTCGGGCGGGCGACAGGCCGCGAGCAGGAGCAGGGTGAGAGGGGGGCTCATGGCGCGCCCCCCAGCACCCAGGCGGCTCCCTGCGCGGCGTCTCCGTGCTCCTGCGCGCCGAGCCACAGATCCGGCAGGCGGTCGCCGTCCTGATCGCCGGCCGGGGCCAGGGCCTCGCCCAGCCGGTCGCCCGCATCGCCCCGCAGGTGCAGGTCCGCCGCGGACAGGAGGTGCACACCGTCGCGTGGCGCCAGGAACAGGGCCACCAGCCCGGCATCGTCCTGCGCCCCCGGGGCGCCCACCAGCACGTCGTCGCGGCCGTCGCCGTCCACGTCGCCGGGGCTGGCCAGGGCCCAGCCGGCCTGCGCGTCGGTGCTCTCGCCCTCGAAGGAGGCCTCGGCGTCCTCCAGGTCCGGGGCGCTGGCCCAGGCCGCGGCGCCGCGACCCCTGATCAGCCAGGCGACCCCGGCGTTCGAGTGGTCGTTGTCGCTGCCACAGGCGCCCACCAGCAGGTCGCGGTAGCCGTCGCCGTCGGTGTCGCCCGCGCCCGCCAGGCCCCAGCTCGTGGCGTCGAAGCGGCTCAGCCCTGGCCACCGGGCGTCCGCCTGGTCCAGCGCCTGGGTGCCGGCCACTGGGCCGAGCCACAGATAGGCCCCGCCGCCGCTGGTCTCGCCGCGGGCGCCGATCAACACATCGTCCAGGCCGTCGCCGTCCACATCGCCGGGGGCGGCCACGGTGGCGCCGGCGAAGTCGCGGGCCGCCGTGCCCTCGAACACCGCGCTGGCGGCCCCCAGGTCGCCGGCCAGGGCCGCCGGACCGGGCAGCAGCCAGGCCGCTCCGGCGTGAGGCGCCACGGTGGAGACATCGCGGGCGCCGATCAGCAGCTCGCCGAGCCCGTCGCCGTCGCTGTCGGAGGGGCCGGCCAGGGCGTAGCCGAAGGCGTCGCCGTCCTGCAGGCCGGCGATGGTGGCGTCGGCTGCGTTGAGATCGAGGTCGCCCAGGGTGGGCCCGAGCAGCAGGTGCACCGCACCCGGACCGCCCGCCAGCCAGGCGCCCACGGCGAGGTCCAGGACACCGTCGCCGTCCAGGTCCACCGCGGCCACCGCGGCGCCGGCCTGGCCGGTTGGATCGCCATCGAGGCGGGCGAGGGCCCCGGTGGGCAGGGCCGCCGCGCTCTCGGCGCCGCCCGCCGCGAGCCAGGCGATGCCGTGGCCCGGACTGCCGAGGAGCAGATCCGGGACACCGTCGCCGTCCTGGTCGCCGGCCGTGACGCCCGCCGCACCCAGGCGCGCGCCGGCCGAGGGGCCGAGGGCACCCGCGCCGTGGGCCGAGGCCAGGCTGGCGTCGATCTCGCCGTCGCAGTCGCGGTCGACCCCGTCGGTCCAGTCCAGCAGGCCGGGGTGGACGCCTGGGTCGGTGTCGTCGCAGTCATCACCGCCGGCCCCGTCCCAGCTCCAGCCGTCGCCATCGGCGTCGGTGTCGTCGTCGCCGGCGCAGTCCTGGTCCACCCCGTCGTACCAGATCTCGGGTGCCCCGGGGTAGCTGTCGGGGTCGCGGTCGTCACAGTCGGTGGCGTCATCCACCAGGCCGTCGCCGCCCTCGCAGCCCACCTCGGTCGCCTGCGGGTCGCCGAAGCCGTCGCCGTCGGCGTCGCGGTGCCAGGTGCGGGAGTCGGGGAAGTCCTCGTCGATCTCCCCGTCGCAGTCGTTGTCGAGCCCGTCGCAGGCCTCGGCGGCGGCAGGGTGGATGGCGGCGTCGTGGGGGGCGCAGTCCTCGGGCCACAGGGCGTGGTCGGCGTCCCAGTCCCGGGGGCCGGTGTCCACCGGCTCGGGCGCCGGGCAGCCGGCGAGCAGCAGCGTGGCGAGGAGGGCGCGCATGTGGGGATCATAGCTGGAGAATCGGGGCGGTCGAGGGGTCGGGTGCGGCGGGATAGCCTTCGCCGCGGAGGTCTTCGTGGTCGCGCCTCACAGCCCACCGCTCCGGGAGCGCCTGCTCGTCCAGTCGGCGGCAGCGGCGGGCACGCTCGCGCCGGATCTGGTGGGGTTCGAGGTGGAGCGGCTGTGGCGCCCGAGGGGGGCGGCGGCGTTCCGCTGGGCCCAGGACGGCGCCTGGCTCGGCGCGAGGGACGAGCTGGTGGTCTACCGCTGGCGATCTGGGAACGCAGAGGACATCGCGGCCATCAACGCCATGTTCTCAGCGGCGTACTACCCCGGCGCCCTGGGCCTGTGGCCCGACGAGCGCGCCCTGCTCGCCGAGGCGATCCCCCCGCGAGGGGCACTGGTGCTGGAGATCTGCTGCGGGGCCGGGCGTCTGACCGAGCCCTTGCGCCGGGCGGGGAACCGGGTGGTGGGGGTGGACGTGGTGGCCGGCTGCCTCGCGCGTGCCGCTCGCGGGGAGGGGCTGGCCTACGTGCGCGGCGACGCCCTGGCGCTGCCCTTCGCGCCCGGCGCGTTCGACCACTGCGTGTGCCTGGAGAACTCGCTGGGGGTGTTCTCGGGGCGGGAGGCGCGGGTGGTCGCGGAGCTGGCGCGGGTCTGTCGTCCGGGCGGACGGGTGATCCTGGGGCTGCGGGCCGAGCCCGGCGCCGCGGGCTCGCTCGTGCGGTACCGCTCGCCCGAGGGGTACCTGGAGCTGGCCCGGGTGTTCTCGCCGCTGGTGACGGTGCGC
Source organism: Pseudomonadota bacterium (assembly GCA_043814015.1). Taxonomy (GTDB): domain Bacteria; phylum Myxococcota_A; class UBA796; order UBA796; family JAFGLY01; genus JBDRKM01. The sequence goes on from JBDRKM010000423.1 coordinate 3,742, forward strand.
TTCCTGCGTGGGATCGGGCCGGCGTGTGGGCTGCGCGGGGTGAGGAGGCTGCGGGCGAGCGGCCCGCGGCCGTGGGGTGGGGAGGTGGGGTACTGGGTGCTGGAGCGGATCTAGCGCAACCGCGCGAACTCCCGGACCGCCTCCTCCTGCTCCTCGGTCTCGATGGAGGGGTGCCGCAAGGCCCGGACCCGGGCGATGGCCTCGTCGGCGCCCATGCCCTCGGCCACCAGGCATGCGGCGAGGGCGGTGCCCGTGCGCCCCTGACCCGCGAAGCAGTGGACGGCCACAGGCCCCTCCTCGCGCATGCAGCGGACCACCTCGGCCAGCTGAGCCCTCGATGGCGCCGTGAAGTCCACCACGGGCAGGTGGCGCACGGCGATGCCGTGGCGGGCCAGCTCCTCGGCGGGCAGCGGGCTCTCCGTGAGGGTGATCACGAGCCTCACCCCCGCCGCGGCCAGCCAGGTGAGGTCGGAGTCCAGGTCCTGGAAGAACCCGGGCCGTGCCATGCCGGCGAGGCGGTCGGGCAGGACCCAGGAGAAGTTGAGGGGGGGCTTGCGCCCGTGGGTGGTCATCGGCGGCCTCCGGCGCATCAGCATGCGATCCGCGCTTCCCGATGCCTTCCTGGTCGGAGGCACCTTCCCATCCATAGCCCCCGGGCTCCCGTGCGCCAGCCGGTCGCCCCCCCAGGATCGCGATGGAGCCAGGGGGCACGACCAGGGGCGTGGCCTGCCGGCGGCGACGGCCGGTGTCTCCACCGGGGAGGACAGCCGCCCGGCGGATTTTCGGGGAGAGCAGGGTGGCGAGGGGGGGGGAGCGGTCAGCGGTCAGCGGTCAGCAATCAGCTACGAACGAGGTACGAAGTTCGATACCGAGAAGGCTACGGCCGAAGCTGCCGAAACACAGTCTGGGTGCCGGCTGCTTTCGGAGTGGCCAGCGAAAACCAGCTTGCTGACAGCCGAATGCTGGTAGCTGACCGCTCTCCGGCGGCCCTGAACTGTCGGCTGATTTGGTCGGTGCCCGGGGGGGGGAGGGTGCCCGGAGGCTGTCGCGGCGAGGTATGCCTCGCTTCACGCAACACCGAAAAGGCCTATGCCCCTCTTTGTGCAACAGATCGGGCCTCGCGGGCGCTGAAGGCCGCCGAAAACGCACGTTGGATGGTCGCCTCGCGTGCCTGATGGCGGGATCTGTTGCGCAGAAGGCGGCTTACCTCTCTGCCGTGTTGCAGGATCGGGGGCATACCTCGGGCACCGACCAGAATGAGCCCAGCTCACCGACAGTTCGGGATGCCGCGATGGCTCCGCATCGGGGCTGCTCTGGCAGCCCCGCGCCGCCCATCAGGCGGCGAAGTTGGGGGGGAGGGCGCGTGTCGCGCCCGATCAGGGGGGGAAGAATCTGTCTTCCCCCCCCAAAAAAGAGCCATCAGCTTTCAGGTATCAGGTTTCAGCAAGCACCTTCCCCGCGAGTCACCCGGCTCGGGCCTGTTCACCACGCGGGTGAAGTGCGCTGATGCCGGCTGCCACCCGAAAGAGCTGATAGCTGACCGCTGATACCTGACGGCTTCGTCGGCGCAGCCGACGGTTGGGCTCGCCCTGGGCCACTGGAATCCGGCCGTGACATCCCCTATCATCCCCCGGGAGGTGCCCCATGCCCACGCGCAGGTTCCCCGATCCCGTCCGCCGGCGGCTGCTCGGTGGGCTCTGCGCGGCGGGCGGCGTGCTCGTGGGGCACGGCGCGTTGTTCGGCCTGTTCACCTTCGCGCCCGCGGCCCACGGCGCCGGGCTGCGGGCCCTGGCCGTGGTGGCCGATCTGTCCCGCTGCACCGGCTGCCGCACCTGCGAGGCGGTCTGCTCCGCGGCCAACCACCGGGTGGAGGTGGACGGGCGCATGCTGCCGGGGCTGGGCGATCCCCACCTGGCCAACATGCGCGTGCACGGCTTCCTGCCCGAGGTGGACGTGCCCGCGACCTGCGCGCTCTGCGCCGAGGCGCCCTGCGTGGCTGCCTGCCCGGTGCCGCCGGATGAAAAGGGGCGCAAGGCGCTGTACCGCCACCCGCGCCTGCACACGGTGGTCCACGACCCGGCGCGCTGCATCGGCTGCCGCTCCTGCGCGGCGGCCTGCGCCCGCGAGCGCGGCGGGATCATCCGGCCGGAGCCGGCCTCGGGGCACCCGGAGCGCCTGTGCACGCTCTGTGGCGGCGAGCCCCAGTGCGCGCTGCACTGCCCCTACGGCGCCCTCGCCCTGGTCCACGGGGCGGTGGAGAAGGGTCTGGCGGGCCGCCCGCCCGAGGAGCTGGCCCACGCCATGATGGCGCGCTGGTACGGCGCGGAGGTGGCACCATGAGCGGCTGGTTCGGACACCTGCTCGACGTGGACCTGTCCACCGGGGCCGTGGGCCAGCGCCCGATCCCCGCGGCCTGGTGCGCCGACTTCCTCGGCGGTCGCGGGCTCGGGGTGCGCCTCTTGTGGGAGCTGCTGCCCGCGCCCGGTGTGGACCCGCTCGGCCCCGACAACCCGCTGATGTTCCTGCCGGGGCCGCTCTCGGGCTTCCCCGTGCCCTCCGCCTCCCGCACCTGCGTGGTCACCAAGTCGCCCTGCACCGCGCCCGCCCGGTCGCCCCACGCCCACGCCTCCACCGTCTCCTACTCCAACATCGGCGGCTTCTTCGGCCCGGCCCTGCGCTTCGCGGGCCACGACGGGCTGCTGCTGCGCGGGCAGGCCCCGGAGCCGGTGGTGCTGGTGATCGACGGCCACCAGGCGGAGCTGCGCCCGGCCGGGGCCCTGTGGGGCCTGGGGACCGACGCCTTCGAGCGCGCCTTCAAGGAGCAGCTCGGGAGCCGGGAGTACGAGGTGGTCAGCATCGGCCCCGCGGGCGAGGCGCGCTGCTCCCGTGCCTGCATCCTGCACACGGCCGCCCGAGCCGCGGGCCGCGGGGTGGGCGCGGTCATGGGCGCCAAGCGCCTCAAGGGCATCGCGGTGCGTGGCGCCCGCATGCCCACGGTGCAGGACCACCGCGCCTTCCTGCGCGCGCTGGAGCGCTCCCGGCGCCGCTTCGAGGGGCTCACCGGGCGCCTCTACGCCGGCATCTACCGCCGCGCCGGCACCGCCGTGTACCTGCAGATCGCCAGCAACGGCGGGATCATGGCCGTCAGGAACTACCGCGAGGGGACCTTCCCCGAGGTGGGCGCTATCGGCGCCAAGGCCACCCGCCAGCAGGTCTGGGTGCGCTCCTCGGCCTGTCGCTACTGCCACCTGGCCTGCAAGAAGAGCGGCCAGGTGCGGGACGGCCCCTACGTCCACACGGTCCACGACGGCCCCGAGTACGAGACCGGCACCATGTTCGGCGCCAACCTGCTGCTGGACGATCTGGGCGGCGTGCTGCGCGCCTGCACCCTGGGCGACGAGCTGGGCCTCGACATCATCGCCACGGGCAACGCGCTCGGGTTCCTCATGGAGGCCCGCGAGAAGGGGCACCTGGATCCCTCCATCCTGGAGGGCGTGGACCTGCGCTGGGGCGCGGTGGACCCGGTGCTGGAGATGATCCGCCGGATCGCCCGCCGCGATGGCGTCGGCGACCTCATCTCGCAGGGCACGCGGACCCTCTCCTGGGCGCTGGGCTCCCACACCGCGCCCTACGCCATCCACGTCAAGGGCCTGGAGCTGGCGGCCCACAACGTGCACGCCAACCCCAAGCGCGGCCTGTGCTACGCCACCTCCAACCGCGGCGCCTGTCACCTCTCGGGCGACGACAAACACCACCAGGACTTCGCGGCGGCCGCCGACAGCACCGGCGTCTGCCTGTTCGCCGCCACCCCCGGCGGGCTGCAGCCCGGCATCGGCGCCGCCGACTTCGCCGCGCTGCTCACCGCCGTCACCGGCGATGACTGGGACGAGGCCCGCTTCCTGCGCACCGGCGAGCGCATCTTCGCCCTGGAGCGCCTCTTCAACCAGCGCGAGGGCTTCACCGTGGCTGACGACACGCTCCCGGAGCGCTTCTTCACCGAGCCCCTGACCGTGGGCAAGCGCGCCGGGGCGGTGCTCGACCGCGGGGCCTTCGAGGAGAGCCTGCGCGCCTGGCGCCTGGAGCGCGGCTACGACCCCGAAGACGGGCACCCGGGCGCGGAGAAGCTGGCGGAGCTGGGGCTGGCTGCGCCGGGGGCGCCGTGGAGCTGACCTTCACCCTGATCGACGCCGAGCCCACGCCCCTCGGTCTGCTCACGCTGCACCGCTACCGCGCGCCCGACGGCGCGCAGGGCTACGAGGTCCGCATCGACGATGCGTTCCTCATGGCCACCCACGGCGCGCAGGGCGAAGCCCGCATGGCGCGCCTCGCCTGGGAGCGCCTCCCGGAGCCCCGCGCGGAACTGTCCGTGCTGGTGGGCGGCCTGGGCGCGGGCCACACCCTGCGGGCGGCGCTCGACCTGCCCGGGGTCGCCGCGGTGGCCGTGGTGGAGCTGGGCGCGAAGGTGGTGGACTGGAACCGGCGTTATTTCGCCGCCACCAACGGCCGTGCGCTGGACGACCCCCGCGTGCGCGTGTGGGTGGCCGATCTCGCGGCGGTGCTGCGCTCCCCCGGCGCGGCCTGGGATCTGATGCTGCTGGATGTGGACAACGGCCCGGGCTGGCTGGCGACCCCCGGCAACGCCTGGCTCTACGGACCGGAGGGCCTGCGGGTCACGGCGGCGGCCCTGAAGCCCGGCGGGGTGCTGGCCATCTGGAGCCCGGGCCCGAACGCGGCCTTCCTCGAGACGCTGCGCGCCGCGTTCCCGGTGGTGGAGGAGGTGCGGACGACCACGGAGGGCGAGCGGGGAGAGGACGTCGTCTACCTCGTGAGCTTCCCTGCGATCCCCCTCACAGACTTTCCCTTGTGACCGGGCGCCGAAGCGGGGTATCACGGTGGGTGAGGCCACCATGCGGACGTCGCCCCTCCTGCCCATCCTGATCCTGCTCGCGGGCTGCGATCGCTTCCACGGCGACGACACCAGCCCGCCCGCCAGCCCGCCGCCCGAGCTGTGGGCGGTGGCGGGCACCGAGGTCACGGCCCTGTGGGCCAGCCGCGATCTGCAGCCCGGCGAGCGCATCGAGCGGCTCGACGACGGCGGGCAGGGCACGACCATCGCCACTGAGGGTCACCTCTGGGTGGACGTGGATCCCGGCGAAACCTACCGCTGGGTCGGGCCAGCGGAGCAGGTGGAGATCGTCCCCGAGGCCGTGACCATCGCGGCCAGCGATCCTCCGCTGTCGGATCGCCATGACCGCACCGGCGCCACCATGACCTGGAGCGGCCCGGCGCTCGACGGCCTGCCGCTGGGCCTGGCGGTGGAGCGCGGCGACGGGACCTGGCTCTGGTACGATCCCGACGGCATCGACGTCTCCTGGGGCTGGGCCAGCGACCCTGCCTGGTGGGAGCGCTGGGACGACGGCGCCCTGCCCGCCGAGGTGCCGACCTGGTGGGACGCCGAGGAGCCCGAGCCTGTGGCCTGGCCCGCGACCTTCCACCTGCAGGTGATCAAGGACGAGGTGGGCTTCGACATCGCCGAAGCCACCGTTCTCGATCTGCAGACCGGGCGCTTCACCTTCTGGGGCGATCTGCACTCCCACACCAACTACTCCTACGACGGCTGCGAGGACAAAGACAACCTCTGCGCGCCCCGCGGCGACTGGCCCGCCTCCGACGCCTACAGCTTCGCCGAGGACGCCGGGCTCGATTTCATCGCCATCACGGACCACGCCGAGTTCAAGACCTGGCTGCGCGACGATCTGCACCTGAGCGCCAGCATCTGGGAGGCCAGCCTGCTGGTGGCCCAGGACGAGGACGGCGGCCGCCTCGTGCCCATCGTGGGGTACGAGTGGACCGCCAGCTTCGGCGTCCTCGACCCCGAGAACGAGGTCATGCTCAAGGCCGGCGGGCACCGCACCGTGCTGTTCGACGCGCTGGAGCCCTGCGAGGACTACTGGATTGGCGGCGCCCGGCCCTACGCGCGCAAGGTGGAGTGGGGGGTGGAGGACTACCGCCCGCGCGAGGCCTTCGCCGAGGAGCCCGACGAGCTCATGCAGGGCCTGGCGGATGCGGCCACCACCTGCGGCGACGGCGTCCGGTACCTCTCCTGGTACCACCACCCGGCCATGGATCTGCCCCGGCCCGTCCTCTGGTCGGCCGACATCAACCGCGATCTCGGCGACCGCGTGGTGGAGATCTACTCGGAGCACGGCTCCTCGGAGTGCGCCGACCCCACCGATGAGGGCTGCGACTGGATGCACTCCCCCCACCACGTCTCCGAGGGCGCGGTCCAGACCGCGCTGCAGGAGGGCCATGCGCTCGGCTTCGTGGGCGGCACCGACAGCCACGACGGCCGGCCCGGCTCCACCGCGGATGGCCCCGGTGCCATCGTGGGGACCGCCGACAGCGAGGGCAACTACATCATCCACATGGCTCCGGGCGGCATCACCGGGGCGCTGACCGTCGGGATGGAGCGCAGCCGCGGCGAGATCTTCGACGCCATCGAGGCGCGCCACACCTTCGCCGCCTCCTGGCGCTTCGGGAGCGCCAAGATCGCTGCGCTCGGCCAGGATGGGGTGCTCTACCTGCCGGGCGATGACGTGCCCGCGGCCGCCTCCCCCGTCACCCTGATGGTGCGCATGACCGACAGCTCCGTGGAGGGCTGGCAGATCCAGGTGCTGGACGCCTGGGGCGAGGTCTGGCTCGATGAGGGCAGCGCCAGCCTGACCGAGCCGCTGGACATCGCCGCCGGTGACGTGCGCTACGTGCGCGTGCGGGCCGACATCCAGGGCATCGAGCACCGCCTGTGGGCCTCGCCGTTCTTCGGGGTGGAGTGAGCGCTACCACTCCTGCTCGTCCCGCTCCTTGTCCTTGCCCTTCTTGACCCCGTAGGAGCGCAGCGCCTTGTTGAGGCTGCCCTCGTCCTCGCCCTCCTCGTCGGCCTCCACCTCCTTCCGCTTGTGGCGGTCCTTTCCGCGATACCCCTCGATCAGCGGCGAGACCTGGGCCAGCAGGGCGCGCAGCTCCGCCTCGTCGATGAAGCCGTCGGCGTCCTGGTCCCAGTCGGCGGCGCGGCGGGTGCTGTAGGCCACGTCCTCGAACTCCTGGGTGGAGAAGCGGCCGTCGCCGTCCTGGTCGAGCACGGCGATGAGCCGGGCCGCGGGCGAACCGGGGATTACGGTGAGGGTTGCGGCGGGGTAGGCGCCCTCGGGCGCGGCCTCCACCAGGGCGATGGCCTCCTCCACCAGGGAGTTGTCCACCCAGGGGACGATGTCGCGGGCCTGGTCCACCATGCGGTGCTCGAGCAGCAGGCGCTGCATCTCGGTCAGCAGGTCCACCTGGATGAGCGGGCGCTCGCTGTACTGCGGGATGTTGAAGTCCTCGAAGAAGGTGAGGTCCATCCCGAAGGACTTGGAGCCCGAGAAGCGGCTGCGCTCCCGCGCGGGCAGGGCCTGCTCGTAACGGACGCGCCGGATGGTTGCCGCGATGAAGCGCACCAGGGCCTCGCGGTGGGCCGCGATCACCGCGTTCGGGCAGACCAGCAGGGACTGGGACAGGGCCGGGTCGGCGAAGTCGAAGGCGAAACCCGGGTAGAGCTCGTAGGTGCCGCGCTCCACCTGCTGGGCCGCGATGACCAGGTGCAGGAAGGCGAGGTCCAGCTCTTGATCCTCCAGCATGCGCTTGAGGTCGTCGGGGGGGATCTGGTCCAGGATGATCACGGAGGAGAGTTCCACCCCGCGGGAGAGGAGGAACTCGCGGACCATGACCTGGTCGTAGGGGCCGGACTCGCGGCTGCCGAAGGTCAGGCCGCGCAGGTCCTCGGGGCCCTCGATGTCCAGGTCGGAGCGCACCAGCACCACCTTGCCGGCGGACTCGCGCGTGTCCTGGCCCAGCTTGGCGATGGCGGACCAGGGGAGGCCCTCGTCCACCACGGTCAGGAAGGTGGACTCGCCGATCATGCCGCACTCGAGGCGGCCGGCCTCGAGCTCCGCCACGATCTGCGGGCCCGTGGTGCGGCCCATCATGCCGGCGCCCTTCTGGCTCTTGGCGCGCTCGAAGTCCCGCAGGTGCTCGGGCAGGTCGATGAAGGTGGGGTCGTCGGGGCTGCGGGTGGCGCGGAAGACCACGTTGACCTCGGCGCGCTCGTAGGCGCCGTCGTCCATGGCCCGGTACAGCAGGGTGTTGCGTCCGCCGTGGAAGTAGCCCATGCGCAGCGGCGCCTCTTGGCGGTCGCAGGCCGCCAGCAGCAGGGGGAGCAGCAAGACCGCCCGCATCACCAGTACCCGTGGTCCTGGAGCATCTTCTGCTCCGAAGGGGTGAGCTGCCGGGTGCCGGTGCCGTGGTCGAGGCTGGCGTGCCAGGCCACCAGGGCCTCCCGCATGCGCTGGGCTTCCTGGGGGAACGCGGACAGGACGTCCACCTGCTCCTTGGGGTCCTCGAGGCTCTCGTAGAGGGCGAAGTGGCCGCCGCCCAGGGGCTCCTCGGCCAGGTGGACGTGGAGCTCCGGGTCCGTCAGGCGGAAGCCGGTGAAGACCAGGCGGAAGCGCGCGGTGCGGGCCGAGAGCTGCCCGAGCACGCCCTCCTGGAAGACGATGTCGCGGGCCTCGATCCCGCCGCCGGTGGCCGCGCCCCAGACGCCGCGCCCGCGGGAGGTGCCGGGCGGGACGGTGCCGGCCGCCTGGGCGATGGTGGCGACCACGTCCACGGCCTGCACCAGCTCGGGCCGCACCGTGCCGCGGGTGGCCTCGGGCACCAGCCCGCCGCCCAGGATGAAGGGCACGCGGGTGGTGGAGTCGAAGATCACGGCGCGGTGGTTGAAGTAGCCGTGATCCTGCAGATCCTCGCCGTGATCGGCGGTGACGATCACCAGGGTGTCGTCCCAGCGGCCCGCGAGCTGCAGCGCCTCCAGGAACAGCCCCACGTAGGTGTCGGCGGCCAGCACCGCGCCGTCGTAGTGGGCGAAGATGTGGTCGATCTGCTTGTCGTCGATGGGGATCACGTCCTCCGGATCGTGATCCAGGGCCGCGTGGGCCGGCAGGTCCAGGTAGGCGTCGGGGTTGAGCATGCGCTCGCCGCTGCTGTGCCAGACCCGCCCGGCGGAGAAGTCGGCGTAGGCGACCTTGTCGTAGACGTGCTCGGTGAAGTTGCGGTGCTTGAGCAGCTTGTCGATGCGGTTCTTCTCACCCGGGGTGAAGGGGTGGAAGAACACGGAGTCGTGCAGGTAGGGCCGGTGGCAGTCGTAGCCGTGCAGGAAGATGAAGAACGGGGCGTCCTCGGGGCGGCCGGCCAGCCAGCGGATGGCGGCGGGCACGGTCTCGTGGAAGGAGCCGAAGTCCTCGCTCTCGAAGAAGGCGTCAAACCCCTGGTCGAAGCCGAACACCCCCTTGATGTGGCCGCCGGCCAGGAAGGCGCCCGTGTCGTAGCCGGCGGCGTCCAGCATCTCGGAGACCAGCACGGCATCCTCCGGCAGGTAATACCGGAGGTAGTCCGGGTAGGCGATCTCGCTGGAGAAACGCCCGGTGAGCATGGGCGCGTGCGACAGCAGCGACTCGTTGGACTGGCTGTAGGAGTCCGGGAAGCGGATTCCCTGGGCGGCGAGCGCGTCGAGGTTGGGGGTGGTGAGGTGGGGGTTGCCGTCGAAGTGGGCACGATCCGCGCGCATCCCGTCGATGGAGATGAGCACGATGGACGGGGGGCGCTGGGGCGGTGTGGGGGTCGCGCATGCCAGGAGCGCCAGCAGGGGCAGGGGAGCGATCAGGGCGGGCCCGTGGGTCGAAGGGACCCGGGGTGATAACCTGGCGCGCTTCTACGGAGCCCCATGCCCCTCCTCCGCTGTCCCACCGTCGCCGCGCTGCTGTTCCACCTCGGGGTGGTGATGGCCGTGTCGCACTTCGCGGCCTCGCTGGAGCTGTCGGTGAACGTGAGCCGGCACGGCACCCTGGTGCAGTCCCTGCTGCTGTTCCTCTACCCCGTGGCCTACGCCTTCGTGGGCGTCGGGGCCGTGGTGGAGGGCTGGCTGCGGGGCGGCGCCGCGGCGCGCGGTGGCACCGTGGACGGCCCGCTGCGCCTGGCGGGCCTGGCCCTGCTCGGCTTCCTCTTCGTGGCCCTGCGCACCGACCTGGTGGGGCCCACCACCGGGCTGGTGGTGGCGGCCTCGGCCCTGTACGGCGTGGCGCTGGCCTCCTGGTACACCCTGCTGGGGATGGCCCTGGCGCGGCTGGTGGCCACCGCGCGCGAGGGCGGCCCGGGCAGCCTGGGCGGCGCCTGGGGCCTGCACTTGTTGGGGCTGCTCGCGGGCTACGCGGCCAACCAGTGGCTCGTGGCCCACGTGGGCGTGCACGCCATGCTGGTGGCCTGCGCGCTCACCCTGCTGGTGCTGCCGCGCCTGGCCCTGCCTCTGCTGGCCGCCTTCCTGGCGCTCGGGGCCCTGACGGATCTGGACGGCGGGCTGGAGTCCCTGCGCTCCAGCTACGCGGGCCGGGCCTCCCTGGCCCTGGGCAACGATCGCCGCGGGGTGCTGGCGGACGCGACCGGCGACGCCGAGGACGAGGTGCTGGGCGGCGAGGCCGACGTGGTCTGGCGCGGCTGGAGCCCCTTCTCCCTGTTCATGCTGGTGGAGCGCCACCAGGGCAAGCGCAGGGCCGGGTACTACTCCGGCATGTACAACTTCCAATTCCAGTGGGACCTGCGCGATCAGGATCTCTCCCGGCGCCTGGCCCTGCTGCAGCGCTCGGTCTACTCCCTGGTGCAGCCCGAAGACCGCGTGGTGGTGGTGGGCACCGGCGGCGGCCGCGGCCTCTCCCTGTTCCCCATCCCGCTGCACAAGGGCATCCGCGCCGTGGAGCGCGACGGCGCGGTCATCCGCCTGCTGCGCGATCTGGAGCCCGAGCTCAACGGCGGCATCTACCAGCAGGTCGACGCGATGGCCGCCGACGGTCGCTACGCCATCGAGTCCTCCGGGGGAGGCTGGGACTTCATCATCCTGGAGTCGGCCCGCTACCAGCCGCTGCTGGCCCTGTGTTCGGCCTCCAGCCCCTACTACCTCTACACCCGCGAGGCTATCGGCGGGTACCTCGACAAGCTGGCCCCGGATGGCATGTTCGCGGCCAACTTCAACCGCGTGGGCGACGGTGGGCGCGACAACTACCTCCCGCACCACGTGCAGCGTTCCCTGGAGGCGGCCGGGGCGCACACCGCCGTGCTGTCGGTCCCACGCAACATGGCGGCCAGCTCCGAGCGCTTCCTGTTCCTGCTGGCTTCGCGCTCCCAGGCGCGCCTCGACGAGGCGGTGGCGGGGGTGGTGGCCTGGGGGGTGGACCGCGCCGATCCGGCCGATCCCCGCACCCGGGTCCACACGGAGTGGACCCCGCGCTTCGAGGGCGTGGTCCCCGAGTGGGAACGCTGGGATCTCACGGACGATCGCCCCTTCTTCGGCTGGTGGTACCTGGGCCCCGAGGGCCGGCGCGCCATGCACCTGGAGAGCGCCGCGGTGCTGCTGCTGGTCCTGCTCGGCCTGCTGGCGGTCGCCGTCCCCCGCGGGCCGCCCGGACGGGTGGGCGCCACCGCCTACTTCGCGCTGCTGGGGGTGGCCCACACGGGTGTACAGATGGCCACCTTCTTCGGGTTCCGCTCCTTCTATCAGGACGAGATCACCACCATGACGCGCGTGGTCATCGCGCTGCTGGCCTACGGTGCGCTGGGCTCCTGGCTGGCAGGGCGCCTGGTGCAGCGCGGTCGGGTGCCGGGGCTGGCGGTGCGCGTGGTCGGCACGGGGTGCCTGCTCGGGCTGCATGCGCTGGGGATGCGGCTGCTGCCCTTCATGTCGGCCTCGCTGCTGTGGCGTGAGCTGGTGGGAGCCCTGGCGTTGCTGCCCGGCGGCCTGCTGCTCGGCATGTTCTTCCCTCTCGGCCTGGCGCGGGTCCACACCGGGCTGGTGGGTCGCGCGCTGCTGGCCGACGCGCTGGGCACCCTGGCCACCGGCGCGCTGTTCTTCCTCGTCTTCCTGAGCTTCGGGCGCGATGCCTTCCTCGGCGTCGCGGTGCTGGCCTACCTGCTGGCCGCCTCCGTGGCCTGGCCGCGCTCGGGGTCCGGTGGCTGAGGCGGAGCAGATCGCGCGCTGCGGGAGCCCAGGGTGGTCCTGGAGTTTCCAGGTAGCGCCCAGGGTGCCCCGGAAGTTGCCAGTGGAGGCCGCCTCGGGGCTGGTCCTGGACGAAAACGGGCGTTCTCTGGTGCGGCGCTGCGCCTCGGGTACCCGGGGTGTCAACTTCTGTGGGGGGCTGGGCGGGAAATGGCAACTTCTGTGGGGGGCTGGGCGCCAGGTCCGACAGAGGAGCGCGGCGTCAGGGCTCCACCGGGGCGGTTCGGCAGATCCGCAGGCCCAGGTTCATGCTGCGCGCGTCGTGGGGGAAGCGGCCGCGGTTGGCGATGCGGATGTTCTTCTTCCCGTTGCGGAAAGAGCCGCCGCGCTCGACCTTGAACTCCGTGCCGGTGAAGGGGCCGAGCGGGTCCATCTGCAGGGTCGGGGGGTAGGGCGCCTTGAAGTCCCAGACCCACTCGTAGACGTTGCCGGTCATGTCGTGCAGGCCCCAGGCGTTGGGCGCGAGGGTGCCGACGGGGTGGGTCTGGCCGCCGGAGTTCTCGCGCCACCAGGCGCCGGCTGACAGCTCACCGGTAGTGGCGTAGAGCGCGTTCTCGCCGCCCGCGCGTGCGGCGTACTCCCACTCGGCCTCCGAGGGCAGGCGGAAGCCGGGACCGTCCGCGATGCAGCGCAGGCCGGTGGGCTCGTCGCGGTAGGCGGGTTCGAGGCCGACCGCCACGGAGAGGAGGTCGCAGAAGCGGATCGCGTCGTCCCAGGACACCTGCTCCACCGGGCGATCGCGGCCCGGAAACTCCGCCGGCGCGGTGCCGGTCACGGCGGCCCAGAGGGCCTGGGTGACCTCGGTCTCGGCCATCAGCAGGGGGCGTGTGAACTGCACGTCATGGGGGGTCTCGTCCGGATCGCGGCCGCGCTCCTCCGGGGGGCTGCCCAGCACGAAGGTGCCCGCGGGGAGGCGGCGCAGCCGGTAGGTGAGCCCGTCGGCGACGATCTCCTCGCCCGTGGGGGTGGCGTGCAGGGTCAGGGTCAGGGGGCCCAGGGCGCGTGCGCCCAGCGGCTCGGCCTCAGTCTCAAGGGTGGTGGGTTTTTCCTGGGCGAAGGCCCGGCCGATGTCGCCGCGGGAGGGGTCGTCCGAGCCCCAGACCCACGCGACCACCCCGCCCTCGATCCGCTCGATGCAGGGATCGCCCACCAGCCGCCGGTCCCAGCGGTGGCGGCCGGGCTTGTGCACCACAGGCATGTCGTCGATCTCGAAGCGGGTCGGATCCTTGCTGGCGGCGTGCAGGATCGCGAACCGCTGCGGGTTGGCGAACGCCGGCGCGCCGGTGTCCCGCTCGCCGAGGAAGGCCTCGCCCTTGTGCCACAGGAGGTCCTGCCGACCCACCCACAGGTGCCAGGTGCCTTCGAACAGCACGGCGAAGGGGCTGTAGAGCTGGTGGATCTGGCGGTGGTCGCCCCGGAAGATGACGCTCCCCTCGTGCAGGCCCCATGACCGGCCGTCGCGGGAGGTGGCGGTACAGACGCCGCTCTCCTCGGGAGTGCCGCAGCGGACGTACATGCGCAGGGTGTCCCCGTCGCGGACCACGGAGGGCTCGCCGAGCTCGAGCTCGTCCCAGGGACCGTGGGGTTTCAGGACGGGGCGGTCGTCGAACACCACGCTGCGCCCGTCGGGGGAGGTCAGCGCGTAGATGGCGGTGCGGCCGTGATCGTCCGTGGCGTCCACCCAGCCCCGCAGGCTGCCGTCGGGCTCCGCCAGCCAGGCTACGCAGCCGAGGGAGTCGACTCCCTCGAGCCTCCGGGCCGACAGCGCGGGTGCCGGGTCGATGGCCCACAGCTCGCCCACCTGCAGGGCGCGGCCGAGCCCGGTCTGGCCGTCATGGTTCCACCAGGTGAACCACAGGGCGCGATGGTCCCCCGCGGGGGCCACCTCGGGGCAGCGCACGCCCTGCTGGGCCCAGGCGCGGTGGCGGGAGGGCGAGAGGATGGGGTCGTGGTCGGAGCGGAAGCGGGACGGGTCCCAGGGATCCGGGGTCCAGCCCTCCTCGGCGACGGCCGGCTCGGTGGGTACCGGGGGCGCCGGCGCAGGCCCCTGCTCCCCGCAGCCCAGGGACAGCAGGGAGAGGCAAAGGCCAAAGAGCGGCGGTGGGACGCTCACGGGCAGAGCCCTATCGGTCCGGTTAGGCGGGGGCAATGAGCGAACAAGACCCCGTCGTCCCTCCCTCCGGTCCAGCCCTCTCGCCGCGCAACGAGCGCCTCCTGCTGTGGGGGCTCGTGGCCGTCCTCTTCGTGGGGATGCTCGCGTTCGGCGCCATGACCCTGGGCCTGTCCCGTCGCGTCGCCGAGACCGAGCGGCGGGTCACGCTCATGTCCTCTGGCTGGCAGGGGGGTGGTAGCGGCGGCGGCGGTGGCGCGCGGACCCAGCGGGGGGAGCGCGGTGAGCGCGGCGGGCGCACCGGCGAGGGCGACGGCGAGCGGAAGCACGGTGGGCGTGGCCAGGAGCTGCAGGCCCAGTCCGAGCGCTTCCTCACCGAGAACGTGACCGATGCCGCCAAGGTCGAGGCCGTGCGCGGGGCCATGGAGGAGCTGCGCGCCGCCATCGAAGCCATCCGTGCCGATCCCGCCGCGGACCGCACCGCGCGCCACACGCAGAAAAACGCTATCCTGCGTGAGATCGATGCTTGCGCCATGAAAATCAACGGCGTCCTCGGGCCGGAGCTCGGCACCCGCTACCAGTCCGAGGTGCTCTCCACCGTCGCGGGCGGCGGCTGGCGCAAGGGCGAGCAGGACGAGCAGGGTGGGGACGACGACGAATAGCCGCCGGCTCCTCGCGCTGCTGGCCGTGGGCGCCGTCCTCGGTGCTGGCCTGGTGGTGCTGGCCTACCGCCTGGGCCTTGGCGAGCCGGCGCCGCCCCTGCCGGCGGCCATGACCTGCGCCTCGCCGCATCGCTTCGTCGCCGAGCTCGAGCCCGTCATCGCGCCCGACCCCAACGGCACCTGGCGCACCGAGCTGGTCTCCTGCGCCGACATCTTCGACCTGCCCGGCGGCGGGCGGGCCATGTGGTTCAAGTACTCCGATCTCGACGGCGGCAGCGGCATCGGCCGGGCCATCCAGGAGGGCGGGCGGTGGCGCGTAGAGCCGGTGCCGGTCCTCACCCTGGCGGATCTGGCCGACCGCGGCGTGGTGCACATCGGCTGCACCACCACGCTGGTGGAGGAGGAGGGCATCCGCGTGTGGCTGCGCGCCAACCTGTCCACCAAGGAGCGGGTCATCTACGCCGCCACCTCGTCCGACGGTCGCACCCTGCAGGTCCTGCCTGGCGAGCCCGTGCTGCGCGCCACGGAGCCCTGGATGCGCAACAGCCTGTGGGACCCGCAGGTCTTTCGCGACGGCGATCTGCTGCGCATGGTCCTGCGCTGCGGTGACCGCTCCCGCTCCAACATCTGCATGGCCACCGGCGCCGACGGCCAGGCCTGGTCCCTCTCGGATCGCAAGGTCGTGGGCTTCAAGCCGCTGTACGGCGGCGAGGTGCTGGGCGCCCCCATGGTGGACCACGTCGCCGGCCGCTGGCACCTGTGGACCGAGCACAAGTGGTACCCCCACTGGCGGCGGGAGCACGGGGCCGACCAGGACCTCGAGATGTGGTCCGAGATCGTGCGCATGCCCAGCCGCAACCCCGAGCGCTTCCCCTTCGACAAGGCCGAGGTGGTGCTGCGTCCGGGCGCGGCCCCGTGGATGGCCCAGGTGGTGGACAACCCCATGGTGGTGGAGGAGGGCGGCGTGCCCGTGCTCTACTTCCGGGGTGGTGTGCGCGCGGGCGGGGTGGACGGCGCCATCGGGCGGGCCCTGCCGGACTGCGACGCCACCGAAGGCTGGCCGAGCCTGTTCGAGGAGCAGATCCCCGTCATCGACGCCGATCCGCGCCGGGGGACGGACGCGGGGGCACCGCGCCGGGGCCGGGGCGGAAAGGACAGCGGGCAGAGGTAGTCGGGGTCGGTGGCCTGCTTCCGACTTCGGAACCCACGCCACGCTCGCCCGGTTATCTCCGACGGCGTGATCCCTCCTCTCGCCCCGACCTGTCTTTTCGCCCTGGCCCTCGGCGCCTGCTCCTCCCCGCCCGTCGAGCCGCAGGCCCCGCGCCAGCTCGAGCCGGCCCTCGGCGTGGACGACGACGACCCCGAGCTCGATCCCAACGAGCGCTCGGGCCGGGGCCGGGGCCGCGGGCGCAGCCGCGATCACGGCGGCGCCACCGAGGCGGCGCTGGCGGCCATGTACGCCGGCGAGCCCGATCCGCTGGACCACGCCGCCCTGGTGGACCTCTACGCCCGCTCCCTCCACCCCGACTGGTCCGGTCAGGTCTTCCTCCACCTCGCTCCCGGCCACTACGTGCTCGACGATGATCGCGACGACTCCAGCGACGCCCGCAAGCGGGGTTTTCACCTCTCGGCCTACGACTGGGAGCGGCACGTGCCCCTGCTGGTCTATGTCCCCGGCGACCCGAGCCCGGGGGTGCGGCACGCGGCGGTCTCGCTGGAGAGCGTGGGCGCCACCTTGATGGACGTGCTCGGCGTGCCTCGCCCGGCCGGCGTCACCGCCCCCGCGCTGCAGGTGCCACCCCACGGCGACCTCAAGGTGGTCTGCGTGCTGGTGATGGACGCCTGTCCGTACTGGATGTGGGAGCACTACCTGGGCCAGCAGCCCCACTTCGCCCGCCTGCGGGCCCTCTCCCGCGAGTACGACCGCGCCCTGCTCGACTTCATGTCCTCCAGCACCACGGTCAGCCACGCGGCCCTGGCCACGGGCCAGCCCCCGGCGCGCACGGGAATCCCCATCAACCACACCCGCACCGCCCCCGGGCACTACACCGAGGTCTTCCAGGGCAACGACCCCGAGCGCCTGCTGGTGCCCACCGCGGCCGATCTGTACGACGCCGGGCAGGGCAACCGCCCGGTGGTGGTGAGCTTCTCGAGCCAGTCCCGGGCGGCCATCGCCATGGCCGGGCACGGGCGGTCCTGGTCCGGCGGAGATGCCGACGTGGTGGCCTGGCAGCACCGCTACTCGGGCCCCATGGAGACCAACGAGGAGTTCTACGCGCCCATCACCTACCTGGCCCAGGTGGACGCGCGCGCCATGCTGATGGAGCACGCGGGGGAGAGCTTCCTCGGGCACCGGCTGCAGGGCGAGCGCGACCTGTTCCGCTCCCCCTACAACGTGGAGATCGGCGAGCGCGCGGTGGGGCTGGCGATGGTGCAGGAGGGGGTGGGGGACGACGGGGTCACGGACCTGGTGCTCTTCAACCAGAAGGTGCTCGACAACATCGCCCACCGCTGGGGCGCGGACACGGAGGAGTACCAGGCCGGCATGGACGCGCTCGACGCCTTCATCGGGCGCTGGCTGGAGACCCTGCACGCGCGCGCGGGCGACGACTTCCTGCTGATCGTGACCTCGGACCACGGCTTTGGCCCTACCCTGGCCCGCCCGGAGGAGGGCAGCGACCCACGCCGGCATGAGCGGGCGCCGTTGCAGGTCCGGGTGGAGGCCCGCCTGGGCACGGCGGCGCGGCCCGTGGTCGAGGACGTGCAGTACCTCAACGCCTACCTGGACGAGGCGGCCATGGAGGCCTCGGGCCACACGCTGGCCGAGGTGTGTGCGGCCTTCACCGCCGAGGACTGGATCGTGGACTGCCTGGTGCGCGACGAGGTGTTGGCCCGGCAGGCGGAGATCCTGCCGTGAGCGGCGCCTGGCGTGTCGTGGCCATCGCGGCTGGCGGGCTGGCCGTGCTGCAGGGAGGCCTGCTGGCGGCGCTGTGGCTCGCGCCCTGGCCGCCCCGGGCGCTGCCGCCCCCCGCCGAGGAGCCGGGTGCGCCCGCCACGCCGGCGGAGCCCCCCTCCGACGAAGTCCCGCCGGATCTTGGCTACAGCCCGCGGGATCTGTGCCGCCTCGACACCTTGCTCGCGGAGCGCCTGACGGCCGAAGCCGCGCGCCGCGGTGAGCCCGTCGAGCGCTGGCTGCCCGAGGCGCGCCTGCGGGAGGGGATCTGCCCGCCAGGCGCCGAGGTCCCGCCCCAGGCCGACACCCTGCTGGCCGCCTGGGCGCACGCATTCTGGGAGGTGGGCCTGGGGGATCTGCCCGCCCTGGGTCGCTACCAGTAGCCGCGCTCCCGCAGGGTGCGCTGGAGCTGGTCGTCGATCAGGGGCGGCTCGGCGGCCAGATCCCGCGGCATGGACAGGGCCCAGGCGACCAGGGCGCGGCGCAGGGCTGCGGCCTGCCCGGGCTGCTCCAGCACCGCGTTGTGCTGCTCGCGCGGGTCGGTCGCCAGGTCGTAGAGCGTGAACCACTCCGGGGTCAGGGGCGCGGCCTGCAGGGCGGCGGGGAACAGGCCGCTCTCGGCGCCCACCCCCGCGAAGGTCAGGCGGTGGGTGCCGGTGCGGACGGAGACCTGGGGCAGCACGCCCACCTGGACCACGGTGGCGTCGGGCTCTTCGCCAGCGAACAGGTCGCGCCCGGACAAAGGCTCGGGTGGGGCGAGGCCCAGCAGGCCGAGGATGGTGGGCACCACATCGATGGCGCCCGCCAGATCGGAGCGCGTCTGGCCGCGTACGGCCGGATCCAGCGGCGCGCCCCAGAAGGCCAGGGGCACGTGGGTGGTGGCGTCGGCGAGCACGGCGCGGTGGTTGAAGTAGCCGTGGTCGTGCAGATCCTCACCGTGATCGGCGGTGAGCACCACCAGGGTGTGCTCCAGCAGGCCGCGCTGTTGGAGGATCTCCAGGAAGCGCCCCACCTGCAGGTCGGCGGCCAACACCCCGCCGTCGTAGTGGGCGATGAGGTGGTCGATGTCGCCCTGGGACAGCGCCACCCCGTCGTGGGTCTCGGCCCAGTCGCGGATGCGGGCGTAGCCGCCCGGATCGAGGATCGGGTCGCCCTTGGCGTGGAAGAAATGATCGAGCGGGAAGGCCGGGTAGTAGCGGCCGGCGTAGACGCGCTCGGTGTCGGCCCGGCGGGAGAGCATGGCGTCCATGGCGGCGTGATCGGCGCCGTCCGAGTACGGATGGTACCAGAGGCCGGGGTGCAGGTAGGGACGGTGGCAGTCGTAGCCGTGCAGGAAGAGGAAGAAGGGGGCCTCGGGGGCCTGGGCGCGGGTCTGCTCCAGCCACGCCAGGGCCTCGGGGGCCTTGTGGAAGAAGGCGCCGAAGTCGTGGCGGTCGTCGTAGACCTCGAAGCCCTGGTCGAAGCCGTAGGCGGCGTGCAGGTGCCCGCCGGCCACGAAGGCCGCGCTGTGGTAGCCCCAGGTGGCCAGCAGCTCCCCCAGCAGGATGGCGCGGTCGGGGAGGGCGAAGGTGGTGTAGTCGGCCGGGGCGATCTCGGGCACGTGGCGGCCCGTCAGCAGCGCGCTGTGGGAGAAGAGGGACTCGTTGGCCTGGGAGAAGGCGCGCTCGAACCAGACCCCCTCGCGGGCGAAGCGGTCCAGGGTGGGCGTGGGGAGGCGCGGGTTGCCGCCGACGCCGGTGCGGTCGGCGCGCATGCCATCCAGCGAGATCAGGATGAGGTTGGGGCGCTCGGGCTGGGGCTCGCCGCAGCCCAGCAGGCCACCGAGCGCTACGGCCAGTGTGACGTGGCTCACTCCATCGCCTCCTCGCCGTGGCGCCGCAGCAATTCGGCGTGGAGCACGAGCCAGGCCTCGCGCCGCACCTCGTAGGCCTGCCACGCCGAGCGCAGGGTGTGGGAGCGCTCCGCGATCCCGAGGGCAAAAAGCCCGTTCAGCAGCAGGAGCAGCAGCGCGACGCGGCGGGCGGAGGGGGCGGCCATGCTCACCTCTCGCCCGGGAAGATGCGGCCCGGCAGGGGCAGGCCGGCGGCCCGGAAGGCGTCGGCGTAGCGATCGAAGAGGGCCTGGACGGCAGGATCTTCGGGCGAACAGCCGTGGAAGCCCACCGCGGCCTCGCGCTCCTCGGCGGTCACCGGATCGGGCACGCCGCGCTTCTCCAGCCGGTTCCCGGCGGCGTGGAGGTTGTCGGCCAGCCACTGGCAGGAGGGGTCGCGCTGGGGGCCGTCGGGTTCGCCGGTGGGGGGGGCCATTGTGGAGGCTGACGCGCCTGGCTCCAGCGGCGCCGCCGCGCTCGCGTCGGGAACGCGCGCCAGCAAGGCAGCCTGCAGGTCATCGGACCCGGCCGCGCGCCAGCGGGGCCAGCCTTGTGCCAGAGCGGCGCCCACCACCGCGGCCTGGGCCGCGAAGCCCAGCAGCACCGCCACGGCCAGGGGGGCCAGCAGGCGCTCGACGAGGGGGGCGGAGGGAGGGGGCATGGTGCGCTCGGCGGGGGATGCCGAGTCTATCCGGGTGGCCGGCCCAGGCGGGACCCGGAGCGCGGGAGCGTGGAGGCCTGAACCCGGCTTCGCGCCCTACCACCCTCCCTCGACGAGGTTGCTCCAGGAGGAGAGCACGAGCGGCTCCTCCCCATCTGGCGCGAAGTCCAGATCTTCGCCGCCGGCCTGGCCCCACAGACCCCGGATCGCCTGCCCGGCGTAGAAGCCAGGGAACAACAGATCGTCCTGCCCGTCGTCGGCCTCCAGGACCATGCGCCAGGCCAGGGTGGCGCTGTGGGCCTCGTAGTCGGGCGCCAGCTCGCTGATGACGCTGACGGTGGGGGCCTCGGCGTCCTCCTCCTCCCAGGGCTCGCCCGAGACGAGCAGCACGTTGTCGCCGACCCGCTCGATGTCGCCCCAGATCCCGTCCTTGTACCAGAGGGGCTCCAGGGCGTCGTGGGGGGGCTCGCCGCAGGGGTAGGCCCAGAGCAGATCGGCGGTGCCGCGCGCCAGGTCCAGGCGGTACTCCAGCGCGCGGGTGTAGCCCCGCTCGGCCACCGCGATGCTGCCCTCGCCGTTGTCGTGGGCCAGGACCCGCACCTCGTCGGGGCCATCGCCCGCGACGCGGTCCACCTGGACGTGGTGGGCGCCGGCCAGCCACACGTCGCCGCAGCCGGCGCTGTCCTGCACGGTGTCGATGGTCACGACACCTTCGGGCCAGGTCTCGCGTGCCACGCCGGGGCCGAAGACCCAGCGGGGTTCGCTCGTGGCCTGGTCGATGGCGAACAGGATCCCCTCGGGCTTGGCGTAGTAGGTGACGGTGGCGCTGTCCGGGTCCCAACCCAGCGAGTTGGAAAAGTAGCCGGTGCCCAGGGTCTCGCTCACCACCAGATCCCACAGGACGCCCTGGCGCGGGTCCGCGTTGACCAGGGGATCGAAGCCGGGATCGTGCAGCACGAGCCAGTCGGAGGGATCGCGGCCGATCATGGTGGTGGTGAGGGTGACGAACACGCCGTCCACCAGGTCGAGGTCGTGGTGCATGAAGCCGTCGTTGGAGATGAACCCGCCCTGGACGGGGCCCTCCTGCTGCACCTGGTGGTCCAGGCCCACGATGGCGGTGCGGGTGTCGGCCGGGATGCCGCCGCCCACCAGCAGGGCGCGTGCGCCGTTGTCGTCGCGGTAGTCCGCGCCCTCGCCGTTCACGAGCAGCACGTCCACATCGCCGCTGCCGCCGCGGGTCTCGTCGGTGGTGAAGTGGGTCCAGACGGGGTGGCCGCGCCGGTCCCAGATGACCACCTGGGCCAGCTGGGACACGGAGGAGAGCGCGAGGTTGGTGGCGATGACCGTGTTGGGGGTCATCAGGTCGGGGCGGGGGGCGAAGACGCGGGTGCGCAGCCTGACTTCGGCGTAGGCCGTGTTGCTGTGGGCGGGCAGGGGCAGGACGCTCGGGGTCTCGATGGTGAGAGGAGCGGAGGCATAGGCGGCGCCGTCCTCGCCCATGGCGCGCACCAGCACCCGGTGGGCGCGGCCGGGGCGCAGCCCGTAGACGTGCAGGTCGTGGTGGGTGAGGGCGACCGCGCCGTCTTCCACGTAGGCGTACCGCTCGGGCGGGGTGGCGCCCTCGCCCTCCCACCACAGGGCCGTGGCGGTGGTGGGTTCGTCGGTGCTGAAGTCGAGGCGCCAGGAGAGGGGGCCGAGGGCGGTGGCCGTGACCTCGAGGGGAGTGACCTCCTCGCCGGTGGCGTCGGGACGGCAGGCGGTGGCGGCCGCCAGGAGGAGGGCGGCGCTGCTCTTCACCATGGAGGCTCCTGCCGCGGGGTACAGGGCCAGGTATCACGGTGTCGCCGACGGCCGCGCGTTCGGTGCTACCATGCGGGTATGCGTCACCGCTGTGCCCATCGTCCTGTGGCGCTGGGTGGCGTGGCCCTCGGCCTCGCCGCGATGGTGGCCTGCGGACCCTACCGCGCCCGCTCGGAGAGGCGCTGCGGCCCGCCGGAACCCGCGGAGATCCAGGTCCTCCAGCGGTTCGAGCGCGCGGTCGCGCCTGCGGTGCGCATCGCGTCTGTGACGGTCCCCACGGCCGATTGGCTCTCCGAACCCGACGACCTGGAGGCGTGGGTCGGCGTGGAGGGGCTGGCGGCGTGGAAGGCGCGGGCGGCCTGTCCCCTCGCGCTCGGCCCGATCCTGGCGGCGGAGCGTCTGTTCGACCCGCGGCGCGACGCGGTCCTGGGCGAGGACGGGTGGGTTCTGCTCGGCCGGGTCGCGCTGAGCGCCGACGGGGACCACGCGGCGCTGCCGTTGTGGTCGTTGAAGCAGCACCCGCCCTCATGCTGCCCGCCGTTCCCGGCGGCCTGGGTGTTCGAGTACCAGTGGGGGGTGGATGGCTGGGAGTTCAGCGGGTCGCGGTGGATCTCCGGCCCCGAGCAGGGTGAGCGCCTGGTCCACTGAAGGGAAGCAGATGTCTTCGCTGGAAGCGCTTGCGCTCTCGCTCGCCCGCGGTCACGATGGAGCGCGCGCGCGGGTCAGGCGCCCGGCCCAGGAGTGCCCATGTTCATCACCGTGATCCTGCTGCTGGCGGGCTGCACCTTCGAGTGCGGCGGCAAGGCCCTCGAGACCATCCCCGCCTCCGCCGTCTGCGACGGCGTGATCGACTGCTGGGGGGGCCAGGACGAGCGCACCGACGGCTGCACCACGGAGCTGGTCTTCTGCGACGACATCGAGCCCGAGGCCATCCTGGCCGAGCAGCGCTGCGATGGGGTGGAGGACTGCTCCCAGGGCGAGGACGAGGCGGAGTGCGAGGGGGACTGATCCCCACCCGGCGGCCCTCCGCGTTAGCAGCGTCCTGATGAGCGGCTCCCCCTCCGACCCACAGGCGCCCCGGGAACGGCGGTTCGCGCGCTATGCCCTGGCGGCGGCGGCGCTGCTGATCGCGCAGATCGCCTTGCTCGCGGTGCTCTACCGGCTGCCGGAGCCGGTCCCGTCCCCACCGGCCGCGGGGCCCGCGCCGTCAGGGGCGCCGTAGATCTACGGCAGGCGGATCAGGCAGAGGGGGTCCACCGCCACCAGCAGCTCCACCACCTCGCGGGCGTCGAGCGCGCCGCTGCCGTCGAGATCCACCAGGTCGAAGGGGAGGTCCGGGCCGGCCACGGCGGCGTACTCGGCGGCGGAGAGCGTGCCGTCGCCATCGCCGTCGGCGGCGTGGATCAGCACCTGGGCGCGGGCCATGCCCGGGGGATGGGGTGGGAGCAGGGCGCGCGCCACGGCGGCCGCGCTCAGGAGCAGCGCGCCCAGGATGCCGGCCCACATCGCCTGGCTGCGCGTCATGGGAGCAGCGCCTCCAGGGCCCGCCCGAGGGTGGCACGGTGGGAGTCCGACCAGGCCAGGATCTGGCCATCGTCGTCCCCCAGCCAGGCGCCGGCGGGCGCGCCCTCCGCCCTCCAGCCGTCGGGCGCGGAGGCTCTGAGGATCAGGCGGGCCTGCTCGTCCCGGACGGAGATGTCGCCGCGCATGGACTCGGAGTAGACCGCGCGGCCGGGGAGCGGGTCCAGCAGGCTGCGGCCGCGGGTCTCCCGCTCGCGGGCGCCGGCCAGGGTCAGCAGGGTGGGGGCCACGTCCACCAGGGCCACAGCGCTGTCGATGCGCTCGGGCAGCTCGCCCGGGATGCGCAGCAGCAAGGGGACGTGGACGTTGGGGTCGTGGAGCGAGAGGCGGTGGTTGAAGTGCCCGTGCTCCAGGAGGTCTTCGCCGTGATCACCGAGCACCACCACCACGGTGTCGTCGGCCAGGCCCTGCTCATCGAGAGAGTCGAGCAACAGGCCCACGAAGAAGTCGGCGTGGCGCGCGGCCGCGTCGTAGGTGTGCAGGAGGAAGTCCAGATCGGCCCGCTCCAGGGGGATGCCGGCCTCGGGCCGGGCCGCCGCCAGGGCCTCGAGCTCGTCGAAGGAGGCGGGGCTGAGGAATTGGTCGCCCTCGGCGTCCGTGATCTGGGTGGGGGTGAAGTCGGGGAAGTAGCGGTCAAACAGGATGCGCTCGTAGGTGAGCGGGTCGCGGGCGGCGTCCAGCATGATCCCGGCGTAGTCCGGTGAGCCGAGGCGGAAGAGGATGCCGGGCTTCACGTAGGGGGAGTGGGTGTCGTAGCCGTGCACGAAGAGCAGGAAGGGGCCCCCATCCGCGGCCAGCTCCTCCAGGCGCGCCACGGCCACGGGTTCGGTCTGCTGGAAGGAGGAGAAGTCGTCCATGGGCAGGTAGCGCTGGAAGCCTGCGCCCAGGCCGAACTGGGGGGCGAGGTGCCCCCCGGCCACCACGGCTTCGGTGCGGTAGCCCTCCAGGCCCAGGCAGGCGGCCATCGTGACGGCGTCCGGGGTGAGCCGGAAGCGGCGGTAGTCCAGGGGGGCGATCTCTGAGGGGTAGCGGCCCGTGAACAGGGCCGCGTGGGAGAACAGGGTCTCGTTGGCCTGGGCGTAGGCGCGGGTGAACACGAGGCTCTCGGCGGCCAGCTCGTCCAGCGCGGGGGTGAGGGTGGCGCCGTCCGCGCCGCGTGGGCCGAGGCGGTCGGCCCGGAAGGTGTCCATGGAGATCACCAGGAAGCTCACGGGGCGCGGGGCGGCGCAGCCGGCCATGAGGGCGCCGAGCAGGGGCGGGAGAATCTGGCGCAAGGGCTTGTCCGGGGGCGCGCGGTGGGTCATGTGACCTGCTCTCTAATCCATTTTTCCGCGCAGAGATCCCCCGTGCGCCACCTCTCGACCGCCCTGCCGATCCTGCTGGTGCTCAACGCCCTGCTCAGCCTGGCCATCGCCCAGCGCTACGTGACCTTGCGCGACGCCTGGCAGCGGCAGCACCTGGCGGTAGAGGGCTGTGCCCGGCTGCGCGCGGGGGCCCAGCGATGAGCGCGTCCTCGGGCTGGGCGTTGGAGGCGGCCGCGCTCGCGGCCCTGGTCCTCAACGCGGGCCTGGCCCTCGGGGTGGGGATCGCGGTGCTACCCGCCCGGGCCGACTGGTCCGCGGCCGTCCCCGAAGGGCCGCCGCTGCGCCCCCCCACCGCCGCCCACCCCGTCGCGCCGCCGCCGGATCCGGCGCCGGCGCGCGCCGAGAGCTGTGGGCGCCTCCAGGGCCTCTTCGACAGCCTCGAAGGCCAGCTCTCCCGCGAGGGGCTGGTGTCCCCCGTGCCGGCCGCCCGGTTGGCCCGGCTGGTCAGTGAGGGCTCCTGTACCCTGGACGATCCAGCCGTGCGCGCCGTCCTGGACCGCTACCGCGCGGCGTTCACCGACGCGGGCCTGGCGCCGCCGCCGCTGCTGCCGCAGGTGGAGCGCTAGGGAGCGGGGAGCGGTGTCAGGGAGCGGTGTCAGACACTAGGAATGAGTATTTTTTACAAAATACTCATTCCTAGTGTCTGACACCCTCGGCCCTCGGCCTCGGCCCCCTCGGCCCTCGGCCCACCCTCGACCTCGACCTCCAGCCTCAACGCACCCGCGGTAGCCGGTTGCGCTGGGGCTGGAGTGGGCTGATGCCGGCCAGGATGACCTCCAGCTCCCAGGGCGCCAGGCGACCGTCGTGATCGGCGTCCAGCTGCTCGAAGGAGAGCTCGCCGCTGGCCACGCGGGCGTACTCCTCGGGGCCCACGGCGCCGTCGTCGTCCTGGTCGAAGGCGGCCAGCATCGCGGCGGCGGTGCGGGGGGTCTCCGGGGCGGGAGCCCGGAGGGCCCACAGCGTGGCGGCGAGGGCCAGTGCGGCGGCCGCGAGGCCGATGAGCACATCGAGGCGGAGGGCGCGGTCCATGGCGCCGCCCCTAACCCTACAGCCCCTCCACCAGCACCAGCCCCGCCCGGTGCAGCACCAGGTAGTGGTGCATGTCGGTGTAGGCGGACAGCGGGACCGCTGTGTCCAGCGCGGCGGGATCGTCGCGGTACAGCAGGACCGTGCCCTCCTGGCCGAAGAGGCGATCCTGCCAGGTGTCCAGCAGGACTTCGGCCTCGGCGGTGTAGAGCCCATGGCCGCTGGAGGAGGTGACGGGCAGGGCCGGGTCGCGACCCACGACGCAGTCGTCCCAGTCCATGCTCCAGCCCTGGACCGGTGCGGGTTCGGCGGCATCCACCAGGCGCTCCAGCAGCCACGGGCGCAGGGTCGCGATGGGGTCGTTCATGGACTCCAGGTGCAGGCGCGCGTCTCCGCCGGGCGCCAGGACGGCCAGCCGCGCGGCGGTGACCCGGCCCTCGGCGCGCCGCAGGACCAGGAGATCGTGGACGGGCCAGGCGCTGGTGTTGGTGAGCACGAGGGTGTCGCGGGAGGCGGCCCAGGCCAGCGCGACGGCGGGCAGCTCGCGGGTCGCGGCCTCGTAGAACAGGAAGCGTTCGCGCTCACCGCCGCGTTCGACCCACAGGGCGGGCAGGGCGCGCAGGGCGGCGACCCAGGGCTGCTCGGAGGGCAGCGGCTCTCCGCTGGCGGCCTGCCGCAGGCGCAGGGCGTCCCAGGCGAGCTGGGCGGCGGGATCAGCCGGCAGCGCCGGGCCCTGGACATAGGGCTGGCGCTGGGCCCGGGCGGTCAGCAGCTCCAGGTGGGCGGCCTGGACCAGGGCGGCGTGGGCCGCGGCCCAGCCCTGGGTGCGATCCGCCTGGGGGTACCAGGCGCTGACCTCACCGGCGTGGAAGCCCACCTCCAGGGCGAAGGGGATGTCCTGTCCGTAGACCTCGGGGGCCCAGAGCTGGATCACGGGCAGCTCGCGTTCGCCGCCGTCCACCGGCAGGGTTCGAACCGGGGCAGGCACCTCGCCGGCGCCACCCGGCGCGCGGTGGAACCAGGAGGGCAGCGGGACACCGGGCTGAGGCGTCGCCCTGGAGAAGACCTGCACCCCCCACTCGTGCACCGTGAGCGGCGCGGCGCACCAGGACTTGGCCTGCACCCCGCCCGTCAGCAGGACCGCCGCCGGCAGCATGGTGATCATCGCGCGCCTTCCGCGCTCATGGCGGCCAGGTCCACGCCCTCCACCAGCACCAGGCCGAGGCGGGAGAGCTCCACGAAGTGGTACATGTCCGTGTAGATCGACAGGGGCATGAGCGCGTCCAGCGCGGCCGGGTCCTCGCGGTAGAGGATGACGGTGCCCCGCTGCTCCAGCAGGCGCGGGCCCCAGATGGACAGGATGGCCTCCACCTCGTCGGCGAAGAGGCGGTGGCCCTGGGCGGCGCTCACGGGCAGGGCCGGGTCGCGGCCCATGACGCAGTCGTCCCTGTCCCAGCGGTAGTCTGCGGGAGCGGCGGGCAGCTCACGGTCCACGAGCTTGTCCTTGAGCAGGGCGGCCGGATCCTCCACCTGAGCTTCGTCCAGCAGGAAGCCGGCGGCGGCGCCGGCCGGGATCTGAGGGGCGTAGAAGGAGCGCGCGCCGTGATCCTGGAGCACCAGCACATCGTGCACGGGGTGCCCGCTGGCGTTGTGAAGCACGTAGTGCGGGCGATCTGGAGCCCAGCTCTCGCCGCGCTCGACCCTGAGCGCGGGGCGCTCGGCGGTGTCGGCTTCGTAGAACACGAAGCGCTCGCGCTCGGCCCCGCGCTCGACCCACAGGGCGGGCTGGACCCGCAGGGCCTCGACCCAGGGCTGCTCGGCCGGGAGGGGGGCGGCGCTGGGCTCGGGCGTGAGGGTGAGGGCCTCCCAGGCGAGCTGGGCGGTGGGGTCGGCGGGCAGGGGGTCGCGCTCGCCGAAGGGCTGGCGCGTGGCGCGTTGGGCGAGCAGGGCGCTGCGGGCCGCGAGGGCGGGGCCGTCATGGGCGTCGGCGGCGCTCCTGAAGGTGTCGACCTGGGGGTACCAGGCGCTGGCCGCGCCTCGGGTGAAGCCCACCTCGATCGCCACGGGCACCTGCCTGCCCCAACCGCGGGGGGCGTAGAACTGCAGCACGGGCAGGGCGCGGACGCCGGAGTCCACGGGCAGGTCGCGGACCGGGGTTCCGTCAGCGGGGGCACCCCCGGCGCCGCGGTAGAAGCTGGCGGGCAGGCCGGGCGGCGGGCGGCGGACGCCATCGGCGTTGAAGACCTCCACCCCCCACTCGTGGACCCACAGGGGCTCGGCGCACCAGGACTCGGCGTGGGCGGCGAGGGAGAGGAGCAGGAGGGGGGCGAGCATGGGGCCTCCGCGGCGTGAAGCGTCAGACAACGTCGGCCGGGGGAGGACCCTTACGGCTACTTCCCCTTGTCCGCGGTCTGGACCACGATGGAACGGAACGACCCGTCCGTGATCTCGATGGTGCCCTCCGTGGTGTCGCAGCCCATCCAGCAGGAGAGGCTGGAGGAGAAGGTGCCCTCGATGGTGCCGATGCGGGCGTCGAACTCGTTCTCGGGCGTGTGCGCGGTCCAGGCGTCGATGGTCAGGCTGCCGCTGGCGGAGACCCACGTGGCCCCGCCGACCTGGTACTGCAACCAGTTGCAGTCGTCTTCGCAGGCTTCCTCGAAGGCCAGATCCCAGGCGCCGGTCTGGCCCTCGGTCCAGCCGAGGACGCTGCCCTGGAGCTGCTCGGCGGGAAACAGCAGCAGCCAGGCCGGATCCGACGAGGCGAAGAAGGCGGCTCCGCCCCCATCGCTGTAGGCCTCGCCGTCGATGGTGGCGCGGACGAAGTCCTCGCCGTCGGAGCCGGTGTCGTCCTTGTCGAAGCAGCCGGCGCACAGGCAGAGGGAGAGCAGGATGGCGCGATGCATGGGTACCTCCTCGGACGAAGACCCCCTAACGCTCCGTTTGATCCGCGGGGAGCGTAGCCTCCGCGGCGGCGACGGCCCGCTGCAGCTTGACCAGCGCCCGCTCCAGGGCGGCCTGCTGGTCCTCCATGCGCGCCAGCGCGGTGAGCCGCTCAGCGGCCGCCACCTCGTCGGCGGTCTGCTGCAGGGCCGCGGCGGCCTGTGCGACCTTGCCCGAAGCCAGCTCTACGGCGCGCAGGGTGGCGATCGGGTCGCGCCCCGCGGGCTCGCCGCCTGCTACGGCCGGCAGCAGCGCCAACCCCCCGAGAAACAGCAGCCGCCTGAAAAGTTCGACGCCCGACGCGGCTTTCCGGTCCCCGTCCGAACCGTCGCTCCCCAGTGAGCGTGCCGCGTCGAGCGTCGGCCCCCTCGACGGGGCTCCCTGGCGTCCATTCGGTTCGAGTTCGCGGCAAGACATTCTGCTGACAGGTGGCCTCGCGCCGTCTGCTGAACCGGATCGCCGGCCTCCAGCCTCCAGCCTCCAGCCTCCAGCCTCCTACACGGGGGCGTTGTGGCTCTTGGTGGAGAGCCCCTCCATCCTCACCAGGGACCAGGCCCCCCGCGCCATGCGCATGAACTCCTGCCGGGAGGACAGCCCGGCCACGGCCCGGGCCACGACCCGCGGGCGGTAGTAGAACCTGCGGTGGGCGATCTTGAGCAGATCCAGGATCTGCTCGTTGGAGAGGTGCTCGTTCCAGGCGGCGGGGACCGGGGTGCCCGAGAGCGGATCCTTCATGAGCTTGTCCCAGCAGTCGGCCGGGTACAGGCCCTTGCGGGCGCCCTCCTCGAAGCTCTCGGTGCCGGGGTAGGGCGAGAACACGGCGAAGACCGCGTAGTCGGCATCGAGCTTCATCAGGGCGTCGATGTTGGCGAAGGCTTCTTCCATGGTGCGCTCGTGGGGGCCCGCCAGCATGATGTAGGCCACGGAGCGCACGCCCTCCTCGCGGCACCAGCGGAAGACGCGCTGCACATCCCCGATGTCGCAGTGCTTGCCCCAGGCATCCAGCCCCTCGTTGTTGGTGGACTCGACCCCGAAGTGGATCTTGTTGCAGCCCAGCTCGCCGCAGCGCCGGATCTGCTCGCGGGTGGTGCCGGCGATGGTGGTCTTGTAGGACCAGGCGAACCTCACGCCGCGCTTCTCGATGGCGTCGCAGAATTTGAGCACCCACTGGGAGTTGGGGGTGAACAGATCATCCACGAACATGACCTCGGTGATCCCGAGGGACAGGCAGTGCTCGACCTCGTCGAGGATCGTGTCGATGTCGCGGATGCGGTACTGGCGCTTGTAGGTGAGGCAGAAGGGGCAGGAGTGCGGGCAGCCCCGGCTCGTGATGGCCGTGGTGACCAGGGGCGCCTTCATGGCCGGCAGGTAGTAGTCCTTGTACCGGATGCGGCGGCGGTCGGGCCAGGGGTAGGCGTCGAGGCTGCGGGGGCTCGGGCGGGGGTCGTTCTTGATGACCTCTGCGCCGTCGCGGAACCAGACGCCCTTGATGCCCGCAAAGCTCCTGCCGGTATCGAGGGCCTGGGCCATCTCCACGAAGGCGTCTTCACCGTCGGCGGTGCAGATGGCGTCCACGCCCTTCATCCCGATGGCGTAGTCGGAGAACATGTTGGGGTGGGGCCCGCCCAGCACGATCTTCGCGTTCGGGTTGAGCTTGCGGACGAGGTCGATGGTCATCTGGACGTCGGGGATGCAGTGCGTGAACGCGCTGATGCCCACGAAGTCGAGCGGGTAGCCCTTGAGCTGGCGCTCGAACTCGGGGTAGTCGAGGTCGTCCACGACCGGGTCGAAGATCTCGGCGCGGAAGGGGGTGCGCTTCTCGAGGGAGGCCTGCAGGTACATGAGCCCCAGCGGCGGGAAGACGTAGACGCCGTGGGCGTGCTCCTTGGGGATGCCGGCCCAGACCCGCTTGCGCTCGGGGGGGTTGATCAGGGTGATTTCCATGGACACTCCGGAGGGCGGGGCCCCAGCCTATCGGCGGGGCAGGAAGACACGCCACGGGATGAAGAAGGGGACGCGCCGGCGGTAGGCCACCCAGGCTTCGCCGAAGACGGCTTCGTTCTGCGGTTCCTGGCGCCATTGCTTCTCGATCAGGGAGCCCGCCAGCAGCAGGGGGCAGAGCGCGAAGGTGAAGGTCCAGCAGTTGAGCGCCACGCCCAGACCGAGCACGCCGAGGAACTTGGCGTGGACCGAGGGGTAACGGCACAGGCTGTAGATGCCCGTGGTGACCAGCTGCTGCGTGCGGCCCGCCGTGGGAGAGGGGCTGCCTTTGCCCTCGAACACGATGGCCGCGTAGGACACCAGCCAGATGACGCCGCCCGCGAGGAAGATGGCGCCGCCGACCACCAGGTTCCAGGGAGAAGCCAGCATGGTGGCGGGCAGGTGGAGCCAGCGGTCCAGCGCGAAACCCAGCAGCGCGATGAGGAAGGTGAGGGGGAAGAGCACGGGCAGGTAGACCTTGGCCAGCATCTGCAGGATCTGGGGGGTCAACAGGACGCTGACGGTCTTCGGGGTGGAGGAAGGCATGGTCTTCACGCTGCCGGGGAGGGGCCTACTCTAGCACGGTCAGGGGCCATGGGCGCCGGTCCTGCTGGCCTGGTGAGCCAGCTAGCAGTCGCGTGGCTCGCGACCGACCGGATCTCCTTCCGCCGGGCCTGGAAACGCGACAACTCTTAGCTTTTCCTTTTCTCCAACAGGTTATACTCCTCATGGTTGCGTTCTCCTTGAGGTCTCTCCCCATGCGCACGCTCCTGCCTCCTGGAGCACTGGCTTTGTTCCTGATTTTCCAGCTCGCTGGGTGCGACGGGGACCCGATCCTCGTGCGAGCGGATGACGAGCGTGCCGAAGAAGGCGATGCCAGGCGACCCGCGGCGTCGCCGGGGGTTCTGCCCCAACCCGGCGTGGCGCCCGAGCCCCAGCCTGGGCAGGCGGCCGAGCCGGGCGAGGGCTTTCCAGACGAGCCCACGCCCGGGATACCCGAGCCACCCACCCCGGGCGATCCTTCCCAGCCGCCGCCGCCCGGTGGCGTGGATCCGGGCTCACCCCCGAGCGCCCCGCGCACGACGGTCAGCGGCGTGGTGCGCTACCCGGGCTACACCCAGGGGCCTATCCGTGTCGATGTCTTCGACGGTGATCAGCGCGACCTCGCCCGGCACCCCGGCGTGGTGGCCTGGGCGGATCTACCGGCGCCGGGCCCCTTCACGGTACAGGTCCCGAAGTCCGCGAAAAAGGTCTGGATTTCGGCCTACAACGACGCCAACGGCAACGGCCGCCCCGACGACCGGGATCCCCGCGGCTACGATGAGGGCGCCCCCGTGGGCGTGGCGGCTGGCGATGTCACGGGCGTGATCATCGAGCTGAAGTACGACCCCCAGCCGGTGGAGTAGGCGGGATAGAGGTTTCGACCTCGAACCCGGAGCCTTCGTGTCCGCACCCTTCGCCGTGGTGCTGCCCCACCACAGCCGCCGCGACCTGCTGCGCGGGGCCATCGCGGCGGCGGGTGGTGCGCCCGTGCTGCTGGTGGACGACTCTCGGGGTGGGTTGCCGCCATCTGCGGTGCCACCCGGGGTGCGGCTCCTGCGGACCGACGGTGAGCGCGGCTTCGCCGCCGCCTGCAACCTCGGCCTGGCGGCCGCCGAGGCCGCGGGGTTCTCCCATGCACTGCTCCTCAACGATGACGCCCGGCCTGGGCCGGGGTGCGTGGCGGCCCTCCAGGCCGCCCTGGCGTCCGAGCCACGGGCCGCCGCCGCCGGGCCCGTGTTGATCGGGGCCGACGGTGAGGTCGAGAGCGCCGGGCTCTCCTTCGGGGCGCTGGGTGTGCGGGTGCGGCAGCGCACGCGCCCGCCGGCCGCGCCCACGCCGGTGGAGGCTCTGAGCGGCGCCTGTTTGCTGCTGGAGTCCTCCCTGCGCCTCGACGAAGGCTATCGCTTCGGGTTCGAAGACCTCGATCTGGGCCGCCGCCTGCGCGCCGCGGGGCGCCTGCTGTTGATCGTGCCTGCCGCGCGCTGCCTGCACCTGGGTGGGGGGACCCTGCCGCGGAACGGCCGCGAGGCCGCCCGCCATGCCCTGACGGGGCACCTGCGCCTCGTCGGGGATCGCCCCTGGCGCCGCGGGCTGGTGCTGGCCCTGGCCGTCGCGCAGGTTCTGCGCGAGGGCGGTCCCGCCGCGCGGCTCGCCGGGTTGCGCGATGGCTGGCGCGACGCGCGCCCGGCGGCCTCGACAACTGGAAGCCAGGGTGGCAAGTTCGTGTCCTGACCTGTGCATTCAGCCCTCCCTCTTCGGACGGTCCCCGGATCCATGAGCAACGACGTCGCGCCTCCCCTGGCTGCCGGGCGCCTGCGGCTCCGTCGGGTGCTCGGGGCGGGCGGGGTCGGCACGGTCTATGAGGCCTACGACGAGCGCCTGGACGTGGCCCGCGCGGTCAAGGTCCTCGCCCGAGAGCGGGCCGACAACGCGGTCCAGCGCCAGCGCTTCCTGACCGAGGCGCGCATCCAGGCCCGCCTGCGGCACCCCAACGTGGTCGAGGTCTACGACATCGAGGACGATGGCCAGGACGTCTACATGGTGATGGAGCTGGTGCCGGGCGGCAGCTTGTGGGACTGGCTCCGGCGGGAGGGCCCCCTCGCGCCGCGCTGGGCTGTCGAGATGATCCTCGGGATCCTCGATGCGCTGCAGCAGGCCCACGCCATGGACGTGGTCCACCGGGACATCAAGCCCCACAACATCCTGCTCTCCGCCGAAGGGCGCCCCAAGCTGGCCGACTTCGGCGTGGCCCAGCTCCAGACCCCGCAGCAGCAGGACATCACCCGGACGGGCATGGTCATGGGGACCTGGGCCTTCATGGCCCCTGAACAGCGGGTCAGCTCCCGGCGGGTGGACCGCCGCTCCGATCTGTACGGAGTGGGCGCCACCCTCTACACGCTGCTCACCGACGCCACCGAGCCTGACCTGTTCGATCACGACCTGGACTCGGAGGCCTACGCGATCCTGCCGGAGGCCCTGCGGCCCGTGATCCGGCGCGCCACCCGCTACGCCCGGGCGGAGCGCTACCCGACGGCCGAGGCCCTGCGCGAGGACCTGCAGCGCGTGCTGCCCCTGCTGCCGGAGCCCACGCCTGTCTCTCGCGAGATCCATCCCGAGGATGCCCCCGAAGCGCCGGCCCACCTGGCACGGGAGCCCGGTGGGGAGCGGCAGGCCCCTCCCCCTCGTGAGGAGGATCCTCCGCGTGCCGGACCACGCAGCGTCGGCACCCTCGTCCCCAGCCTGAGCGAGGTGGACCGGCTGCTCGCCACCCCGCCCGCCGGGGCCGAGCGCCCGACCTTCTCCGACGAGGGCCACACCGTGGACGTGCCCCGCCCGGGATCGCGTCGCGAGCCGGCAGGTGAGCCCGTGCCCGTCCCCCTGCCCATCACGGAGGAGCGCGAGCCACCGCCTCCACGGCACGTCACCTGGAGCATGGAAGACGAGCTGAGCTTGACGGAGGGGGCGCCCCCGGATCGCGTCACCCGCCCCTGGCGCCGGGCCGCACGCCTGCGCTGGCTGGCCTTCCTGATCCTGGTGGGGACCGGGATCGGGCTGTGGCAGGCCGCGCGGTACGGTCTCATCGCACCCCCGGCCTCCTCGCTGGGGCCCGCGCCCGAGCCCGCGGCGCCCACGCCCATCACCCCTCGAGCGCCGGTGCCCGCCCCCGCTCCGGAGAGCGCGCCGCCCGCGCTGGCGCGCCCAGCCGTGGATTCCCCGCCTGTTGCGCGGCCCGAGCCGGCTGCTGGGCGCCCCGTACTGCCCGAGTCCGCGCCGGTGGTGCCGGTCCCCGCGACCTCTCCCGCGCCCGAGGTGGTGCGGCCCGCGCCGTCCCCCGCGCCCACGCCGCCTGCGCCCGATCCCTACGCGGGGCTCTCCCTGGAGGACCTCCGGCGCGTGGTGCGGGTCCGCAACGAAGCACAGATCTACGCCTGTTACGAGCAGGCCCTGCTGACGAACCCACATCTGAAGGGCTCCCTGACCCTGCGGTGGCGGGTGGAGCAGGGCGCCGTGGTGGCCGCCGCGGCCATCCAGACCCCAGGCAACCACGTGGACCTCCGCGAGTGTGCGGTCGCGGCGCTCTCCACCTGGCGATATCCCGCCGATCTGGACGATCAGCCTCCCTCCCACGACTGGGTGCTGGATCCGGCCAGCCGCACGGCGGTCCTGGCGCAGGATCGGCTGGGCAGCCTGCAGCACTGCGCCCAGGGCCTCTCAGACGACCAGCGCCCCCGCCCGGGGCGCGGCCAGATCCAGTTCGTGGTGGTGGACGGCGTCGTCCAGGACGCCCACATGAGCAAGCCCTTCGACTCGGAGGCCTACGACGAGTGTCTGCTCGCCGACGTGAGATCCTGGGTCTTCCCTCCCTGGGGGGTGGGGCTGCAGACGGTGGACCTCAGCGTGTCGGAGGAGTGAGCACGGGGGGCGTGGGCTCGGGGCGTTCAGGGTCGGCGCCCGCGCCGATCGACGGGGCCATGCCCGCGGGGCCCTGCCTGGCGTGGGGCAACGCCGCCTCGACGGCCGTGGGCAGGGCGGGCTCCTGCAGCAGCAGGTAGAGGAGCAGCTCGCGCCGCGCCTGGTGCAGGGCAGGCCCGGTGAGCTCGGTGGAGGTGTCCGCCCACAGCCCACCGATGTCCAGGTGCTGGCGCGCGGGATCGAAGTCGCCGTGCAGCAGGAGGGTGGGATCGCCGACCGAGTACAGGGACCCCACCAGCACCTTGAAATCGCCCGAGTTGGCCGCCATGTCGAGCTGGCGCCGCAGGGCGAAGATGACATCGGGCAGGCGGGCCTCCTGCTGGGCGCTCAGGGTGCGCAGGAGGGCTTGCTCCTCCTCGAGCAGGGCGCGCACGGACTGGATGCGCACCGCCATCAGCTCGTCGTCGCGCACGCGGTTGGTGCGCTTCTCCATGAGCTCTGCGGCCTCCACCTCGAAGCGGGGGTCGTCCAGCGGGGCGCCCTCGGCCAGCAGATCGAAGATGCGGCCGTAGGCCGGCGCGAGCTGGGGCTCGTAGCGTTCCACGATGCGCCGCTGGTTCTGCTCCAGGCGCTCGGCGAGCACCCCCGCGCGTCCGTGCAGCTTGAGCAGCAGCTGCAACTGCTCGGTGTGCAGATCGACATAGCGCAACCACAACAGGATGCGGGTGGCCTGCTCCTGGGCCTGCACCTCCGGCAGGAAGGCCGAGTCGTACATGTAC
Organism: Pseudomonadota bacterium; assembly: GCA_043814015.1. GTDB lineage: Bacteria > Myxococcota_A > UBA796 > UBA796 > JAFGLY01 > JBDRKM01. The sequence goes on from JBDRKM010000423.1 coordinate 40,056, forward strand.
TGGTACAGCGGCGGGGTGGAGGCGCGATCCTCGGCTTCGATGGCGCGGACTCGCTCCTCGACCGGCAACCCGGCGGGGCCGGCGTCGCAGGCCAGCGCCAGGGCGGCGCACAGCAGCGGGAGGCGGAGGAGCAAAGCGTGCACGGGCTGACCGGGGGCGGGGCAGCCCATCATAACGCCGGAAGCCTGGCCAAGGGGAGCGGGCTGGGCCCCGGGCGCGGCTCGCAGGGTCGTTTTCTGGTTATCCTCCCGGTATGGATCGACCGAGCCAGGCCCCACCCGGTGTCTCACCCCCCCGCGCCGGGGGCGGGTGGTCCGGCGTGGGCGTGCTGGGGGCGGTGGCGGCACTGTTCGGCGTGGCTACGGCGGTCGTCACCTGGCCGGTGGCCATCGCCCCGCGCAGCATGCTCATCGGGCACGCCGGCAATGACACCTGGAACCACGTGTGGGGGTTCTGGTGGGTGGCCCAGGAGGTGCTCGTGCAGCACCGCTGGCCTGGGTGGACCGACCTGCAGGCCTGGCCAGATGGCGGCGCGCTGTACTTCATCGACACCTTCAACGCCCTGGCGGGCTTGCCGATCCAGGCCCTCTTCGGGCCGGTCGTGACCCACAACTTCGTCGTGGCGGGCTCGCTCTGGTTCTCGGCCATGGCGGCCTGGGCCCTGGCGCGCCACCTCACCCGCGACCCCGCGGCGGCGCTGGTGGCCGGTGTGGCCTACGGCTTCTGCCCCCACATCCTGGCTCAGGCCCACAACGGCATCACCGAGTCGCTCGACATCGGCTGGCTGGCGCTCTACCTGCTCGCCCTGCTGCGGCTGCTCGACGAGCCCCGCCTCACCCGGGGGCTCGCGGCCTGGGCCGCGCTGGCGGCCTGCGGCGTGTTCAACTGGTACTACGGCCTGTTCGCCGGCTTGATCACGCCCTTTCTGCTGGGCTGGCGCGCCTGGCGCACGGCCCTGCCCTGGCGCCGGATCGCGGCCTCCACAGCGTTCGGCGGTGTGCTGGTGGGCCCGCTCGCGGCCGCGGCCCTCTGGGCGCTCAAGTCCTCCATGGACGCCCCCGACGCCCTCGTGAACCGCGATGCCGACTTCGTCTGGAATTCCCTGATCTTCCACAACATGACCGATCTGCAGTGCCTCTTCCGTCCGGGGCGCTTCTACTCGCCCGATCTGTACGCCACCTACGGCGAGGAGTTGATCATCGTGGTCTACGTGGGCTGGGTGCTGTTGGCGCTGTCCGCCGCGGCATGGATCACCGTGCGCCCGCGCGGCCCGCTGGTGCCCTGGGGGATCATCGCGGGTGTCTTCGCCGTCTTCTGCCTCGGGCCCTATCTCTACGCCTTCGGGCACTACCCGGAGCTCGGCGGGCACCGGCTGCCGCTGCCCTTCCTGGCCTTCTTCAGGGCGCTGCCGCTCTTCTCCCGCATCTCACACCCCTTCCGCTTCGTCGTCGGCGTGGAGCTGGCGCTCGGGGTGACGGCCGCCCTGGGCCTGGCCGCCTGGCTGCGCGGCCGCCCGCGGGCCCTGGCCTGGGTCGTGGGCCTGGCGGCGGCGGGCGCGGTCCTGGCGGAGACCTCCTTCGCCTCACCGGCCGTGGTGCCCGTGGCCCACGCAGATGCCGCCGTGCCCGAGGGATACCAGCACATCGTGGAGGACCCGGAGCCCGGCGCCGTGCTCGACCTCCCCATCGGCTTCCCCCTGCTGGAGCGGGCGGTCTACAACTGGTACCAGGTCACCCACAAACGACCGATCCCCTACACCCTCAACGAACCCCTGCCCCCCGGCCTGAAGCAGAACCAGCTGGCGCGTTTCATCCTCGATCTGGAGGCCAGCCGCGCGCGCCTGCTGCCCCGCACCCTGCCAGACCTGGAGCTGGTGGTCTCGGCGCGGGTGCTCGCCCGGCAGGGCTACCGCTGGGTCGTGGTCCACGATCGGCTCTATCCGGAGCTCAAGCGCGAGCAGGTAAACGCCGTGCTCACCGGTCTGTTCGGTCCGCCCACCTACGAGGACGGCGAGCTGACCATCTACCGGATCCCATGAACCAGCGCGTGCGCAGTACCCTCGGCGTCGGCCTCGAGGTGGCCCTGGCGCTCGGGCTCTCGGTGGCCGCCGCCGTGCTCCTGACCTGGCCCATGCCAGCCCACACCCACCAGATCGTGGTGGGCGGCGGCGAGCTGGGCGGCTGGCTGTGGCGCTCCTGGTGGCACTTCACCGAGGCCGAGGCCCTCTCCCACGCGGACCAGCCGCTGCTGGAGCGCCTCACCCAGCTGGTGGCCCTCGGCCGGCACCCCGAGACCGGCAACATCCTCGACGTACTGTTCCTCTCCTGGCCGCTGTCGCGCTGGCTCGATTTCCCGGCCGACTACAACGTGAAGGTGCTGCTGATCCTCTCGTTGGACGGCCTGTGCGCCTATGCGCTGGCGCGGCACTTCACCCGCAGCCGGAGCGCCTCCCTGGCGGCGGCCCTCGTGGCCGTGGTGAACCCGCTGAACATCCAGGACGTCAACGGCTCGGGACTGCGCCAGTGCCTGCTGTGGTGGCTGCTGCTCTACCCCATCTTCCTGGACCGGGCGGCCCGGGGGCGGCGCTGGACCGACGCGGTCCTCGCCGGGCTCACCTTCGGGCTGTGCGCCTCCTGGTACTGGTTCTACGGCATCTTCGCGGGGGTCTTCTCGGCGGCGTACCTGGTCTGGCACCTGGCCGACGGCACCCTGTCCTGGCGCGCCCTGCATCGCTGGCTGCTGCCGCTCTCGCTGGTGGCCCTGCTGACCGCCTGGCCCTTCGTGCGGCCCTACCTGAACAGCGCGGAGGACGGCGCCGCCGCCCTGCCGGAGATGTCCTTCTTCCTGCCTTTCCCCCGCTACGAGACCATCGCCGAGGCCCCCCTGCGGCCCGACACCTACGAGGAGAACGTCCTCGCCTCCCTGCACCGCAGCATCCGCTCCTCCTGGGCGGCCGACTTCCTGGTGCGGCCCACCCTGGGGGAGCGGGCCTGGCCCTTCGCCGTGGTGCTCCTCGGCGCCCTGCCCGCCCTGATCAGGCGCAAACGGCTGTTCTGGCTGGCGGTGTTCCTCTTCTTCTACGCCGCGGCCCTGGGGCCCTTCCTCAAGCTCGACACCATGGCCGAGGCTGACGTGGTGACCCGGCTGGGCGGGCACTGGGTCGTGCGGATGCCCTTCACCTGGCTGTTCCGCTGGGTGCCGGGCATGAGCCGCCTGTTCGGTCCCTACCGCCTCTCCTCGGTGCTGGTGGTGGCCAGCGTGGTGCTGTTGGCCGGCGGGCTCGGCGATCTGCCCGCGAAGACCTGGCGCGGGCGCTGGGGTCGGCGCCTGCTGAGCGGGGGCTGCATCCTGGCCACCTGTGGGCAGGTCCTGTACCGCTGGCAGGTGGACTACGTGCCCGGAGGCGCCATGGCGCCCAACCCCTTCCGCGCGCCGGTCAAGGTCAGCCGCATCGACGTGCCTGAATTCTATCGAACGGTAGACAGCGCTGCGTTGCGGGGCATCATCGAGCTGCCGCTCGGACGGGAGCAGGATCTCCTCTGCTACTACCAGACCATCCACCACCAGAAGGTCTTCCGGTCCTGGGCCAGCCAGGGTGCCATCCCCACCTTGCTCATGCGCGACGGTGGCGGCGCGGAGGGCGCGCGGCTGCGCTACCTGGCCGCGGAGGAGGGTGGCAGCCGCGAGGCGGCCGACGTGCTGCAGCATCTCTCGTCCATGCCCGAGGACGTCCCCCTCTCAGACATCGATCCGGTCCTCATCGCCCAGCTCGCCGAGGCGAGCGGCTACCGCTACCTGATCGTGCACGAGCGCGGCTACTACCTGGTGGATCCGTACAGTGGTCCGGTGCAGTACCGCGACGCGGTGCGGCGCATCGCCGCGGGCCTCTCGCTCACGCCCGAGGAGGTCGTGGAGCACCGCTGGGTGGACTACCCCGGCAACCAGTACAACGTGCCCGGGGGGCCGGTGTACGTGCCGTGGACCGCCGAGGAGATCCTCCTGCTCGATCGCCAGATGCCGCGGAAGCTCTACATGTCGATCTTCGACCTCGATCCATTGCTGGCCGCGGTCGGCGCGGGAGCCCCCTCCGGGGAAGATGCGGCGGGAGAGGAGCCGCAGCAGGACGTGGAGACGCCCGCTGACACCCATTGACAAGCAGGCGCCCCTTTCATACACGGAATCGACTTCCCACCGGCCCTGGAGGCCGGGGGGACGATCCATCCGGGCAGGCCGTGGAACCCCCCTCCGCGTCCGCGTGTCCTGGAGATGTCGGAGGTCCGGGCCATGAAGGTCGTTTGCGACAACTGCGGTGCGATCTACAAGATCCCCGAAAAGAAGTTGGTCAAGGATGTGAACAAGGCGACGTGCCGCAAGTGCGGCCATCGCATCATGATCCGGCGTGAGGCGGGGCCCGACGGCTCCCCCACGGATGGCGAGGAGGCGACCCTGATCGCGCACGCCGCACAGGGTGCCCACGGCGCGGCTGTGGCGGAATCGGCGGCCCCGGCCCTGAGCTACCCGCCCTTCGGCCAGGCCTCCGAGGAGCCCACGCCGTTGCCCACCAGCCCGCTGGAGTCCCGGCCTGCGGCGGTGGAGCCTGCGCCCGTCGGCTACGCCCCGGCTCCGGTGCCCTTCGCCCACCAGGCCAGCCCCGCCGCTCCGCCTCCCGCGGTCGCCCCAGCGGCGGCGCCGCAGGCCTACGTGGCGCCCCGCGCAGCGCCCTCTGTCGAGCCCACGGCCCGAACTGCCCATGATCCCATCGGGGACATGGCGGTGGTCTCCCTGGCGCAGGGCGCCGCCCTGGTGGGTGCCGTGCTGCTCGGGATCGCGGGCCAGAACTTCTTCGTCGCCTTCATCGGCCTGTTCGTGGCCCTCTGGGGTGTGTTCACCTCCCTGCTGGTGCTCATCAGCGGGCACTGGGGCCGTCGCCCGGCGTGGTCCGTCACCTCCGCGTTCGGTGGGCTGTTCATGGCGGCCGTCCTCGCCGGGGTCATCTCGCTGTGGACGCCGGTGATGCGCTTCATCCAGAACCCCGACGTCACCGCGCTCGTGGAGTCCCTCACCCATGGCGGAGCCATCGCCACGGCCCCTGCTGTGCCGGTCGAACCGCCTGTGGTGCCGCCCGTGGTCCTGCCGCCGGTCGAGCCCCCCTCGGCGCCCACCGATGCGGTCGCGACCGCCGACGAGCCTCCGCCCGTGGCCGACGCTGAGGATGAGCCCCGTGGGCTGCTCGACGTCATCGCGGAGCCGCCCCCCGCGCCGGAGCCCCCGGCGGCGGTGGAACCTGCCAGCAGCGGCAGCTCCAGCAGCCGCACGCCCACGAGCTCCAGCAGCTCCAGCAGCCGTACGCCCAGCAGCGCCTCGTCCTCCGGCTCCAGCGGCCGTGCGCCCAGCAGCACCAGCAGCAGCCACACGCCCACGAGCTCCAGCAGCTCCAGCAGCTCCAGCAGCCGCACGCCCACGAGCTCCAGCAGCTCCAGCAGCAGCCCCTCCTCCACGAGCTCCTCCTCCAGCGGCTCATCGGATCTGCCCACCAGCATCCCCACCACCGTGATCGACATCCAGATCCGGAACAACAAGAACGTGAAGGCTTGTTTCGCTGCCTACAAGGCCACCTACGACACGTTGCCCCCGGTCACCCTGCGGTTCACCCTCGAGCCCAGCGGGCGCGTCTCCTCCGGGTCCCTGCGCGAGACCGAGTACCAGGGCAGCTCCCTGGAGTCCTGCCTGGTCGGCAGCATCAAGGGGATCGACTTCCCGCAGTTCTCCGGCACCGCCAAGACCCTGAACTACCCCTTCCGCTTCTGACCCTTCTCCTGCTGAACAAGGGGGAGGGAACGATCCCGCGCGTGGCGTGTTCCTGGCCGCGCGGCTAAATGCGCCGACCCTCCGGAGCGCCCGCATGAAGGACCCCATGGGCTCATTCCTCTCGTTCCTGCGCACGCCGAAGGCGGCGATCTTCTTCACCGTGGCTGCGGTGATGGTGGCCGCGGATCAGGCCTCCAAGCAGGCCGTGGTGCGCAACATCCGCTACCTGCGCGAGAGCGTCGAGGTGATCCCGGGCTTCCTGGCCCTCGTCCACACCAAGAACCCGGGCGCCGCCATCGGGATCTTCGGCGATCTGCCCGTGAACGTACGGCTGACCATCTTCGGGGTGTTCACGGTCGTCGCCGTGGCGGTCATCCTGAGCTTCCTGTGGCAGCTGCCGGCCAGGGACCGCTTCCAGTCCTTCACCCTCGGGCTGATCTTCTCGGGCGCCCTCGGCAACGCCATCGACCGCGCCTTCTACGAGAAGCACATGGTGGTGGACTTCATCCGGATCTACACGGAGCACGAAGGGGTCGGCAATTTCCTGCGGCAGCACTTTGGCACCAACGAGTACCCCACCTTCAACGTCGCGGATTCCGCCATCGTGGTGGGCGTGGCCCTCTTCCTGCTGCGCTACCTCTTCCTCGACGACTCCAAGGAGGGGTCCGACAAGAAGGAGGCCGAGGAGCTGGCCAGGGAAGGGGCGGAGTAGGGGGCGAGCGCGCCGAGGTCGCGCCAGCCCTGACCCGGTGACCAGGCGCGCAGCGTGAGCGAGAGGCCGTCGCCCTCGATCTCGATGGTGCCGTGGAGATCGGTCCGCAGCAGGCGGGCCCCGGCGTAACGGGCCAGCACCTCAGGGTGGGGGTGACCGAAGGAGTTGCCGGCGCCGCAGGAGATCACGGCCAGCCGGGGTCGCAGCGCGGCCAGCAGGGCGGGGCTCGAGGACGTACGGCTGCCGTGGTGGGGCACCTTGAGCACGTCCACTGGCCCGGTCTGCCCCGCGATGTCCGCCTCCGCCTGTGCCTCCACATCGCCGGTGAGGAGCACCCGGTGCTGCCCCGAGGCGAGGGCGAGCACCAGGCTGTCGTCGTTGAGCGCGCCCGGCGTTCCCTGCCAGCCCGGTGGGGGGTAGAGGGCCGGCACGCGGGAATCGCCGGGCAGGCGCACCTCCGCACCGCTGGCGCGGGCCAGGGCCAGGAGGGCGCGGTAGTCGGCCTCCTCGGGGCGTGCCAGCCGCGGAACCCAGAGCTCGTCGACCTCCAGCTCTTCGAGCACGGCGGGCAGGCCGGCCATATGGTCGGGGTGGGGGTGGGTGGCCACCACCACGTCGAGGTGCCGGACACCCTCCCGGCGCAGCCAGCGGAGCACGGCGCGCTCCTCGGGGCCGCCGTCCACCAGCCAGCGGCGGCCGTCGGGCCAGGTCACCAGGGCGGCGTCGCCCTGCCCGACGGCGAGGAAGGTGAGGACCAGGTGGCCGCGAGGCCAGCCGCGCAACCCGAGGGCGATCAGGGCGGCCAGGGAGGCCACGGCCGGGCGCCGGGCCAACAGGGGCAGGGCGAGCAGCGCGAGGGCACCCCACGGCCCCACGGCGGGGTGCCAGCAGGGGGCCTGCACCAGGCGCAGCCAGCCGAGGCAGAGATCGAGATCCCAGCAGGCCACGGCGGCTGCGGCGCGGGCGGGCCAGCCTGGCAGGAGGGTGGCCAGCAGGGCGCAGGGGGTGGCCACGAGGCCCACGAGGGGGATGGCCACCAGGTTGGCCAGCACCGAGGTCGGGGCCAGCTCCTGGAACCACCAGGCCGCGGCCGGCAGCGTGCCGAGGGTGGCGGCGATGGTGCTGGCGGCGCCCCGGGCCAGCCAGGCCAGGGGAGGGGAGAGATCGGGCGGGAGCAGGCGCGCCAGGCGCGGGGTCACCAGCAGCAGGCCGAGGAGGGCGCCTGCCGAGAGCTGCCAGCCAGCGGTCGCCACCAGCGCGGGTTCCAGCAGCACCGTGGCCCAGACCGCGGCCCCCAGCAGTTGGCGTCCATCGGGGGTGCGTTCCAGCGCCAGGCCGAACCCCGCTGCGGCCAGCATGGCGCCTGCGCGCCAGGCGCTCGCAGGCCAGCCGGCCAGCCCGCCGTAGGCCAGGGCCGCGGCCACCATGGCCGGAGCCGCCAGCAGCCAGGGGCGGCTGCGCGCTGTGCAGAGGCCGCGCAGGCGGGCCAGGCGGCTCACCAGCCAGCCCGCGAGCCCGCCCACCAGGCCGAGGTGCAGGCCGCTGATGGCCAGGAGGTGGCGGGTGCCGGTGTGGCCGAGCAGGGTGTCGATCTCCTCGGGTACCTCCTCGCGATCACCGAGGGCCAGCGCGCGCAGCAGGCCGCGATGGCGGCAGGGCGGAGGCTCGGGCCGGGGTGCTGGCGTCCCCCCGAGGGGCTGCCAGCGCAGGGCCTTGAACCCGACCCGGGCCCCCGCCAGACGCGCGGTGAGGGTCAGGTCCGGGGCGCCGGGGAGCAGGTCCCGCTCCAGGAGCCGAGCGCGACCCCAGAGCACCACCCGCTGCCCCGGCCGCGGCGCGTCGTCGCCGAACACGACGCTCACGCGCCCGTGGACGGTTGACCAGCCCTGCCCGGTGGGCGCCCAGGCTTCGAGATCCACCATCTGGCCGCCCGGCCCCCCCAGCGGCAGGACCTGCCCCCGCAGGCTGGCGCTGCCCGTGAAGGTCGGCCCTGTTGGGACCAGCGCCGGCGCCACCCAGCCGATCAGGAGCGCCGCGGCCCCCAGCGCCAACCACCCCGTCCCCGCGCGCCGCCCCGCCAGCAGCGCGCAGCCCGCCGCGCCCACCAGGGCGGGCAGCGCCGGACCAGGAAGGCGCAGCGCCAGCAGGACACCGAGGAGCAGGGGCCAGGACAACCAGAAGAGGGGGGCGCGCATACCCGACAGCCCCTCTCAAGGAGCGTGCCAGGGTAGGGCGGATCTGTGATCCGCAAAGAAAGCCATGAAAGGCGTGGTGTGCGCGCGCCCGGGTGTCGAAACGTCGAACCTTCGTCGACCAGGATCCGACGATCTTCGACACCCTCTGCCGCGACGAGGGGCTGAGGTGGCGTCAGAGGTGGTGGGCAGAGGTGGTGGAGGTGGTGTCAGGCACTAGGACAGAAGATTTTGGAAAAATCTTATGTCCTAGTGCCTGACACCTGGGTTCTGCTGATACCTGATGGCTGTTTCTGGTTAGGTCTCCGTTCGCCCCGCGCGTTCTCCCCCGCGCGGGCCGGGAGACGATGTGCCCCCTTTCCTGCTTGCGCTTGTGCTCTTTGTAGTTCAGGCCCTGGCGGCTCCGGTCTCGGTCCTCACCCTCGACGGGGGAGTGGATCCAGGCAGCGCCGAGTACCTGATCCAGGGCATCCACAAGGCAGAGAGCGACGGCGCCGCGGCGGTGGTCATCGTGATGGACACGCCCGGGGGGCTGCTGTCCAGCACGCGCGAGATCGTGCAGGCCGAGCTCGGCGCCAAGGTGCCGGTCATCGTGTACGTCTCGCCCTCGGGGGCCCGCGCCGGTTCGGCCGGGGTCTTCATCACCATGGCGGCCCACATCGCGGCCATGGCGCCGGGAACCAACATCGGGGCGGCCCACCCGGTGGATTTGTTCGGGGGAGGGCTCGGGCCCCAGACCCAGGACGATGAGCAGGCCAAGCAACAGGACGTCGTGATGCAGGAGAAGATCCTGAACGACACCCTGGCCTGGACCAGGGCCATCGCCGAGCAGCGCGGGCGCGACATCGGGTTCGCTGAGGAGGCGGTGCGCTCCAGCGAGTCCATCACCGACAGCGAGGCGCTGGAGCGGGGCGTGATCGACCTCATCGCGCCGGATCTGGCCACCCTGCTGCAAGAGGTGGACGGCCGCGAGGTCCAGACCGCCGCCGGGCCAGTCACCCTGCAGACCGCGGGGGCCGCGCACGAGCACCAGGAGATGGCCTTCAAGCTGAAGGTGGTGCACTTCCTCTCGGATCCCACCCTGCTCTTTGTGCTGCTGGCCCTCGGTCTGCTCGGCATCTACGTGGAGTACCACCACCCCGGCCTGATCCTGCCCGGTGTGCTCGGAGGAATCTGCCTCGTCGCCGTGGCGGTGGGGCTGTCCATCCTGCCCTTCAACATCGGGGGGCTCTTGCTCGTGATCGGGGGCTTCGTGCTCTTCGCCCTCGAGATATGGGTACCCTCCTACGGCGCCCTGACCGCCGGCGGGATCGCCTGCCTCGTGCTGGGTGGTATCCTGCTCTTCGACGTCAAGGAGTTCGACCTCCGCGTGCAGCTCTCTACCCTCATCGCCGTCGCCGCCCTGGCGGGTGCCCTGGCGCTCCTCGTGGGCTTCCTGGTCCTCCGCAGCCACCGGCGGCGGGTGCACACGGGCAAGGAGGGCATGCTGGGCGAACCAGGTGAGGTCACCGAGGGTGGCACAGGTCAGGGCTGGGTGCTGGTGGACGGCGTGCTGTGGCGCGCCACCTGGCCCGGCACCCTGGCATGCGGCGCCCAGGTGCGCGTCAAGGCCGTGGAGCGCCTGCGCCTGGTGGTCGAGCCCGTCCTCCAGAAGCCCGATTCCGACGATCCAACCCAAGCCTGAGGTCGCCCGCGCGGCCCGAGGAGCATGCCATGGAAGCCCTCATCGTCCTCGTCATCGTGGGCGTCTTCATCCTGCTGTCGGCCGTCAAGGTCATCAAGGAGTACGAGCGGGCGGTGGTCTTCCGCCTCGGTCGCGTGCTCGATTCGGCCAAGGGTCCGGGCCTCATGGTCCTGATCCCGGGCGTTGACAAGATGCAGCGCATCTCGCTGCGGGTGATCGTGCTCGACGTGGAGAAGCAGGACGTCATCACCCGCGACAACGTCTCGGTGGCGGTGAACGCGGTGGTCTACTTCAAGGTGGTGGACCCGATCAAGGCGGTGCTCTCGGTGGAGGACTACTTCTTCGCCACGGCCCAGCTGGCCCAGACCACCCTGCGCTCCGTTGCCGGCCAGGCCGAGCTGGATGAGCTGCTGTCGCACCGCGACAAGATCAACCACGAGCTGCAGGAGATCCTCGATCGCCACACGGATCCGTGGGGCATCAAGGTCACCCAGGTGGAGGTCAAGCACATCGACCTGCCCCAGGAGATGCAGCGCGCCATGGCCAAGCAGGCCGAGGCCGAGCGCGAGCGGCGCGCCAAGATCATCGCGGCCGAGGGCGAGCAGCAGGCCGCGGCCAAGCTGGTGGAGGCCGCCAAGATGATGGACGTCACCCCCACCGCCCTGCAGCTCCGCTACCTGCAGACCCTCTCTGAGATCGCGGTGGAGAACAACTCCACCACGGTCTTCCCCATCCCGATGGATTTGTTCGAGGCGTTCAGGCGCAAGAACTAGCCCCCGGTCGAGCGAGCAGGGGCCTCCTTCGGGAGGCCCCCCGGCGCTTCAGGTCAGTAGCCGACCGCGAACTTGAGCTGCTGGTTGGTGGCGTCGTAGTACGTGATGTAGACGAAACCGGCGGCGCCGATGGCGATGGAGGGGGCCATGCCCACATCGCCGGTGGAATCGAGCGTCAGGATGGTCCAGGCGCTGCCGTCGTGGGTGGCCACCTTGAGGTTGGCGTTGGTCTCGTCGTAGTAGGCGATCCAGGGGTGGTCGGCGCTGTCGAAGGCCAGGGCGGCCCAGGAGCCGACGTTGCCGGTGCTGTCCACGGTGCTGTCGGACCAGGCGCCGCTGGTGCGGCAGGCGTAGCCCAGATCGCCGCTGTCGTAGATCCAGTAGGCGGCGCAGGGGGTGTCGTCGCTCTTGACCGCCACGGAGGTGCGCATGGCCTCGTCCAGGGTGTAGCCGACGCTCTCGGCCACGGTCTCGGAGAAGACGATGCTGGACAGGTCGTCGTCCAGCTTGGAGTACTGGATCTCCTCGCTCAGGCCCATGTAGGCGTAGGGGTCGTAGTACACGATGTGATCGGCAAACGTGCTGTCCATGGCGATGCTGGTGCCCAGGCCCGTGGGGCCGGCGTAGTAGATGTCGGCCTGCGCGTAGATGGACACGCCGAAGGAGGTGAAGTCGGCCACCATGGGGACGCCGTAGTCGTCGTCGTAGTAGGCGAAGGAGGGCATGTTGGAGTCGTCCACCGCGATGGAGGCGTACCAGCCGGTGCTGGTGGACCCACCCGAGGCGTAGTCGTCCACGATGTACTCGGCGGACCAGGCGCCCGAGGCGTCGCGGTAGATGAAGTCCAGCTCGGTGTAGCCGTACTCGGTGCTGGTGTAGGCGATCTGGAAGCCGTCGGTGTAGTCGCACACGGCGTCGAGGTGGGCGCCGGTCCAGGCGGTGGGCGAGGCGATGGCGTCGATGGGGGTGCTCCAGGTGCCGCTGGTGCTGCGCTTGGTGTAGCGCAGATACCCCATGTCCGCGTCGTAGTAGGCCACGTGCAGCTGGCCGGCGGAGTCCACGTCCAGCGCCGAGGGCAGGCCGCAGTCGCAGGTGGAGTCGAGGGTGTACAGATCGAAGCGCTCGTCCACGGTGCCGTCGCAGTCGTTGTCGGCGCCGTCGCCGTGGACCTCGGCCGCGCCCGGGTGGCTGCTGGCGTCGCTGTCGTCGCAGTCGGTGGCCTGGGGGTAGCCGTCGGCGTCCAGGTCGTCATCGGGGGTGCGCGGGTCGCAGTCGTTGTCCACGCCGTCGTAGGGGGTCTCGGGGGCGTCGGGCCCGATCTCGGGGTCGGCATCGTCGCAGTCGCCCTCGACCTCGGAGAAGCCGTCGCCGTCGTCGTCCGTCTCGTCTGGATCGATGTCGGTGTCGGCGTCGGTGTCGGCGTCGGCATCCGCGTCGGCGTCGGCGTCGGCATCCGCGTCGGCGTCGGCATCCGCGTCGGCGTCGGCATCCGCGTCGGCGTCGGTGTCGGCGTCGGTGTCGGTGTCGGTGTCGGTGTCGCCTTCGGGGAAGTTGCCGGTGTCGTCCTTCGGCGGGCAGCCGGTCCCGAGGAGGATCAGGGAGAAAGCCAGGATGGAGAGACGGGCGCTCGTCATGGTGGGCTCCGGGACTGAGGCGCGCGCCCCTTAGCCCCCTGCACGGTGGGCGCGCAAGGAACGAGGCGGGATCCCGCGGAGGGCTCAGGGAGCGGTGGCCGTGGCGGTCCAGCGCTCCCAGGCGGGGGTGAACCCGGCGCGGAAGGCCTGGGCCTGCTCGGGGGCGAGGACGAGATCCACGGCCCGGAAGCAGCGGCGCTCGATGTCGGCGGCGAACCCCCCCGTGTCGCGCGCGCTCAGGCCGTCCACCGCGCGCAGGATGCGGTAGTCGCCCCAGGCCGCCACGGTGGCGGAGACCACACCCGCCAGCAGCTCGCTCACCTCGGGCTCGAGATCCTGCTGGGCCGCGAAGTTCTGCAGCCAGGCCTCGGCTTGGGCCTGGACGGCCCGCAGGTCGTGCAGAATGCGCAGCTCGTCTTCGGCGGCCACCACCAGCAGCTTGCCCGGGCGGGTGCCGAGGCCCAGGTCGGCCAGGATGTGCAGGCCCTCGACCCGCATCACCACGCGGTCGAGGCGGCGCTCGGCCCACAGGATGAGGCCGCCCTCGGCCAGCACCGCCAGCCCCAACAGGATCACCGCGGCCCGCAGCATGGACGGCCTGGCGTGCCATGGGACAGGATGTGAGGTGAATATGGGCGATGCCATGGAACCTTCGCGTGCGTCAAGGATATGCTAACAGGGCACTCCAGCGGCCGGCCATCTTCCTCCTCCTGTGTTTACCCTTCTCCCGCTTCTCGCCCTGCTCGGTGGGTGTCACCCGGTGGACCCCCCCGCCCTCGACCTCGGCCCCGAGCAGCGGCGGCTCCGCGCCCAGGGCGAGGCGCTGTTCGAGCGCGTCGGCTGGACCCTGCAGTGGCGCGACGCGGGACGCATGGCCTACCAGCTCACGCAGCGGCACGGGGACCTGCCCACGGAGATCAAGGCCCTGGCCATCCCGGAGGGCGCCCAGGTGGCGGACATCGGTGCCGGGGTCGGCTGGTACGCCTTCCCCATCGCGCGCGCGGTGGGCCCGCAGGGCCGCGTGATCGCGCTGGACATCCAGCCCGAGGCCGTGGCGCTGCTCGCCGCCCGCGCCCGTGATCCGCGCCTCGATCCATGGCGCGTGGTCGAAGCGCGGTTGTCGCGGGTAGACGACTGCACCCTGCCGGAGGCCAGCGTGGACATCGCCCTGATGGCCCACCTCGGCTTCTACCTCCATCCCGAATTGCTCGACGAGAACGTCCGCATGCTCAGGAGCGTGTTCCGTGCGGTGCGACCCGGGGGGCGACTCGAGGTGCTGGAGTACATCCCCCCCGGCATGACCGAGGCGCCCATGCTGGCCCACCTGCAGGCGGCGGGCTTCGCCCTGGAAGAGAGTGAGCTCTACCCCCAGCACCACACCTGGCACTGCGTGTTCCGGCGTCCCGCGGCCGGGGAGTGACGGCGCCGCTCAGCGCCCCTCATCCGGTAGCTCGTGGGCCAGCCACGTGTCCCAGCGCACCCGCAGCTCGCGGACGAACACGTCGGAGAGCTCCGCCCCGAGCGTGGGCGCGGCGCAGGTGGCGGCCTCGGCCTTGGCCTGGCGGATGCGCGTGTGCAGGACCTGGTTCTTGCCAACGCTCAGGGTGTCGAGCCGGGCCAGCAGCGCGGCCTGGCAGGGAGCGAGGGCTTCGGCCTCGGCCGGTGGCCGGTCGCGAAGGCGCAGGAAGGTCTCCAGCCAGGGGCGCCCCCAGGCGTCCAGGGCCTGCTCGGCGCGGGCGGGCTGGTCGTGCTCGGCCAGGGCCTCCGCCGCGGCCTCGGCGCGGGCCAGGCCGTGCTCCATGCGCAGCAGGGCGGCTCCCCCGGCCGCGAGGCAGAGGGCCGAGGCCGCCAGCAGCAGCCAGGTGGAGCGGAAGGTCATGGGGCTGTCTCCGTGGAGGCTGCGGCATAGGCCGGGGCGCCGCCCTTGCGCGGGTCGGAGGCGCCCAGGAGGGTGCCATCGGGGAGGCGCAGCACGACCTGGACGGCGCTGCTGGCGCCGCCGTCGCCCAGGGTGTGGCCGCAGGCCGCCAGGCCGAGGCTGGTGTCCAGGGAGAAGCCCCGGCTCGCGCTGCAGCAGATCCGGCGACCACTGGTGGTGGTAGCGCGGCAGAGCCAGGGCCTCGGTCGGCGAGAGGCCGCTCTCCAGCACGGCGCGCAGCACCTGGAGCGTGCCGGTGATGATGCGCGGCCCACCGCTGGCGCCGACGACCAGCAGGGGCGTGCCCTGGGCGTCGAGCACCACCGTGGGGCTCATGCTGGACAGGGGCCGCTTGCCCGGCGCGATGGCGTTGCGCGCGTTGCCCACGAGGCCGTAGGCGTTGGGCACCCCGGGGGCGGCCACGAAGTCATCCAGCTCGTCGTTGAGCAACAGCCCCGTGCCAGGGTCCACCACGCCGCTGCCGAAGGAGGTGTTGATGGTGGTGGTCAGGGCCACGGCCATGCCCTCGTCGTCCAGTACGCTGATGTGGGCGGTGCCGCCGTCGTCGCCCGGGTCCAGGGGCAGGCCGTAGACCCCCGAAGGCAGGGTGCGGCAATCCTCGTCGCTGAACTCCGGGGTGGGCGCGGCGGGGGGCTCCCCCGTGAGGCGCACCAGCACCTGGACCGCCGCGATGTGGGCCGAGCCGAGCAGATCGCCGACGGGCACGTCCACGAAGTCGGGGTCGCCC
The DNA here is from genome assembly GCA_043814015.1 of Pseudomonadota bacterium. Lineage (GTDB taxonomy): Bacteria > Myxococcota_A > UBA796 > UBA796 > JAFGLY01 > JBDRKM01. The sequence goes on from JBDRKM010000423.1 coordinate 55,525, forward strand.
ATCCAGTGGGCGCGGTCGGCGAAGCCGTGCTTCAGGGCCTCCACGGCGCGATGCACCTCGACGGGGGCCAGTGGATCGGGACCCAGGGGAGGCCAGGCCGCCAGGACTTGCAGGGCCTGCAGGAGCACCAGCCCGCCGGAGGAGGGGGGCGGCGTGGTCAGGATGGTCCAGCCCCGGTAGCTCGCCAGCAAGGGCGCGCGGTCGCGCACGGTGTAGCCGGCGAGGTCGGCGGCGGTGAGGATGCCGCCCTCGGCCTGCAGGCCGCTCGCCAGGCCCTCGGCCAGAGGGCCGCTGTTCAGCGCTTCTCCGCCCGAGGCGGCCCAGGCCTCCAGGCTGGCCGCCAGGCGCGCGCGGCGCAGCACCTGGCCCTCGGCGGGGGGGGCGGCGCAGCCGTCGAAGAGCAGCGGGAAGAGGGCATCGCCGTGCTCCTCGTGCCAGGCCTCGGCCGCCGCCGCGAGGGCCTGTCCAGCCGGGAAGCCCTCCCGCGCCAGGCGCACCGCCGGAGCGGCCACGGCTTCGAGGCCCAGTCGGCCGTAGCGGGCCTCCAGGGCGGCCAGCCCGCGGGGCTCGCCGGGCACGGCCACGGCCAGAGGCCCGTGCTCGGAGAGGCCTGGGACCACCGCGCCCTCGGCGTCCAGGAACATGTCGGCGCGGGCCGCGGCGGGGGCGACCTCGCGGAAGTCGAGCACGATCGGGCCGACCTCGGGGCCGACCACCAGCGCGAAGCCGCCCCCCCCCAGGCCCGAGGACTGGGGCTGGACCACCCCGCCCGCCAGGGCCGCGGCCACCGCGGCGTCCACCGCGTTGCCCCCGGCGCGCAGCATG
>JBDRKM010000424.1:0-53120 GCA_043814015.1 Pseudomonadota bacterium
CGGTCCCGCCGCCGGGCCCGACGAGGCCTGGTGGGCCCCGCGGGAGGCCCTGGCCGGGCTCGCGCCGCCCGCGGCCGTCTGGCGTCATGGCGCCTTGGTGGTGCTGTACTCCCCGGGCGACGCCGTGACCCTCAGCCCGTCACCCCTCGCGCCCCCGCTGGAGATCGAGCTTCGGCGCGACGAGCAGGCCGAGGCGCTCGCGCGGGTGTGGGTCACGCCCGAGGGCGCGGACGCGCCGACGGTGCGCATCGCCCACGGCGGCAAGGTGCTGCTGGACCAGCGGGTGGTGCGGGGGAGGTAGCCCGAATCGTCGGCTGCGCCGACGAAGCCGTCAGGTATCAGCGTTCAGCCATCAGCTCGTTCGAGCGGCAGCCGGCATCGGCGCACTTCACCCGCGGGGTGGACAGGCCCGAGGCGGGTGACTCGCGGGGAAGGTGCTTGCTGAAACCTGATACCTGAAAGCTGATGGCTCTGTGTCGTCAGCGGTCAGCGGTCAGCGGTCAGCAATCAGCTACGAACGAGGTACGAAGTTCGATACCGAGGAGGCTACGGCTGAAGCTGCCGAAACACAGTCCGGGTGCCGGCTGCTTTCGGAGTGGTCAGCGAAAACCATCTTGCTGACGGCTGAATGCTGATAGCTGACAGCTCTTCGGCGGCCCTGGACTGTCGGCTGATCCGGTCGGTGCCCTCTGTGTCCGACGATTCGGGAGGTAGCGCCCTACGGCCCTGTGTCGTCGTCGCCCGCGCCGGTGCCCGTGTCGTCGCTGCCCGCGCCTGTGCCCGTGTCGTCACCGCCGGAGCCGGTGCCCGTGTCGTCACCGCCGGTGCCGCCGGTGCCGCAGACGTCGCCGCAGCCGTCCACCTCGCCCAGCGAGTTGCCGCTGAGCTCGTTGTCGGCGCAGATATCGAGGCTGGCGGCGTTGCAGACCACGCCGTAGCCGGCGTTGCCGGTGATGGTGTTCCCGCTCAGGCTGGCGGTGGAGCTGTTGAGCTGCAGGCCGTCGTCCTCGTTGCCGCTGACCTCGCTGCCCGTGAGGGACAGGGTGCCGCCGGCCGTGACCAGGCCAGGACCGTGGTTGCCCTGCACGCGGGAGGCGTCCATGCTCAGCGCGCCGGCGCTCATCATGACGCCGCCCGTGTCGTCGGAGAGGGTGGTGTCGGAGGCCTCCACGTAGGAGCTGTACAGGCACATGCCCTGGGCCCCGGAGCCGGTGACCTCCAGGCCCTCGAACTGGATGGGATCCGTCTCGATGCCGATGTTCGCAGGTAGACCCCGCACGAGGGCACGCCCTCGATCCGCACGTCCCGCAGCTCGGCCGCGGTGAAGGAGGTGGGGGTCGAGGTGTACATGTAGACGCCGTAGCCCGCGGACTGATCCGCGATGGTGAGCCCATCGACGTACAGCGACAAGGGCTCGCTGTACCAGTAGAGGTTGACGCCGTAGGAGTAGGTCGAGAGGGAGGAGGCGTTGCGGATGGTGACGTTGTCCAGCTCCAGGGCGCTGTCGTAGCTGTAGATGCCGTCGGCGGGGGCGTCCTGGATGGTGACGTCCTCCATGATCACATCGCAGCGGTAGAAGTAGGTGGCGTCGTAGGTGCTGGTGTAGCTGACCGAGCTCTGCAGCTTGCCGTTGTAGTAGTACTCGTAGTGGGTCGCGCTGGAGGTGCCGCTGGAGGCGACGAGATCGCTGATCTCCACGCGCCCGTAGGAGCCGGAGACCAGGTAGCCCCCGTAGTTCTCCATGGCGTTGTCCTCGATCTGCACGAGCTGATCGCCGCTGGCGTAGGTGTAGATGGCGGAGTCGCTGTAGCCGCTGAAGGTGTTGCCGGTGATGGTGGCCGAGGTGTCGCTGAGGTAGACGCCGCGGTCGCCGTCCAGGAAGGTGTTGTCGGCGATGGTCAGGCTCGAGGTGTCGTACCCGAAGATGTCCAGGCCCTCGTCGTAGAAGATGTAGAGGGTCTCGTTGCCGTGGGAGTCCACGTAGCTGGAGATCTGATCGCCGGCGTCGTTCTCGCTGAACTCGTTGTTGCGCAGCACCATGCCGTTGGACTGGTAGGCGCACACGGCGCCGAAGGAGCCGGCCTCCAGGCTGCCGGTGAAGAGGTTGCCCTCGATCAGGCTGGAGGAGCCGAAGTCCATCAGGCCCGAGCGCCCGTTGCCTTCGAAGGTGACCCCCTGCACCTCCACCGCGGCCTGGGCCGCGGTCAGGCCCAGCCGGCGTTGTCGCTGATGGTCCCGCCATCCAGGGCCAGCGAGCCGCCGCCGTGGTACCAGCCGGCCGGCAGGTCCACGTAGATGGCCCCGTCGTAGTCGTCGTCCAGCTCGCGCACGCCCGTGATGGTGATGTCCGTGGCGCTGGCGTCCAGGGCCACGCTGAACAGGCCGCGGCGCCCGTTGTCCTGGAACGTGACGCCGTCCATGACCAGGATGCCCGCGGAGCCCCAGGGCTGCAGGAAGGCGCCGAAGTCGTTGTAGCCCTGGATGATGGAGTCGTTGATCTCGATGTCGTCGGCCTCGCAGTACAGGCCGATGGAGCCGAGCACGTCCTCGTCCCAGGCGTAGTCCGAGACCACCTCGGGGTCTCCGGAGATGGTGGAGCCCTCCATCAGGATGCGCTCGCCCGAGGGGCCCTGGTAGTACACGCCGAACTCGGTCGGGTCCGAGATGGTCACGTCCTGAAGGGTGAGGTCGCCGTAGGCCTGATAGACGCCGAAGAGGCCGCCGGAGATGCTGTCGCCATCGAGGGTGACGTCGCCGCCGCTGACCGCGAACACCGCCAGGATGGGGTTGTCGTGCAGCACGTTGGCGCTCATGGTGAGGTCGCCGCCTTCGTCCATGAAGATGGCGAAGCCGTCGGCGATGCCGCCGTCGGGGTCCAGCTCCGTGTACATGGTGCCCGAGATGTCGTTGCCCGCTGCGTCGATGTCGGCGCCCCCGCTGCCCTTGATGGCGAAGCCGAGGTTGTCGGTGAAGGCGCTGGCCTCGATGGAGGCGCTGCCGCCCTTGACCCGCACCGCGCCCCACTGGCTGGCGTCGAAGGTGCAGCCCTCGATGGTCAGCCCGAAGGCGTCTTCGGTGTCGATGGCGTAGTTGGGGATGGCGTAGAAGGCGAGGTCGGTGAGGGTGACGTCCGTCGAGGTGTCCACCTGGACGCCGGAGCGGGTGGAGGCGATGTCCATGCCGGCCAGGCTGGCGCCCTCCACGTCCAGGAAGAGGAAGGCGGGCTCGTTGGCCGGGGCGGACCACAGGGTCTGGCCGACGCCGGCCCCGACGATGGTGACGCTCTTGTCCACCACCACCGCCTCCTCGAACTCCCCGGCGCAGACCTCGATGGTGGCGCCGGGCGTGGCCACGGCGATGGCGTCGTTGAGCCAGGCGTAGCCGCCGTCCCCGTCCACCGTGATGCAGCCCTCGTCGTAGTGGACGTGGGTGTCCGTGTCGCCGGTGTCGTCGGGCTTGGAGTCGGTGTCGTCGGTGGGCGGGCAGCCGGCGGCCAGGAGGGCGAGGGGGACAAGGGCGGCCAGGCGGGTCGGGTTCATGGGTGCTCCGTGCGGAGGTGTCGCACCACGCTACACGCAAACAGGCGTTGCCGGCAATGGGGGAGGGGATGTCGAAGGTCGCGACGCCTTGACGGCTCCACTGGCAACGACTACATGCGCCCGGCTCGCCTCTCCCCCTAGATTCCCCTGGTGATGATTATGGCCGTCAGCCTCCGCCTCACCCGCATGGGCGCCAAGAAGAAGCCCTTCTACCGCATCGTGGCCGCGGACTCCCGCGCTCCGCGCGATGGTCGGCTCCTTGAGCAGCTCGGCTACTACAACCCCCTGACCGAGCCTCCCGAGGTCAAGGTCGATCTCGAGCGGGTCGACTACTGGATCGGCGTGGGCGCGCGGCCCTCCGAGACCGTCTCCGAGCTCGTCGCCAAGGCCCGCGAGGCCGCCGCGCAGCCCGTGGAGGCCTAGCGTGGATCAGCTCGTCGGGTTCCTCGCCCGCGGCCTCGTGTCCCGCCCTGATGACGTTCGCGTGAGCATGGTCGAGGGCGAGACCGTGGTGATCGTGGAGCTGCACGTCCACGACTCCGACCTCCCGCGGATCCACGGCCCCGAGGGGCGCCACCTGCGCGCGATCCGCCAGGTGCTGTCCGCCTCCTCGGGCCGCCGCAAGGCCATGCTGGAGCTGGTCGACGCCCACAGCGGTCCTGCGTCCAGGGCGGCCGCGAAAGATCCCGGCGAGGAGTAGGGCACCCTCCCGTGCCTGCCAGCGAGCCGGCCGCAGAAGCCGAGGAGGTGGCCCTCGGGCGCATCATCGGCATCTTCGGGGTGCGGGGCGAGGTGCGCCTGCTGCTGTTCAACCCGGACAGCGACTGGCTCTTCGAGCGCCCCCGGCCTGTCGTGATCCGTTCCCCGGCGGGCGAGGCCCGAGAGGTGCGGCTGGCGGTGCGCCCTGGCGCGGGCAAGCGCGTGCTCGGGGCCATCCCCGGGGTCACGGATCGCGATGGGGCCCGCGCGCTGATGGGCTGGGACATCGTGGTCCCGCGCGGCGCCCTGCCCGCGCCCGAGCCCGGCGAGTGGTACGTGGAGGATCTCCTCGGCACCCCCGCCCGCACCACGGAGGGCCGTGATCTGGGCGTGCTGCGCGAGATCCATCCTGGCAACCCCGTGGATGTCTGGGAGTTCTCGGGTCCCGGCGGCACCACGTGGCTGCCGGCCCTGGCGGAGAACCTCGTCGAGGTGGCGGCGGAGGGCATCGTGGCGCGCCACGAGGGCGTGCTGGAGGCCGACTAGGTTTGCGCTTCGACATCCTCACCCTGCACCCCGATCTCTGCACGAGCCCCGTGGAGCACTCCATCCTGGGGCGCGCGCGGCAGGCCGGCCTGATCGACGTGCGGCTGCACAACCTGCGCGAGCACGGCCTGGGCCGCTACAAGCAGTGCGACGACGAGCCCTACGGCGGCGGCAGCGGCATGGTGCTGCGGGTGGACGTGATCGATCGGGCCCTGGAGCCCCTGCGCGGCCCCGACGCGCGCATCGTGCTGCTGGAGGCCTCGGGTCAGCCCTTCACCCAGGCGGTGGCCGCGCGGCTGGCCACCCTCGAGCGCCTGGTGCTGGTGTGCGGGCACTATGAGGGCGTGGACGCCCGGGTGCGCGAGCACCTGGTGGACGAGACCCTCTCGGTGGGCGACTTCGTGCTGACCGGCGGGGAGCTGCCGGCCCTGATCATCGTGGACGCCGTGGCGCGCCTGCTGCCCGGTGTGCTCGGCTGCGAGCAGTCCGCCACGGACGAATCTTTCCAGGACGGCACCCTCGAGTACCCCCAGTACACCCGGCCGCGGGTCTACCGCGACTGGGAGGTGCCCGAGATCCTGCTCTCCGGGCACCACGCCAAGGTGGCCCGCTGGCGCCGCGAGCAGGCCCTGGCCCGCACCCGGGCCCTGCGCCCCGACCTGCTCGACGATGATGAGGGAGAATCCGGTTGACAGGCCGCTGAGCGAGCGCTAAAACGCGCCGGTTCCGGACTCCGCCTCGCGCCGGGTCGCGTTTGCTTCGAGGTATCCATGATTTCCATCCAGCAGATCGAGCAGCAGGACTTCCCCCTGCAGAACACCACCGATCTCCGCCCTGGAGACAAGGTGCGTGTGCATTGCCGCATCGTCGAGGTCACCCTGGGCGGAAAGGCCGGCCGCACCGCCGAGAAGATCAAGACCAAGGCGAAGGAGCGCATCCAGGTGTTCGAGGGCATGGTCATCGCCATCAAGAGCGGGGGCCATCGCTCCACCTTCACCGTGCGCAAGATCTCCAACGGCGTCGGCGTCGAGCGCATCTTCCCGGTCGACAGCCCCAACGTGACCCAGATCGACATCGTCAACCGCCACCGCGTGCGCCGCGCCAAGCTGTACTACATGCGCGGCCTCCGCGGGCGCGCCGCGCGCCTCAAGGTCGTCCGCTAGGCCCCCCCAGGGGCGCAGCGCCGGTGAGCTTGGCGCGCAGCGCTGCCAGCCGTCGCCTCTCCCAGGAACAGGGACAGGCGGCGGAGGCGCGCGTGGCGCTCCTGCTGCAGGCTGAGGGTTGGCGCGTGCTGGCGCAGAACTGGCGCCGGCCCGCCGGTGAGCTGGATCTCGTGGTCCAGCGCGGCGGCCAGCTGCGCTTCGTCGAGGTCAAGGCCCGAACCGAGGGAGACGACTCCGCGCTGGACGCCGTGGACCGCGAGAAGCAGCGCCGCCTCACCCGCGCCGCCGAGGCCTTCCTGGCCGAGCATGAGGAGCCCTGGGACGAGGCCTCCTTCCTGGTCGCCGAGGTCGTCCTGCGCGAGGGCCGTTGGGAGATCTCGCTGCTGGACGACGCATTCGACGCCTTGTAGGGGGCCTCCAGCCTCCAGCCCCCAGCCCCCCTCCAGCCTCCAGCCTCCATGCCCCTCTTCGTCGCCGCCACCCCCCTCGGGAACCTCCAGGATGCCAGCCCGCGGCTGATCGCGGCCCTGGGCGCGGCCGATCTGATCTTCGCCGAGGACACCCGCCAGGCGCGCAAGCTGTGCAGCGCCCTGGGGGTGGCCACGCCCCGCGCGCTCTCCTCCCACGCCCACAACGAGCACCAGCGGGTGGAGGCGGGCCTCGCGGCGTTGCGCGAGGGGCGCACGGTGCTGCTGCTGTCGGACGCGGGCACCCCCTGCATCTCGGATCCGGGCCAGCCCCTGGTGGCCGCGGCCCACGCCGAAGGTCTACCCGTCTTCGGCCTGCCCGGCCCCTCGGCCCCGGCCGTGGCGCTCTCTGTGTCCGGGCTGCCCGCGGCACCCTCCTGCTTTCTGGGGTTCCCACCCCGCAAGGCGGGTGAGCGCGAGCGCCTGCTGCGCGAGGCCCTGGGCTGGGGCATGACCCTGGTCCTCTTCGAGGCCCCGGGTCGCACCGCGCGGCTGGTGGCCGAGCTGGCCGCGCTGGCGCCCGGCCGCGAGGCGTGCCTGTGCCGTGAGCTGACGAAGCTGCATGAAGAGAACCTGCGGCGACCGCTGCCGGCGCTGGCAGCGGAGCTGGCGGAGCGCGAGCTCAGGGGCGAGGTCACCCTCGTGGTGGGGCCGGGCGAGCCCCCCGCCGCGCCTGATGTCGCGCCCGTGGAGGGGCAGGCCGGGGCCGCCGAGGCCCTGGCGAAGGCCTGGGGTGTGCCGCGGCGAGACGTCTACGCTGCGCTGTCGAAGCTGAAGGAGCGGCTGCGCTAGCGGATCATCACCTTGAACCCGCCCCAGCCCGTGATCTGCAGGGTGTCGGGGCCGGTGTCCACGGCGTAGAGGTGCTCGACGCGATGGGGGGCGATGTAGTTCACGTCGGCCCCCAGGTTCCAGGCCATGTACTCGAAGGCCTGGTGCCGCAGCCCCAGCCCCGCGCCGGCCCAGGTGTACTCGCTCTCGGTGGCGACCACGTCGCGGTTCACGTCGAGCACGGAGGGCAGGTAGAGGCCGGAGGGGATGGTCTGCCAGGTGGCGTAGCCGAAGCCCAGGCGCAGGTCGAAGGCGAAGCGCGAGTGGCTCTCGGCGCTGTCGTGGACCACGATCTCGGTCCCCGTCCTGATCTCGATGGTGTCAGGCGGATCCAGCACGGCGGCGGAGTCGAGCACGGTGCCGTCCTGATCGTACAGGGTGGCCGGATCGAGGCTGCGGGTGCGGGTGTAGCGGAAGGCCAGGTAGGGCTGGGAGATGTGGCGGGTGGTGCTGAAGGCCATGCCCAGGCGGGTGCCGCCGCCGCCCACGCCGGCGCTGCGGGTGCCGTCCTCGTTCTGGGTGTAGAAATTACCCTTGGTGCGGGTGCGGAAGGCGGCCTCGATCAGCCAGGTGGCGCGGTTGCCGCGCTTCACGAAGGCTTCGGAGAACGGGGTGCCCTTGATCCCCAGCCAGACGCCCTCGGCGCCCTTGGCCTCGATGGGATCGAGCCCGTCGAGGGGGTCCGTGTCGAGCATGGTGCCGCGCTGCAGGGCGGGGTCGTACGCCATCTGGCTGGCCTCGGGGAAGGCCAGGCGCGCCGAGATCGCCTGGGGCAGCTCGAAGAACAGGGCCACGCCGGGACCGGCCGAGAAGACGCCGGAGTAGACGAGGCGATGCTCCTGCCAGTTGCGGGAGCCGACCTGTTCGCCGGCCTCGGTCAGGCTGCCACCTTCGTGCTCGAAGGCGTAGCCGAGCGCGAGATCTCCCCGCAGGAAGGGGGGCAGCTCGGTGACCTCGGCCGCCCGGGCGGGGGCGCTGAGGAGCGACAGGGCGGCGAGGGCCGGCACGATGGTGGTGCGGAGCATGGGCATCTCCTTGGCGGCATGGAGGGTACGTTCCCGCCGCGGTGGCGTCAAGCGCGTCGGCGCCGACCATTTCGGCCGACAGTGTCGGCCGAAAAGACGGCGCCTCTTTTTTTTGGGGGGAAAGACAGATTCTTCCCCCCCTGATCGGGCGCGACACGCGCCCTCCCCCCCCTCTTCGCCGCCTGATGGGCGGCGCGGGGCTGCCACAGTAGCCCCCACACGGAGCCCTCGCGGCATCCCGAACTGTCGGTGAGTTGGGCTCATTCTGATCGGTGCCAGCGCGTCAACAGGCCTCCCCGCTGCGCTCGGGATCGCGCAGGCCGTAGGCCTTCATCTTGGTCTGCAGGCTCTTGCGGCTGATGCCGAGGTGGCCGGCCGCGTGGGTGACGTTGCCGTCGGCTTGATCGAGGGCGCGCTGGATGCGGGTGCGCTCGAGCCGGGCCAGGTGCAGGCGGACGTACTCCTTGAGGTCGAGATCCTCCGCCGGAGTGGGGGCGGGCTCCTCCTCCGCGCCGAGGCCATGCAGATCCGCGGCCTCGATCCGCGCGCCCTCGGCCAGCAGCACGGCGCGCTCCATCACGTTCTCCAGCTCACGCACGTTCCCCGGCCAGGCCCAGGCCTGCAGCCGGGCGAGGGCCGCGGGGGTGAGGTCGTCGAGATCGCGCCCGAGGCGCTCGTTGAAGCGCGTCAGGAAGTGCCCCGCCAGCAGGGGGATGTCCTCCATCCGCGCGCGGAGAGGGGGGATGGTGATGGGCACCACGTTGAGGCGGTAGAATAGATCTTCGCGGAAGCGTCCCGCGGCGACTTCGGCCCCCAGATCCCGGTTGGTGGCGGCCACGACGCGGACGTCCACCGTGACGGTCTTGATCCCGCCGACGCGCTCAAAGCTGCGCTCCTGCAGGACGCGCAGCAGCTTCACCTGGGTGTCGCGGGGCAGCTCCGAGACCTCGTCGAGGAAGAGGGTGCCGCCGTGGGCAAGCTCGAAGCGGCCCGGCTTGCTGCCCACAGCCCCTGTGAAGGCGCCCTTCTCGTGGCCGAACAGCTCGCTCTCGAAGAGCCCGGCCGGGATGGCGCCGCAGTTGACGCAGATGAAGGGCGCGGCGCGGCGGGAGGAGTGATCGTGCAGGGCCCGCGCCACCAGCTCCTTGCCGGTGCCGCTCTCGCCCTGGATGAGCACGGTGCTGGGGGAGTCCGCCACCCGGCCGATGAGGTTGTGGACGCGCTGGATTCCCCGGGTGGCGCCGATGAGCGCGGAGATCCCCGAGGCATCGGCGTGCGGCTCGCCCAGCCCCCGGGCGCGCAGGGCCAGGGCCTTGCCCACCACGTTGCGCAGCTCGGCCTGGTCGAAGGGCTTGGTGATGTAGTCGTGGGCCCCGAGCTTGATGGCCTCCACCGCGGTGTTCACGGTGCCGTGGGCCGTGAGGACGATGACCGGCAGCTCGGGCAGGTTGGCCCGGCACCAGGCGAGCAGCTCCATGCCGTCCACTTCTGGCATGCGCAGATCGGTGATCAGGAGCTGATACGGCCTGCGGGACAGCAGATCCATGGCCTCGCCGCCGTGCGCGGCGGCCTCGACCTCGTGGCCATCGCGCCGAAGCAGGGCGGAGAGCACCCGCCGGATGGAGGGCTCGTCGTCCGCGATCAGGATGCTCTGGCGGGGCATGGGGCCGACCTAACACGGACGGGCGGCGAGGAACGCACCGCGGGAGGAGTCCCGGCGTCGGTCGGGTTACCCATGTGGAGTCCCCGCGCCCTGTTCGTGGCCCGCCGCGACGTGAAGGTCCCGGCACACCGCCCGTCCAGGGGCGCGCTCAACACCGCGACCGGAGCCCTCATGCGCGCCCTCCTCGTCACGCTCTTCATCGCCCTCCTGGGCATCTTCCCCGCCCGGGCGGCCGATCAGGCCCCGGGCTTCACCTTGCGGGACATCAACGGCAAGCAGGCGAGCCTGTCCGACTTCTCGGGGCAGGTGGTGCTCATCTCCTTCTGGGCCAGCTGGTGCACCCCCTGCCAGGCCGAGATGCCCCACCTGGAGCGCTTCTACCAGACCTACCGGGAGAAGGGCTTCACCGTCCTGTCCATCAACACGGATGACGCCCGCTCCTCGTCGCAGGTCAAGCCCCTGGTCAAGAGCAAGGGCCTCACGTTCCCCGTGCTGTTGGACAAGGAGACCGCGGTCGTCGCCCTCTACAACCCCGCCAAGACCCTCCCATACGGCGTGCTCATCGACAGATCCGGCGCCATCGCCCAGGTCTTCCAGGGTTACACCCCGGGTGAGGAGGTCCACGTGGAGGAGGCCATCAAGGTGGCCCTGGGCCTGGCTGGGCCGCCTCCGGCCGAGGCCCCCCCGGCCCAGCCCGCTCCCGAACCCGCTCCCGTCGAGTAGGCCGTGGGTCGCCGCGGCCTGTGGGCGCCGGCCCTGATCGGCGCGCTGCTGCTGCCGAGCGCGGCCTGGCCCGCCACCACCCTCGAGGGCCGTGGGCCCCTCGCGGGCGGCAGCCTGAGCCTGACGGAGCACCTGTCCCTGCGCTACCAACGGGCCGGCGAGGCCCTGCCAGGCTTCGAGGATCACCCCTTCCTCCTGGACTACGCCGAAGAGGTGGACCGCCTCAACCTCCTGGTGAGCAAGGGCGGCTTCGCCCTCGGGGCCCAGGTCGACCAGGTGGCCCTTCTCGCCAACCGCTACTACCTGGACGACGTCGAGCACATCGAGCACCAGCTCTGTTCCGACGGCATGCACTGCGCCTCGCCCCACGCCTACCTGGGCCTGGAGAAGCTCTACCTGCGCCAGCAAGGCGAGCACCTCGAGGTCACCGTCGGTGACGCCTACGTCTCCTTCGGCCGCGGCATCGCGCTCAACCTGGTGCGCAACACCGACATCGATCTGGACACCTCCCTGCGCGGCGCCCGCGCCCTGGTGCACGCCGGTGGCTGGGACTTCACCGCCGCCAGCGGCCTCACCAACCCCCAGCAGGTCCAGCAGGACAACCCCAACGGCGATCTCCACCCCGACATCCAGCACATGGTCTCGGGGCTGCGCGCCGAGCGCTTCGGGCTCGGGCCCTTCAACCTCGGCGCCCACGGCGTCATCTACAGCTTCGAGCGTCCCCGCGACGCGGAGCAGCCCGGCTTCTCCCGCTACGGGCAGGAGGTGGACGTCCTGGTGGGCGGCGCCACGGTGGAGGCCATGGGGCTGGCGGGGATCGACCTGAACGCGGAGTTCGACGCGTTCGACTACCGCACGCCCGACCTGTTCGAGGGGGAGGGGGGAGGTTCGGAGCCCGGCTACGCGGCCTACGCCTCGCTCGCGTCCTACCCGGGCAGGGCGGTGCTGCTGCTGGAGGGTAAGCACTACGTGAACGCCGAGCGGGTCAACATGCTCTGCGCGGCCGACCACTACGAGCTCGCGGTGGCCCCTACCCTCGAGTACGAGCGCGTCATCACCGAGGACTCCTCCGCCACGGTGAACTCCAACGACGTCAGCGGCCTGCGCCTGCGGGTGGACTATCCCGTCAAGCCCGGCGTGCTGATGCCCTACGTCTCCTTGGCGGCCTTCCGTGACCGCGAGCTGGGCGGCCTGCACTTCAACCAGGCCGCGGAGACCATCCTGCACCCCGTGGCGGGCGTGCAGTGGCTGGGAGCGCGCGCCCACGTCATCGGCAACCTCGGTGGGCGCGCCGACCTGCGCGATGAGGGCGGCGGGACCGACGTCAACCTGCACGCCGACGTGGACATCGAGTTCCCCGCTGGCAAGCTGGGCGCCATCGAGCTCTCCAGCGCGGCCATGCGCTTCATGTGGGGCGAGAACCCCGTGCAGCAGGCCGACTTCCTCGACATGACCAACGCCCTGGCCCTGCACGCCACCGCCGCCTGGACCTTCATCCTCTACCAGGACTACAGCGACAACCCCCTCATCAGCAGCGAGGGGAACCTCTCCGAGCACGTCTACGGGGCGGCCGAGGTCCAGTACAAGCCCTCCAGCTCCCTGACCACCAGCCTCTTCTACGGCTCCTACAAGGCCGGCATCCGCTGCGCCGGGGGCCAGTGCCGCAGCCTGCCCGGGTTCTCCGGGCTGAAGTTCGGGCTGTCGGGGACTTTCTGACCGGATGCTCCGGGCCCCTCCATGTGTCTCCCGGGTGCCGGCCTGTTCCCTGCGGGTTCGGCTCCTCCGGGATACAGGGCCGTCTCTCCCCATGTCCCGCCAGCCGGAGTCAGGTGCCCATGAACCTCCGCCACCTCCTCACCGCCGCCGTCCTCTCCCTGATCACCGCGCTGCCCTTCGCTTCGGCGCAGGCGGCCCAGGTCAAGCTCGCGGGCGCCTCCGCCTCGTCCTTCTACCCCCCGGGTGAGGGCGTCACCTACAACGAGGGCAACCTCAAGGACGGCAAGGTCTCCACCGTGTGGGTCGAGGGCGAAGAGGGCAGCGGGCTCGGCTCCTGGGTCGAGCTCGATCTCGGTGGCCCCCACACCATCACCCACATCCGGATCTGGAACGGCAACTGGTACTCCTGGGACTTCTGGAACCGGCACAACCGGGCCAAGGAGATCGAGATCCAGTTCTCCGACGAGACCACCATCAAGCACACCCTCAAGGACGAGAAGGTCGCCGAGGACATCCGGTTCGAGAAGCCGGTCACCACCTCCAGCGTCAAGATCAAGATCAAGGGCATCTACCGGGGCTCCACCTTCAACGACACCTGCATCTCCGAGGTCGCGGTCTTCGACCAGGAGCCCGAGAAGTTCCACGTGGTGGCCGGCACCGCCGACTCCGGCCACCTGCCCGAGGATGCGGACGGCACCTACGAGGTGTCCAACACCTACGATCAGCTGATCGACACCATGTGGTGCGAGAACCAGAAGGCCGGCGATGGCACCGGCGCCTGGATCGAGTACCGCTTCGGCCAGGCCGTGCCCGTGGGGCACCTGGCCCTGCTCAACGGCAACGCCTACGACACCACCTTCTGGCGCAAGTCCAACCGCGCCGAGCAGATCACGCTCTCCTTCTCCGACGGCACCAGCGAGGTCCTGGAGGTCAAGGACTTCATCATGCTCCAGAACCTGACCTTCCCCGCGCGCGTCACCAGCAGCGTGCGGATCACCTTCGACAAGGTCAAGCGCGGCACCGAGTACAACGACCTGTGCGTCTCCGAGGCGCGGTTCACCGAGTAGTGGGCGCTGCCGCCGCGCGGGGTGGCGGCAACGAAACTGCAAAAGGTCGAAAAAGCGTGCAACCCCCAGGTTGCGAGCGGCCACGTGTGTCCGGTACCTTGTCCCCCGGCGACCACGCCGGTCCCGCGAGGAGAGCAGAGATGCGCCCTTCCACAGCGTTTTTTTCCCTGACCTTCCTCCTGGCCGGCTGCATCGAGAACACCCCGTACCGGGCCGAGCAGACCGACACCTTCTTCCAGGAGCCGCCCTCGGACGTGGACATCCTCTGGGTGATCGACAACTCCCCCTCCATGGCCCAGGAGCAGGAGGAGGTGGGGCGGCGCTTCGCCGAGTTCATCGGGCACCTCGAGGGGACCAACATCGACTTCCACCTCGGCATCGTCACCACCGACATGGATGAGGACAACCCCGACGCCGCCCACCTCATCGGCGATCCGCCGGTGATCGACGCGGACGTCCCGGGCTACCAGGAGGTGTTCAACGCGCGGGTGCAGGTGGGGATCGACGGCTCCGACCAGGAGCGCGGGCTGGAGGCGGCCTACCAGGCCCTGACCGAGCCGGTGGTCTCCGACGCCAACGCCGGCTTCCTGCGCCGCGAGGCCACCCTCTCCATCATCTTCGTCTCCGACGAGAACGACTGCTCCGACCGGGGCGCCCTGCCGTCGGGGGCCGACGGCGCGGCCTGCTACACCGACGCCGGCCTGCTCGCGCCCATCCGCGACTTCGTGGAGGACTACCGCGCCCTCAAGGACGACCCCTCCGCGGTCATCGCCTCGGCCATCGTGGGCCCTGACATCAACGAGGGTTGCGTCGACAGCGTGCCCGGCACCCGCTACCGCTCGGTGGCCGAGAACACCGGCGGCATCGAGGGCAACATCTGCGACGAGGACTTCACCGGCATCATGGACGAGATGGGCCTGTCCGTCTCGGGCGTGCGGTCCTCCTTCGAGCTGTCCAAGGTGCCGGTCCTGGAGACCCTCGGGGTCTGGGTCGGCGACCCGGACGACGACATCTCGACGTGGGAGGAGGTCTTCGAGGACGAGGCGACCGGCTGGACCTACGACGCCGAGACCTACTTCCTCATCTTCCACGGCGCCGCCGTCCCGGCCCGCGGCAGCGCCATCACCGTCACCTACGAGGTGGCGGGGTCGCACGAGTAGGAGCTCTTAGCCGTCAGCCGTCGGCAAAACCCACCTTGTAGCCGCTGATAGCTGATGGCTAAGAGCTGATGGCTTGGTCCTCCCACCCCGGCAGGTGCGGCCCGAGCGCCTCCAGCGCCTCGAGATCGCCCGCCTCCTCCGGGAGGCTCGGGATGGTCCAGAGGCGCGCGTCGGGGCCCGCGGCCTGGCGCAGCTGCTCCAGGGCGGCGAGATCGGCCTCGGCCAGGGCGTCGAAGCGCGCGGGGGCGCCGGCCACAGCGCCCAGGATGTGGTCCCAGGTGGGCGGGTCGAGGCCCTCTGGGCGCGCGAGCCCGCCCTCGGGCAGGGGAGGGGCGCCGGCGCGGGACGGGCGGGGCGTGCAGCGGTTGACCAGGTAGCCGTGGAAGGGGAGGTCGCGCTCCAGCAGCTCCTGCAGGAAGGCCAGGGCCTCGAGCTGGGCCGCGGGGACCGGCGTGGTCACCAGGTAGAAGCGGGCGCCGCCCAGGGCCTCGCGTACGGCGCCCACGCGCTCCGAGATGGCGTCGGTCAGATCGTCGAGGAAGGCGATGAACTCGGCGATCTCGCGCAGCGTGTTGCTCCCCACCAGGCGGTCCAGCACGCCCACCACGCGCCCCGAGCGCTCCGCCAGGCGCTCCCGGCCCTGCACGCTGCGTGGCAGCGCCAGGATGCGCAGCACGCGGTGGTCCAGGAAGCGGGCCAGGCGGTCGGGGGCGGTGAGGAACTCCAGCGCGTGGCGTGTGGGCGGGGTGTCGAGCACCACGGCGTCGTACAGCTCGCTCTCCACCAGCTCGTGCAGCCGCTCCAGCGCCATGTACTCGTGGGTGCCGGTCAGGCGGGTGGCCGCGAAGTGGTAGTAGCGGTTCTCGAGGATGCGGGCGGCGGCGCCCTGCGTGGGGGAGAAGCGGCGTACGAGGCGGTCGAAGGTGGCCTTGACGTCCAGCACCAGGGCCGAGAGGCAGCCCTCGCCCGCGCCGCAGGAGGTCTCCAGGTGGATGCGGCGGGGCTCGTCGCCCAGGTCGTCGAGCCCCAGGCTGTCGGCCAGGCGACGGGCGGGATCGATGGTCAGCACCGCCACGCGGCGGCCCTGGCGGGCGAGGTGGACCCCGAGGGCCGCGGAGAGGGTGGTCTTGCCCACTCCGCCCGCGCCGCAGCAGATGAGCACCCGGGTCATGGCGCCGCTCCCCCGCCCGCCAGCAGGCAGGCCGCCAGGGCGTCGAGATCGGACCGGCTCAGGCTGCGGCTCGGCAGCGCAGGCAGCTCCAGCCGGGGCAGGCCGAGCTCGCGATCGAGGCGTCCGCGGGCCTCCACCTGGCGCCGAGCCTGGGCCACCCAGTGGTCCATGAGGCCGGTGGCATCGCGCCAGGCAGGGTCGTCGATCTCTGCGAGGCGCGCGCGGGCCGTGGGCCAGGCCTCCAGCGGGGTGAAGGGGGGCGGGTGGACCTGGTTGAGGACGCAGCCGCGCAGGAGCTTGCGGCAGGAACCCAACCCCCGGGCGAGCTGGAGGGCCTCGTTGACGGGCAGGGGCTCGGGCAGCGCGGTGAGCACCACGGCGGTCTGCAGAGGATCGGAGATCAGGGCCTGGACCTTGGCCGCGTTGGCGTGGAAGGGGCCGCTGCGGGTGAGGTCCATCATGGCGCTGGGTGCACCCAGCAGGGACAGGCCGTGGCCCGTGGCGGGGGCGTCCAGGATCAGGACGTCCCAGCGCCAGCCGTCGTCCTCGCGTTCCTGGCAGAGGTCCCAGATCTTGCCGAGCTGGATGATGTCGCCCAGGCCGGGCACGGCGTCCATGAAGGGCCCCATCCAGCGGTTGCGGAACATGAGCCGGTACAGGGCCCGCAGCTTGACCTGGCGGACGATGTAGTCCTCCAGGGCGGCCTTCGGGCCCATGGACAAGAGGTGCAGCCCCTCGCCGACGCGCACCTGGCGGTAGCCGCTCCCCTGGGCATGGAGGGCGCGCGCCAGGCCGCTGGCGCCGCCAATCTCCACCAGCAGCGTGGCCTTGCCCAGGCGCGCCGCGGCCAGACCGAGGGCGGCGGCCAGGGTGGTCTTGCCCGTGCCCCCCTTGCCCGTGACCACGATCAGGCGCCGCGCGAGCAGCGCGTCGAGCAGGGCGGAGGCCGCGGGGGCATGGGAGGGGGGCATGAGGGCCGCTCTTAACGTCATGGCGGGCTTGCCAGCAGCCGGGGAGTGCTTACAAGGGGGGCGCTTCGGAGGCCCTCCTCATGCCCATCTACGAGTACGCCTGCGGCGCCTGCGGCCACACCTTCGAGATGCTCCAGCCCATGGGCGCGGCCCCGCCCGCCGACTGCCCCGACTGCGGCGCGCACCAGGTGCGCAAGCTGGTGAGCGCCACCAGCTTCGTGCTCAAGGGCGGCGGCTGGTACAAAGACGGCTACGGCCTCAAGCCCAACGCCTCCTCTGATTCCGCCATGGCCGCCGACTCCGCCAAGGCCGCCGACTCCGCCAAGCCGGCAGATTCCGCCAAAGCAGCCGCCAAGTAGTCCGGAGGGGACATGGCCATCATCATGGACGGGCGCGCCCTCGCCAGGACGCGCAACGCGGCGCTGCGCGCGCGGGTGGCGGCGCTGCCCCGGCCCCCTGGCCTCGCGGTGGTGCTGGTGGGGTCCGATCCGGCCAGCCAGGTCTACGTGGGCCACAAGGCCAAGGTGGCCGAGCGGCTCGCCCTGCACCACCGCCAGATCGACCTGCCCGCCGGCGCGGCCGAGGCCGAGCTGCTGGCCGTGGTGGCCGAGCTGAACGCCGATCCGGAGATCGACGGCGTCCTGGTGCAGCTCCCGCTGCCCGTCGGCCTCTCCGCCGAGCGCGTGCTGGACGCCATCGATCCGGCCAAGGACGTGGACGGTATCCACCCCTGGAACCTCGGCCTGCTGGCCCAGGGCCGGCCGCGCTTCGAGGCCTGCACCCCCCGCGGCGTCATGGAGCTGCTGGCCGAGCACCAGGTGCCCCTGGTGGGGCGCCGCGCCGTGGTGGTGGGGCGCTCCACCATCGTCGGGCGGCCCCTCGCGCTCATGCTCGATCGCGCCAACGCCACCGTCACCGTCTGCCACAGCCGCACCGCCGATCTGGAGGCCGAGGTGCGCCGGGCGGATGTCCTGGTGGCCGCCGTGGGGCGCCCCGCGGCCGTCCCCGCCGCCTGGATCAAGCCCGGCGCGGCGGTCGTGGACGTCGGCGTCAACCGCCTCGAGGATGGCCGCCTGGTGGGCGATGTCGGCGAGGGCCCCGGGCTCGAAGCGGCCGGCTGGGCCACCCCGGTCCCCGGCGGCGTCGGCCCCATGACCATCGCCATGCTCATGGCCAACACCGTCGAAGCCGCCGAGCGCAACGTCCGCTGATCCGCTTCAGTCAGGTGCGCTTTCTTGCGCCCCCGACGCGGGCCCAGGTTAGAATCGCTGCCTTTTTCGGGCTCGACCACCTCTCCCGGCCCTTTCCTCCCGAGGCATCCCATGTCCCTCAAGCGTACGCCGTTTTTCGAGTTCCACGTCGCCGCCGGCGGCAAGCTCATCGACTTCGGGGGCTGGGAGCTGCCCGTCCAGTTCGAGGGCATCATCAAGGAGCACCTCCTGGTGCGCAGCGGCGTCGGCCTGTTCGACGTCTCCCACATGGGCGAGGTCCGCTGCACCGGCCCCGAGGCGCTGCAGGCCGTGCAGGGCCTGGTCACGAACGACGTCGGTTCCCTGGCCATCGGGCAGGCCCTCTACTCCCCCATGTGCAACCACCAGGGCGGCATCGTCGATGACCTGCTGGTCTACCGCGTGGGGGAGTCCGAGCTCTTCCTGGTGGTCAACGCGGCCAACACCGAGAAGGACTTCGCCTGGATGGTGGCCAACAACCCCCGCCCCCAGGGCGCCAGCTTCGTGAACGAGTCGGCCGCGTGGGGCCAGCTCGCGGTCCAGGGCCGGCACGCCGAGGCCGTGCTGCAGCAGCTGGTGCAGGTGGATCTGTCCCAGGTCGCCTACTACCACTTCGTGCAGGCCACCGTGGCCGGCGTGCCCGGCTGCATCGTCTCCCGCACCGGCTACACGGCGGAAGATGGCTTCGAGATCTACCTGCCCGCCTCCGGCGCCCAGGCCCTCTGGCCCGCCGTCATGCAGGCCGGCGCCGCTTTCGGGATCGCCCCCATCGGCCTCGGTGCGCGCGACACCCTCCGCCTCGAGGGCAAGATGGCCCTCTACGGCAACGACATCGACGACACCACCACGCCGCTCGATGCGGCCCTGGCCTGGACCGTCAAGTTCGACAAGCCCGTGCGCTTCATCGGCCAGGATGTCCTCGAGGCCCAGCGCGACGCCAAGCCCACCCGCCGCCTGGTCTGCCTCGAGGTCGAGGGCCGCATCGCCCGCCAGCACATGCCCATCCTCTCCGGCGGGCAGGTGGTCGGCGAGATCACCAGCGGCACCCGCTCGCCCACCCTCGAGAAGAACATCGCCCTCGGCTACGTGCCCATCGCCCTGGCCAAGCCGGGCAGCGAGGTCGAGATCGACGTGCGCGGCCGCATCGCGCCGGCCCGCGTGGTCAAGCCCCCCTTCTTCAAGCGCGACTACTAGCCTTCCCCCTGGCCTGATGGCCTACCAGGAGTCCTGATGAACTTCCCCGCCGATCTCAAGTACTCCAAGGATCACGAGTGGCTGCGCATCGAGGGTGGCATCGCCACCGTCGGCGTCTCCGACTTCGCCCAGGATTCCCTCGGCGACGTGGTCTACGTCAACCTGCCCGAGGTGGGCGACGAGGTCACCGCCGGTGACTCCGTGGCCGAGATCGAGTCCGTCAAGGCCGTCTCGGACGTCTACTCCCCCGTCAGCGGCGAGATCGTGGCCGTGAATGAGGAGCTCGAGGGCGCCGAAGACACCATCAACCGCGACCCGTACGGCGCAGGCTGGCTGTTCAAGGTCCTGTTGGCCGCGCCCGATGAGCTGGCCGCCCTGATGGACATCGAGGCCTACAAGGTCTTCGTCGCCGAGCAGGCCCACTAGCCGGCGCCTCGCCGCGTCCCTTCCCACCGCGTCGGAGGGCTCCCCATGCCTGAGCGCAGCTCCAGTTACGTCCCCGCGTGTCGGGGTGGCACGCCGACAGCAGGCGGTGACGAGCCCATGCCCGAGCGCAGCTCGAAGTACATCCCCGCCACACCTGGGGAAATCCGCCACATGCTCGATGTGGTGGGCTATCCCGACATCGAGCACCTGCTGGCCGACCTCGTCCCCGCCGAGCAGCGGCTCGGGCGGCCCCTGGAGCTGCCCGGGCCCATGAGCGAGCCCGAGATCGTGGCGCTGGGCGGCGCCCTGGCCGGCGCCAACCGGCCCGCGGCCGCGGGGGCCTGCTTCCTCGGCGCGGGGGCCTACCGGCACCACATCCCGGTGGCCATCCACCACCTGGCGGGGCGCGGCGAGTTCCTCACCGCCTACACCCCCTACCAGCCGGAGATCTCCCAGGGCACGCTGCAGGGGATCTTCGAGTTCCAGACCATGGTCTGCGAGCTCTTCGGCATGGAGGTGGCCAACGCCTCGGTCTACGACGGCGCCAGCGCCCTGGCCGAGGCCCTCTTCATGGCGCACCGGGTCGGGCGTGGCAAGCGCCCCAGGGCCATCCTGGCCGGGGCCATCCACCCCGAGCACCTCGAGGTCTGCTGCACCTACGGACAGGCGCGCATCGTCGCGCTCGACGCCCTCGCCCCCGGCGACGACGGCCGCGTGTCCATCGAGGCGCTCGAGGCCAGGCTCGGCCCGGACGTCTGCTGCGTGGCCGTGCAGAGCCCCAACTTCCTGGGCCTCATCGAGGACCTCCCCGCCCTCGCCGCCCGCGCCCACGCCGCCGGGGCCCTGCTGGTCGTCTCCGTCTCGGATCCGCACGCCAGCGCGCTGTTCCAGCCGCCCGGTGCCCAGGGCGCCGACATCGTGGTGGCCGAAGGTCAGCCCCTGGGGCTGCCGCTCAACATGGGCGGTCCCTACCTGGGCCTGTTCGCCACCCGCGAGTCCCTGGTGCGCCAGATGCCGGGCCGCCTGGTGGGCCAGACCACCGATGCGGGGGGGCGGCCGGGCTACGTGCTCACCCTCGCCACCCGCGAGCAGCACATCCGGCGCGAGAAGGCCACCTCCAACATCTGCACCAACCAGGGCCTCTGCGCCATGCAGGCCGCCATGTACATGAGCATCCTGGGCCCGGCGGGGCTGCGCGAGGTGGCCGAGCGCTCCCACGCCCACGCGCTCTACCTCGCGCGCGCCATCGCGGCCCTGCCGGGCTTCGGCGTGCCGCACGGTGGCCCCTTCTTCCACGAGTTCGTGGTCAGCACCCCGGTCCCCGCGGCCGAGATCGTGGAGGCGCTGGTCCCCACCGGGGTCTTCCCCGGCCTGCCGCTCTCCCGGTACTTCCCCGGGCGCACCCACGAGCTGCTCGTCTGCGCCACCGAGGCCAACACCAGGGCCGAGCTCGATGAGCTGGTGCGCCTGCTCGGCGGCTTCTCCCCCCGCGCAGGAGGTGCGGCATGAGCGCCCCCTTCGGTCCCAACGGTGCTCCCGGCCTGGTCCACGCCGAGCCCCCGGTCTTCGAGCGCTCCGTCCCCGGGCGGCGCGGCTGGCGCCTGCCCCCCTCCGACGTCCCCGCGGCCGACGACCTCGACCCTGCCGCGCTGCGCGCCTCCCCCCCGCGCCTGCCCGAGCTGGGCGAGCCCGACGTGGTGCGGCACTATACCCGCCTGTCCCAGTGGAACTACAGCATCGACGCCGGCTTCTACCCGCTCGGCTCCTGCACCATGAAGTACAACCCGCGGGTCAACGAGGACATCGCGGCCCTGCCCGGCTTCACGGGCCTGCACCCCCAGCAGCCGGCCTCCACCCTGCAGGGTGCCCTGCGCCTCATGGCCGAGCTGGAGGACGCGCTGGCCGAGATCACGGGGCTCGACGCGGTCACCCTGCAGCCCTCCGCGGGTGCTCACGGCGAGTACACCGGCGTGGCCTGCATCCGCGCCGCCCAGGAGGCCCGCGGCAACCCGCGCAGCAAGATCCTGGTGCCCGAGAGCGCCCACGGCACCAACCCCGCCACGGCCGCCATATGCGGCTACCGCATCGTGGCCCTGCCCGCCGGTCCAGATGGGCTCCTGCAGCCCGAGACCGTCGCCGCCGCCATGGACGCGGAGGTCGCCGGCCTCATGATGACCCACCCCAACACGCTGGGTCTGTACGAGCGCAACCTGCCGGCCATCTGCGAGATCGTGCATGCCAAGGGCGGCTTCGTCTACGGCGACGGCGCCAACCTCAACGCGCTGATGGGCGTGGCCCGGCCCGGCGATGCGGGCATCGACGTCATGCACATCAACCTGCACAAGACCTTCTCCACGCCGCACGGCGGGGGCGGGCCCGGTGCGGGCCCCGTGGCCGTGCGCGCCGCGCTGGCGCCGTTCCTGCCGCGACCGGTCATCCGCCGCGGCCGCGAGCTGTCCCTCGACTGGGACCGCCCGCAGAGCATCGGCAAGGTGCGCAGCTTCTTCGGCAACTTCGGAGTCCTGGTGCGCGCCTGGACCTACATCCGCGAGGTGGGCGGCACGGGCCTGGCGCAGGCCTCGCGCATGGCCGTGCTCAACGCCAACTACCTGCGGGTCCGCCTGGGCGAGCGCTTCCAGGTCGCCTTCGACCGCCCCTGCATGCACGAGGTGGTGCTCACGGACCGCCACCAGCGCGACCACGGCGTCCAGACCATGGACATCGCCAAGCGCCTGATCGACAAGGGCTACCACCCTCCCACGGTCTACTTCCCGCTGGTGGTGCCCCACGCCATCATGGTGGAGCCCACCGAGAGCGAGTCCCTGGCCGAGCTGGACGGCTTCGTCGCCGCCATGGAGGAGATCGCGCGCGAGGCCGCCGAGGATCCGGAGCTGCTGCTCGCGGCCCCGCACCTGTCCTTCCGCCGCCGGCTCGATGAAGTCGCCGCGGCCAAGAACCCGGTGCTGACCTACCCCTTCGGGGAGTAGCCCAGCGCCGAGAGCGCCAGCAGCACCTGAGCCCCGTAGTACAGCGGCAGGCCCCACAGCCGGTTCTTCCAGCCCGGCGCCACGAAGCGGTCGCGGGCCACGGAGATGTCGGACAGGAAGAACAGGACGGCGCCCAGGGGCACCCACCAGGGCCCGCCGGCCCGCCCGGCGCCCACGGCCAGCGCCACCATGGCCGTGATGGCCGTAATGTAGGCGGGCACCGCCATGCGCAGGGGGCCGCGCAGGTGGGGCCAGAGCCAGCGCAGCACCAGGGCGGCCGGGAGCAGCAGGGCCACCGTGGCCGCCGCGGTCCAGGGCAGGTCCGGCCCAAGGACGAAGAAAGCGGCCGCGAAGGCGAGGTGCCCGAGCAGGAAGCTGCCCAGCCCCGCCAGGAACGCGGGTCCGGTGCGCTCGGGCAGCAGCAGCAGGTCGCCCAGCAGGCACAGGACGAGCGCCACCAGCACGACGCGACCGTAGGCCGTGGGCGGGAGGCCCTGCGCGAGGGCCAGGCCCACGAAGGCCAGGGACGCCACGGGTTTGGCTGCCCAGCGCCCCCGCGCGCTGCCGAGGCGCTCGGCGAGCACCATGGCCGCCATGGCCAGCGCGCACACGAGGATCCAGGAAAGTACGGTCATGCGGCCTCCGGGGGCCCAGGATAGGGCGTCTCACCCTGGAGATCCACCATGCCACGCGCCCTCCCGTCCATCCTGGCCGCGTCCGTCCTGCTCTGCGGCTGTCCACCGAAGGCGCCTCCCGAGTCCGCCGTCCCGGCAGGGCCCCCGCCGGCCGTGGGTGTGGTCCAGGTCCAGATCGACCCGGTGCAGCGCGCCGCCGCGGCCGCGGCGCCCAAGGGCCCCACCCCGGTGGAGCAGGCCGCGTTGCGGGTGCTGGATGAAGCCCGCCCGCGGGTCACCACCTGCTACCAGGCCGCCCTGGCCCGCGATGTCAACACCTACGGTGAGGTGCTGGTGCGGATCGTCGTGGACGGGGAGGGGCGCGTCACCGAGGCCGCGGCTTCCCTCGATACCGTCGGCGACCGCGAGCTGGTCACCTGCGTCGAGGACCTGGTGCGCTCCATCGCTTTCCCCGCGCCGGGCGCCGCCGGCCTCACCTTGCGCTACCCTTTCCTGTTCAGCTCCGACCTCACCCCGCCGGAAGTGGTGCGGGCCATGATGGAGCAGCACGGGCTCTTGCCGCGCGAGCCCAACGATCCGGACGTGGACGACCCGGAGCGCACCCCCCCGACGGGCACCGTCGAGACCTGGTAGCTACTCCAGGAACGCGTCCAGATCCTTGCGGCGCTTGGCGTGGCGCAGCTTGCGCAGCGCCTTGATCTCGATCTGGCGGATGCGCTCGCGGGTGAGGTGGAAGCGGCTGCCGATCTCTTCGAGGGAGTAGCAGCAGGGCTCGCCGATGCCGAAGCGCATGCGCACCACCGTCTCCTCGCGGGTGCTCAGGGTGCAGAGCACATCCTCGATCTGCTCCCGCAGGACCGCCTCCTCGATGTTGGCCGAGGGGGCCTCGGTGAGGGGGTTCTCGATGAACTCGGCCACGGTGGAGTCGCTCTCGTCGGACAGCGGCGCGTCCAGGCTCATGGGCTCGCGGGTCAGGCGCATGAGCGCCTCGACCTTGTCGGGCTCCATCTCGAGGCGCTCGGACACCTCCCGCAGCGAGGGCTCACGACCCATCTCCTGGAACATCTGCTTCTGCATCTGGTGGACCTTGTTGACCACCTCGAGCTTGTAGATCGGGATGCGGATGGTGCGGATCTGGCTCTCGATGGCCCGGATGATGCTCTGGCGGATCCACCAGGAGGCGTAGGTCGAGAACTTGAACCCGCGGCGGTAGTCGAACTTCTCCGTGGCCTTGATCAGCCCGAGGTTGCCCTCCTGGATCAGGTCGGCCAGCGGCATCCCGCGGTAGGAGTACTGCTTGGCGATGCTCACGACCAGGCGCAGGTTCGCGTTGATCAGCGCCTGCTTGGCCAGCTCCGCGTCAGGACCGCCCGCCTCGATGCGCCGCGCGACCTCCACCTCATCTTCCCGGGAGAGCAGGGGGATGGCGCCCATGTTCTTGAGGTACTTGTTCAGGAGGATGTTGCCCGCGGCCAGCGCGTCTCGCGCACCATCTTTCGACGGGAAGCTCATGGCAGTCCTCCATCCAGGTGGTTCGCCTTCAGCACCCAGGCTGGAGTGCACGATTCGTGCCAGTTCCTCGTCGCTGTCCTCGGCTGCGAGCTCGCTCTCCTCGAAGTCTTCGTTGTTCGGTCCTTTGCTCTGGGAATCGGGGACGCCTGCGCTCATGGCCTCGCCTCCTCGACCTGGTGTGGCGGACGGGATGCGCGACATCCGGATCAGGATCCGGGGTCGCGGCCCGCAGGCCGCCCAGCGTGGTCAGGTGCAACCGGCCTATCGGTCCTCAGGGAGCGCGAGTTGATGCTCTCGATGTAGGTTTCTCATTCGGCGTCCAACGCGGCCTCGACCGCCCGCCAAGGATCGCCGTGCGAGGCGATGCCGTGGCGAAGAACCCCGGTGAAAGCGCGGATGTCCCCGTCGTGCCGTGCCAGCAGCGACTCCAGCGGCGCCCGCCGGTCGTCGTAGGCGTGGGCCTGCATGAGCCTGGCGTTGTTCCAGACTTCGTCGCGCAACATTCGCCGCAGGCGGTCAGAATCGTGGAACGCCGCTCGCAGGATGTCCGCGTCCATGCGCGCGAGACGCTCGGCCTTGAGCTCGAGCTTGGCCTCGGGCGGGACGTCCTCGTTTTTGTACAGAACGTCAAGATCCTGGTACACTCCATCCAGGAGTGCGCGCCAGCGCGCGGCGTCCTGGCGCTCCTCCTCCATACGGCGGACCTCCGCGCTGCCCTCACCGTGCTCCGCCAGCATCCAGCGGCGCGAGGCCTCCTCGCCGACCACCATGGCGTAGGTCTCGTTGAAGCCGACCTCGCCCGGGACCCAGAGGGTGGCGTGGGCGGTCTCGTGCAGGATGACCTCGGCGAGGAGGTGCTCGGGCCAGTCCAGCATCCCCGGGAGGACCGGATCGCGGAAGTAGCCCAGGGTGGAGTAGGCACCCACGGGGCGGGTCCAGACCTCCAGGCCCTGCGCCTCGAGCCGGCGCTGCCAGCGGGTCACGTCCTGGTCGCGGAAAAAGCCGAGGTAGGGGACGCGCCCCACGATGGGGAACCACCAGGTGTGGGGCGCCAGCGAGAGGGGCGGGCAGGCCGAGAGGTTGACCAGGGAGCGCTCCCAGTCGCTGGCCACGCTCTGGTAGCTCTTGATGGACGACAGCCCCAGGCGCTCCCCGAAGGCCTTGATGCGGGGCACCAGCGCCAGCTTGCGCGCCCGCTCGGGGGTGAGCTCGCCGCGCTCCAGCGCGCGCGGGATGGGCTCCCGCGAGGCCAGCAATTCGGCCTGAAAGACGGCGCTCTTCAGCACGTAGCCGCTGTGGCAGGCCGCGGCGCCCAGGAGTGTGACCAGGGCCGCCAGGTGGGCTCCGCGGGATGCTGCGCTGTGGCTCAAGGGTCCTCCGGGTCCGAGGTCCTGCAGGTGGGTTAAACCCCGCGGGGCCGACCGCCTACCGCTCAGTTCAACCAGGACAGGCCGGGCACCGTCGCGCGCGCTGGAGGCACCTTGATCGAGTTCCTGATGAAGGGCGGGCCCGTGATGGTCCCCATCGGCCTGGCCGCCCTGATCGGCATGTTCACCTTCTTCGAGCGCCTCTGGGCCCTGCGGCGCGGCGCGGTCATGCCCCGCGGCTTCTGCGTCGAGCTCGAGGACCTCATGCGCCAGGCCCGCTGGGACGACGGCCGCACGCTCTGCCGCAAGAACGCCAGCTCCATCGCCGGCATCATGGAGGTCGCGGTGGCCTGGCACGGCGAGGGCCGTGACCGCCTCAAGGAGCGCCTCGAGGAGGCCGGGCGGCGCGAGGCCGCGGCCCTGGAGCGCTACACCGGGATACTGGGCATCGTCGCCTCCGTCGCGCCCCTGCTCGGCCTGCTTGGCACGGTCTGGGGCATGATCCTCACCTTCGACGTCATCCAGGAGGTGGGGGTCGGGGTGGTGTCGAGCCTGGCCGGGGGCATCAGCCAGGCCCTGATCACCACCTTCGCGGGGCTGACCGTGGGTATCCCCGCGCTCATCGCCCACCGCTACCTGCTGTCCCGGGCGGATGAGCTCCTGCTGGAGATGGAGGGCTACTCCATCGACATGCTGGAGCTCGTCGCCGGGCGCGAGCCGGCGGAGCCCGACGGGCAGGGGGGGCGGACGCCGTGAACTTCTCGCTGCGCCGCCGCGAGGAGAGCCGGGTGGACGTCACGCCGCTCATCGACGTGATCTTCCAGCTCGTGCTGTTCTTCATGGTCTCCACCACCTTCATCAGCTCCCCCGGCATCCAGGTGGATCTCCCCCGCTCCTCGGCGCAGACCATCATCCGCGAGCGGCAGGACCTCAACGTCTGGATGACCACCGACGGCGCGGTGTTCCTCGAAGAGCAGCCCATGACCTGGGAGGCGCTGGGGCGCAGCTTCGACCAGGCCGCCCTGAACGACCCCAACACCATGATCATCATCAAGGCCGACGCGAAGGTGGATCACGGGCGCGTGGTCGCCGTCATGGACCTGGCCCGCGGTAAAGGGCTCACCCGGCTCGCCATCGCCACCGAGGTGCAGGCCGGCAGGGGCAAGCCCCTCGAACCTGATGAAAAATAGTTGGGGAAACCCTTGACAGGTCCACCCCTGAGGGGTCTAGGATGGGAACCAGCCCGTCGACGGTGCGGGCCCGCTCATCTCTCCCTCCGCCGCAGTTGCTACCGTGTCGCCTTCCCGTTTCGCCCATCGCCTGCTGACCGTGGTCCCTGCGCTGGTGGCCATCGCGGTCCTCAGCCTGACCCTCGTCGGTCACGACGGGTTGCTGCACCGCCACGTGATCAAGCGCCAGCTCTACCGGGTCCAGGGGCAGGCGGAGGATCTGCGGCTGGACAACGAGGTGCTCCGCCGGCGCATCCAGCAGCTGCGCGAACGTCGCAGCGCCGTGGAGCGGGAGGCCGCGGAGTCGCTGCTGGTGGGCGACGAGGGCGCGGTGATCTACCGCTTCCACGAAGACTCGCAGCGGGAGTAGCGCGCGGGATGTCCCGATGAGCGTCCTCGCCGAAGCGCGGCGCACCGAGCGCCTGCGGGTGCTGCTGGGCCTCGAGATCCATCGGGTGACCGACGACCTGCTGCGTCGGCGGCCGTTGCTGGTGGAGGTCTGGGGCCGCCACCGGGCGCGCACCCCCTTCCTCGACACCTGCTCTCAGCGCTACCAGGGCCTGCCCATGACCGCGCTGCTGGAGCTGGAGCGCGAGGAGATCGAGGCCATCGAGGCCTTCTACGTCGAATTGGACGAGCTGCGGTTCTACCTGGCCCACACCGAGGACATGCCCCGCGCGCTGGCCGTGGTGTTGGATGGCTCCCTGGTGCGCCTGACGAGCGTGGCGCGGGCGGCGTTGTCGGTCCTGGCCGCCAACCTCGAGGCGGCCGGTGCCGCGGCGGCGCCCTGGCTGCTGCTGGACCCGGATCTGCGCTGGGCGGCCGAGGCCTCGGGTGCCGCCTTCGGGGAGGAATAGAGAAAACCGCCCGCCCCCGGAGGGGCGGGCGGGTCGAAGGGCTCCGTAAGCCGAGTTCTGTTCCTCGTGGGGGTCACCCCCCGACGGGGCAGCGATCATTCCTCTTGGATGGCCGTTGCCGACCACCTCCAGCGGCCAACCCGGGAGCTTCGGGCGGGCAGCCCTCGAGCGCTCCTCTATTCGGCCTTGCTCCGGATGGGGTTTGCCTGGCCGGCCCCGTCGCCGGGACCGCCGGTGCGCTCTTACCGCACCCTTTCACCCTTACCGGCCCGAGCGGGCTCGGGTCCCGGGGCTCGCCGCGGTCGTGCTCCGTGAAAACGGGGGTGGCCTCGGCAAGGCTCCGGAGGTGGCGAACCACCTGGCGGTCTGCTCTCTGTTGCACTTTCCTCCGGGTTTCCCCGACCGGGTATTACCCGGCATCCTGCCCTGTGGAGCTCGGACTTTCCTCGGACGGCCGAGACCGCCCGCGATCGCCTGGTGCCCACCGACGCACGCGGTCTATCCCGGCGGGGGAGGGGGGCAAGGAGGATGTCACTCCTCCGGCAGGAGGAAGCGCTGGCAGTTGCGGCACTGGTGGACGCGCACGGCGTTCTTGATCTCGAGGACGACCTGCTGCGGTGCTCCATAGTTACAGATCGAGCAGGCGCTGTCCTTGAGGGGGGAGACCGCGCTGCGGCCGCGCTGTCGCAAGCCGCGGAAGCTGGCGAGCAGCGGGGCGGGGACGAGGCTCTCGAGCTCGGGGCGTGCGGCGTCCAGTGCC
This sequence comes from Pseudomonadota bacterium, assembly GCA_043814015.1. GTDB lineage: Bacteria > Myxococcota_A > UBA796 > UBA796 > JAFGLY01 > JBDRKM01. Next base: position 28,938 of record JBDRKM010000424.1, read on the forward strand.
TTCAGCTCGCCGGCGATGACCGGCCCCCGGGCGGTGGCGGTGTGATCGAGATCATCGGCCTGCCGAACGGCCTTCTCCGCGGCCGCAGCGGCCTCGGCCAGGCGCGTCTCCGCCTCGTCGCGCTGCTCCATCAGCACCAGCGCCTGGGTCTCCAGGCCGTCGGCAATTTCGATGCAGGAGCGCAGCTGCTGATCGGCCAGGCGGTAGTCGGGCGCCGTGCCGTCCTCGATCATGGCGCGGGTGGTCTCGATGCGCTTCTGGTAGCTGTCGAGCCTGCGCATGACCGCTCGTTCCTCCGCGAGCAGCACATCGAGCGCGGCCCGCGCTGCCTGCCGGGCCGCCTCGGCCTGCTCCCGAGCTTCGGCCGCGAGCCGGGCTCGTTCCTTGAAGCTCGCGCGCTCGGCCGTGAGGCGTTCCGCGGCGTGGACGTTCTTCCAGAGTGCCAGGATGGCGGCGAGGTCTTCGTTCATCGTGCTCCAAGGGGTGGGCCCAGCAGGGCTTGAACCTGCGACCCTCTGGTTCTTCGCTGGTTTGCAGATATCCGGCGAACGAGGCGGGGACTGCCCCGGGAGCCTGGTGCTGCTGGCAACAATCCGGCAACATTTGCCCTTACCCCCCGGTCCGGCGCGCGTCGAGGTCCACCGCCTGCTTGTGCTCCGCCGTGATCTTCGGGATGCGCGCCACGGCCTCGCGCAGGTCCAGCCCCGCGGCGTCGATGTAGTGGTCATCCACCCCGGAGGAGTGCCCCACCAGGGCGCGCACGCGCACCAGATCCACCCCGGCGGCCAGCAGACCCGTCTCGAACCCGCGCCGGAAGGCGTGCCAGCCGGAGATCGTGGAGCGGGCCCCGGAGGCGCGCCAGCAGCGGTTGATGTAGCGGGTGCCGAGCGAGCAGCGCTTCATGTCGAACAGTCCGCCCTCGCGCCGGCCGAGCGTGGCCAGGTAGTCCACCAGGGGATCGCAGATCGGGATGATGCGCCCACGGCGGCCCCGGTCGTGTTCGGCGGCGACGGTCAGCTTCTTGTCCACCAGATCGATGTCGTCCCAGGTGAGGGCCCAGACCTGGACCGGCCGCAGGCCCGTGTAGCGGGCGATGGTCGCGGCGCGCTCCACCCAGGCGGCATCCGGGGAGCCGTACCTGAGCCCCGCGCCCTCGGCGGCGGCCAGCACGCAGCGATCCATCTCCGCCCAGGTCGGCGCGGGCTTCGGTGTGCGCATGGCGCGGGGCAAATCGGGCGGCGTGTGGGGCGCGCAGCGCTCGCGGTAGCGCCGCGCCGTCCAGGCCCACCAGGACGACACGCGGCGGGCGTACTTGACCCGCGTGGGCTGGGCGGGGCTGCCCTTCTCGCAGAGGTGTTTGAACCAGCGCTCCACGATGATCGGGTCCAGGTCGGTCATGTAGGCCCGGCGGGTGCCGCCACGGGTCCACCAGGCCACGAAAGCCGACAGCGTGCTCTCCAGGGTGCGCGCGCTGTCCGCGGAGCCCGTGACCTGCACGTGGTCGATGTAGGCAGCTACCGCGTCTTCCGCAGGGAGCGGATCTTGGCGCGCACTGCGTCCGGCGAGCCCTTGGGCGAGGCGCTGGACGATCTCGGCCCGGAAGACTTCCGCCGCGCGCCGCTGGCCTTTCGGGAAGCGCTTGGAGCGCTGCCGCCCGTCGGGGTCGCGCCAGGAGACTTTGGACGCGCCGGTGCGCTTGTCGGTCTGGATGCTTGCGCTTGCCATTCGCTCACCTCTCGTAGCCAGGCGTTGAAGGCGGCGGGGTCCGCCGGGAGGCGCCAGCGGGCGCGCTGGCGACCGGTGCCGACGTTTTCCGGGCGCAGGTGTTCGGGTAATTGCCGAATAAGGTCAGAAAGTGTCCGCCTGCGAATCCCCATGCGAGCGGCGATCTCGTCGGGGCCGATCATGGGCTGGGCTCCCACCGCCGGGGGCGTCGCGGCGTGGCGCATCGCGCGGAGGTTCAGCTCCGTCAGGAAGCGCAGCTCGATCAGAGCGACGCGCGCTCGTGACGCCGCGGCTGCGGCACTGCTGCGGGCTGCGGCGCGCTGGCGTTTCCGCTCCCGGCGCGCTTCGCGCTGCTGGCGCGCGTGTTCGGCCAGGTCGGCGGGCGGATCGGGGTTGGCGGCGGCGAGGGCCGGGAGTAACTTCGTCATGTTCGATCCAGAGGCGCGGTTCCGGGTGGCTCCAGGCCGCGCGTTCCGCTTTCGGGGGCACGGCGTCCGCGCAGGTCACAAGGCAAGCACGGGGATGGGCGGCGTCAAGAACCTTTCTCGGCGCGAGGGCGGAATCTGAAGGGCTCGGTGGCCAGGAAGCGATCCCCGGCGGGGTCGTGCCACACGAGCCGGTGCAGCGGGCGGCCCTCGGCGTCCTCGCCTGCGGGCCAGAACGCGGCCCAACAGTCCCAGGGGACGCGGCAGCCAGCCGGGACCTGGGCCAGCAGGGCAGGGGAGGGGGGCGGTGGGCGGGGCATGGTGGCTCCGGTCAGTCCGTGCGCGTGAGCGCAGGACGGGAGGGATGGCCCAGGATGCCGAGCCAGCGCAGGAAGGCGGCGCTGCTGAGGAAGGACAGCGCCATGAGCAGCACCGTCAGGCCCCAGCTCGGACCGGGCCCGGTGCGCCGGGCTATGGGCTGCTCCGGCAGTACAGCGAGAGCAGCGTGTGCGCCGGCCTCCCGCGCGGCGCCATAGAAGCCGGCGCGCGCGCCGTAGCCGTAGAACGATGGCCGGGTGACCGGCGCGGCGGGTCCGGGCGCAGGCTCGGCCCAGGAAGGGACGGGGAAGGGGCTACGCACGGGCCCTCCTGGCGTGGCGCGGCCACCACCAGATCCCGAGGAGGAACGCCACCAGGGCCCAGCCGAAGTAGTGCCAGCCGTGGCCCTGTGCGTGCTGCACGGCGACGGGTGCATAGGCGCTCGCAGCGCGGTTGACGCGCTGCTGCAGGTCGTCGCGCAGGTCGTAGGCGGCCTGTTGATCCTGGCGGGCCGCTTCGGCTGCCTGGCGGGCCGGGTTGTCGCTCATCGCGCACCTCCCGAGGCGGCGGCCGGTGCGTCCAGCACCGCCAGCACTTCGCGCCGGTAGTCCTCGACGGTCTGGCCGCGCTGGCGCAGGATCGCGGCCAGGCGCGGCGCCATGGACAGCACGCCGGCCAGCGCCTCGCGGCAGTGCATGAAGCTGCGCGTGCCGCACGCGAGGCAGACGGTGTACGGGCGCCCCGCGCGGTCGTACCGTAGGCGTGCCATACCAGGCGCGAGGCAGTGGATGCAGTCCACCTGCTGCTCATTCATGGCTTTCCTCCTCGTGGGCGGGCTCCAGGCGCTCGCCCACCAGGCCCACGCGCCCGGATGCGCCCGCGGGCCCATAGCGGTTCTTCTCGACGGTCCAGGCGCCGGCCTCGACGTGGACCACGACATCGGCCTCGTGCGCAAGGGCGGCGGGGCCGGCGTGGGTGCCGCCCTTCGTCGCCTGGCAGGTCACCACCCGCAGGCGCAGGCCGGCCACGTCTACCAGGCGGCGCAGGTCGGCGGGGGTGAAAAAGGTGGCGGAAACGCTGTCAATCAAGAGCACCGGCCGGGGCATCCCGTGCGCCCACGCAATCAGATCCTCGACGCCCCCGCCGCGCAGGACGTGGACATCGGGGCGGTCCAGACCGCAGGCACGGAGCCGCTGGCCCACCGCGGGGCCCTGATCCTCCTCGGCCAGGTAGGCGCCGACGGGCCCGCCCGCCTCGGCCGCAAAGCGGAAACCCATCGTGCTCTTTCCGCTGCCCGGCGGCCCCCACAGCAGCATGAACGCGCCGGGGCTCCAGGGCAGGCCCGGGTAGCTGGGGCAGCTCTCAAGGTTCCACGCGTCGCACACCAGCTCGCGCGCCTGGCGCACGACGAAGCGGCCGAGCGCCTGGCCAAAGGCGCGGCGCGCCTCGGGGACGATCAAGCCCTCGGTGGCGCAGGCCGAGCACCAGGGCGTGAACGCCTCGTAGGTCGCGGAGCAGGAGAGGCAGACGTAGGGCATGGCGGGGCCCAGGTGAAGGGGTGGAGCACTGGATGCAGGCTACCCTGGGCCCCCTGCGGTCGGACCTACTTACTAACGGTCGGGCGCAGAAGGCTCCGGGTATCCACGGCGAAGTTCAGGTTTTATCTCGCCCGCAGCAGTCCACTTTTCGTTTGCCGTCCTCGGCTCGGAGATGTGAAATCAAGCCTCGATCTTTGCTTCAGGCGGCATTCCTGTTGACAGCCAGCCCCCTTGATGCTATAGAAATCAAGGAGTCAGAGGAAGGCGGCCCCGCCGGGAGTCGAACCCGGAACCGCCCCGTTCGCAAAACAGGTGCTCTGTCCATTGAGCTACGGGGCCTTTTCCTCTGCCTTCTCCCCTCGCTGCCGTCTGGTCCGCCAAGACAGTTGACGGCGGTGGGGGGCTCTATCTGTCAGTCGGGGAATCGCTTCCCCTGCGGGCAAGTTTTAACGTGCACCTCGCTTTCATTGTTGGGAGGCGGCGCGGTTCGCGGCGCGTTGCGCGCGAACCTCCTCTCGGGCGGAAGTCGATAGACGGTAAAGGCCCTTCGAGACCTTCTCCAATCTCCCCATGTAGACCGAATAGCTAAGCACGCGGCGCCAGGTGTCTTTGGAAAAGCTCTCGCCCGTTTTCGTCTGCAGCAACGTGCAGAGATCGTTCGATGAAAGCACTCCGTCGGCAGCTACATCGCTCTCCGCGATGGCAGGAAGAAGTTCTGCTTCGCGGCGGATGTTGTGCTCGTTCGGCTGATCAAGGGGGGCACGGGTGCGCTGCCGCGCTGCTGCACTCTCGGCCTCCTCCGGTTTTGCGAGGACCGCAGAGCGCATCTTGAGGTAGGCGTCCAGGCGACCCTCCTCGGAGGCGAGCTGTTCCTTCAGCGATGCGATCACGTTCCTGGACGCTTGGATCCACTCGTCGAGTTGGTCGCGGATCTCCATGCACGGCTCCTGGTGTCGGATTCGCTGTCACGGTATCATGCGGGCACGGTGGGCGCAAGGCAAGCGTGCGTGTTGTGCGTTTTTCCTGCCGAAGGTGGCTGCTGCGGGAGCGCGTTGTCACCGCGGATACGTCGGCGGACTCCCCGCCCCACCCCACGCAGCTCCAAGGTATGCCGCCTTGATCCTCGTACCGAGCCCCACGGCAGCGGCCTGCGCGTCGAGCGCGCCCACCAGCCAGGACACGCGCCACGGTAGCCAGGGGCTCGCGGGTAGCTGCAAGAGCGCCCCGTCGTAGAGCGGCACGGCGACGGCGGACTCCACGGCGCCGCGGGTCGCGGTGGCCAGGGCGAGATCCAGCCACAGGGCTTCGGGGCGCGTCCACAGGCGCGATGCCAGCGTGCGCCAGGTCGGGGGTCGCTCCAGGCGCATGTGCCAGCTCTCGGGGACCGGCCCCAGGCCGTGCGTGTCCATGGTCGAGCCCTCGGGGCACGCTTTCCACCACGCGCGCAGGCGCGCCAGCAGGTCGGCCACGCAGGGCCATGCGCGCTCGCAGGTGGTCAGGGTGTCGGGGTTGCCGGTGATCTCCGCCAGCCCGCCATTGCGGGCCCCGTTGATCCAGGCGAGCAGGGCGACCTTCGCGGCGTCCCGGTCGATTCTGAGCGCGCCTTGAAGCTCGGCGCAGGCCGCCGTGGGATCGCCGGGCTGCCCCGCCCAGCGCCAGGCGGCGGCCAGGTGCGCGGATCGCAGGTCCACGTCCAGCAGGACGTGCCCAGGCTGGGCCCGCAGGTGGGCGCGCTCGCCCAGCTTGCCGGTCGCGGTCGCCCTGGCTTTGCGGTCGCGAAGGCGCCCGTCCGCGGAGCGGTAGACCTTGCCCAGGGGCACGTCATCGCCGCTGTCCAGGCCCACCAGCCCGCGGCGCCGGGTGCGCGCCCAGGCGCAGCGCTTGGTGTCGGAGCGCTCGGCGGCGTCGAGCGTGCAATCGATTGCGCCGCGGTGGCCGATCTTGAGGGGCAGCTCCGTCCAGCTCACCGGCGCACCGTCCAGACCCTCGTGGGCGTGCTGCACGGCGGCGGGATTTCGCTCACCCGCCCCCCTGAATTCCTCTAAGGCGGAGTGAGAGAAAAGCGTCCTGCACGACGAGAGCGCCAGGTCCGCCCACAGGACGTAGGCATCGGGGTGCGCTCGCCGCGCGTCCGCCAGGGCCTCGTCAAAGGAACAGAGCGCCACGATCACGCCACGCGCAGGGCGGCCCTTGGGCTGGTGGACCTCCACGACGCCCAGGCCCACCGCGCCGAGGCTGTCAACCACCCGGCCAGCCGTCGCAGGTGCCATGCCAAGCTCGCTCTCCAGGCGCGCGCGCGTCACCACCAACCAGCCGCGCTCACGCACGGCGGCCAGGACTGCGCGCAGGCGCGCGGGCGCCGGCCCTGGGCTGCCCACGGGCAGGACGACGACGCCCCGGCCTTCGGCTACCTCGGGGCGCTCCATGTGGCGTGCCGGCTTGGTCGGCCCTGTCGCCGGGAGGGTCGCGCCTGGTTCCGGGAGCAGGGCGGGGTAGCCTTCACCGGCCGCCCACGCGGGCGGCGCCTCCCGTAGGACCGCGAACGACACGGGCAGGTGCAGGTAGCGCAGGATCGGGCCCCCGTCGCTCAGCACCTCGGCGCGATCCCGGCGCACCTCTTGATCGATGGTCTCGGCGGACTCCGCCACCATGCGCGCCAGGGCCTCGGGTTCGCCGGGGTCGCGCCAGGCGCGCGGTGCGTCCGCGCGGCTCCAGAACGCCGTGAACAGCGCGGCGTCGGTGGGCCGGGCCACGGGAGGGGGCAGAAAGGCCGAGGATGGGGCGCGGGGCGCACCGAGCGCCACGGTGAGCGCGGTCCCGGCGTGGTCGTTGACGCCCCGCGATCCCGTCCCGCGCCAGTAGTCCACGGCGACGGTCGCGAAGCCCCAGCTCTCGATGCGCGCGATCAGGGTCTCAGCGAGCGTGGGCGCGGCCTCCAGGTGCTTGCGGGGGAGCAGGACGCGGGCCCGGCAGGCGAGGCCCAGGGCGCGCCGCGCCTCGGCCACGGCGCGGGCCTGGATCTCGATCAGGTCCAGATCGCGGGCGGCGTCCTCCAGGATGCGGGCCTCCACCTCGGCGGGGGACTGCGCCGCCTGCAGGTCGCGCAGCCGCCCGGCGCGCCAGGTGGAGGAGCGACGTACCACAGTGGAGATCCGCTGCGGGTCTACCACCACGCCGATCTCCGCCGGTCGCCAGGGCTGGCCGGGCCAGGCGTCGGCGTAGTCCGCGAGGCGGCCGGTGGCATCCAGGGCCACCACGGGCCCGGTCCAGGGGAGGGGGGCGGGGCGGAGCGACAGATCCACCGCCAGGGTGTCGCCGTCGCGGCGCACCAGCACGCGCGCGACGCTGGCGCGCGCCACCAGCTCGCACACGTTCGCCGGCAGGCGCCCCGCCTCGTGCTCGTCCTCCGCGGGCTCCACGAGCGGGATGGCGGCGAGCGCGAGGCTGGACGGCAGGGCCACGGGGACTCCGTAGTCGGCGGCGGGGTCCAAGGCGCCGGCCATGGTATCGAGCGTCGCGTCCAGCAGCCGCAGCCAAGCCGCCAGCCCCGCGTTCTCCACCCGTGCCAGCGCCAGCCGCACGGCGTCCTGGCTGACCGTCGTGGCGACGGGCGGGCAGTCGTCGAGCACCAGGGCCCGGCCGCGCCAGCCGACGGGTTGGCCGTCCCGTAGCAGCGCCCGCAGCATCGACTGCGACGCCACCAGCACCCTCGCCCCACGGTTGCTGAGCCCGTGCAGGAGCCCGCCGGGCGTGGCCGCGCAGGTCGTGCGGTCGGGGCAGGCCGGGCAGGCACCAGGGGCCCGGAGGCCAAGATCGGCGGCCCGGCAGGCGCCGGCCTCAGTGCAGGACGTGATCGAGTCCCCGCGGAGGCCCAGGGCGCCGCCCTCGTCGCGCCGGCCCACCAGCAGGCCCACGGTGATCCCGCTGCCCTCCAGCGCCGCGCGAAGCTGCCGGAAGGAGGCGACCGCCAGGCGGCGCGTCGGCAGCACCACCACCGCGCCGAGGCCCCGGCGCGCGCGGTCGGCCACCGCGTCGATGGCGGCGCGGCTCTTGCCGAGGCCCTGTGCCGCCCGCACGAGTACGGCGCCCTGTTCAGCGTCCAGGGCCTCGCGCACGGCGGCCCGGACGGCGGGCCGTACCGCGTCGGTGCGTTCGGCGGCCTGGCGGGCGACCTCCCGGGTCGGGCCACCGATGGGGGTGCGAGGATCGGTGTTGTTAGAACCGTCTAACAGTGCTACGCTCATGGCGACCTCCAAGCCCCCCGTCGCCGGTGCCTGACCAGCTACCGACGGTGACGGGGGGTTGCTGTCCCTGGGGACGAACGGAGCCCTCGCCGCGGGCCCTGTGGGGCTCCGCGGGGGCGGATTTCCTGGCAACATCCTGGCAACATTTCTGTTGCCAGACGCTGCCTCTCGCTGCTTCTACCGCTCGCGGGCTACCCTCAACATGGGCGCTACAAGCGGAATAATCCTCTTGAGGGTGGGCCCAGCAGGGCTTGAACCTGCGACCCTCTGGTTATGAGCCAGGTGCTCTGACCGACTGAGCTATGGACCCAGGAAAACTAGTTCTCGACGAAGGCGCGCAGGCGGCGGGAGCGGCTGTGCTGGCGCAGCTTGCGCAGGGCCTTGGCCTCGATCTGCCGGATGCGCTCGCGGGTGACCTCGAAGTCCTGGCCGACCTCCTCGAGGGTGTGGTCGGAATTCTCGCCGATGCCGAAGCGCATCCGCAGGACCCGCTCCTCGCGCGGGGTGAGGGTGGCCAGCACCTTGCGGGTCTGGTCGCCCAGGCTGCTGTCGATGACGCGATCCGAGGGGCTCAGGTTGGCGCGATCCTCGATGAAGTCGCCCAGGTGGCTGTCGTCCTCCTCGCCGATGGGGGTCTCGAGGCTGATGGGCTCCTTGGCGATCTTGAGGATGCGCCGGACCTTGTCAGGGGGCATCTCCATTTTCTCGGCGATCTCTTCGGGGGTAGGCTCGCGGCCGAGATCCTGCACGAGGTAGCGGCTGGTGCGGACCATCTTGTTGATGGTCTCGATCATGTGGACCGGGATGCGGATGGTGCGCGCCTGATCCGCGATGGCCCGGGTGATGGCCTGGCGGATCCACCAGGTGGCGTAGGTCGAGAACTTGTAGCCCCGCTGGTACTCGAACTTCTCGACCGCCTTCATGAGGCCGATGTTGCCCTCCTGGATGAGGTCGAGGAACTGCAGGCCGCGCTTGGTGTATTTCTTGGCGATGGAGACGACGAGGCGCAGGTTGGCCTCGACCAGCTCGCACTTGGCCTGCTCGGCCAGGGCCTCGGCCGCGCGCACTTCGCGGGCCAGGGCGCGCAGCAGGGCGTGGTCCATGCCGGCGGCGGCCTCGATCTTGCGGATCTTGCGCAGCTCCCGGCGCACGCGGCTGTCGAATTCGCGCCAGCGGTCCTCGGGGATGCCGGTCTCGTCGATGACGTCCTGGCCGGCGCTCTCGGGGGCGCGGCGCACCTTGCGGATCAGCCGCCGCAGGTCGTGAGCCGGCACGCCCGCCTCGCGCGCCACGCACTCGATGGTGCGCTCGCAGCGGTGGATGCGCTCCCAGTGATGGCGGATTTCTCGGCACTTGAGGCTGACGCGGGCCTTGGGGATGTCCACCGAGTCCATGATCCGGGTGATCTCGGCCTGGATGGCGGAGATTTCGTCCTCGGCCTCGCTCTGGCGCTTCTTGCTCTTGGCGCGGATGAGGGCCTGCTGTGCGTCGATCTTGGCGCAGCCCAGCCGCTCCACGGCCTCGCGCACCTGGGACAGGGGGACGCCCTCGCGGGAGCGGCGGGGCAGGCGCGCGGGCTTGGTGCCGCGGTCGTCGGGATCTTCGTCCTCCTGGGGCGGCTCCACGAGCAGGCTCGCGGCCAAGGGGCTGTTGATCAAGGCCTTGCGGGCCATGGTTTCGCCGCGCTCGATGCGCTTGGCGATCTCGATCTCGCCCTCCCGGTTGAGCAGCGAGACCGTGCCCATCTTGCGCAGGTACATGCGCACCGGGTCGGTGGAGCGCACGCTCTGGTTCGGATCGTCGGCGGAGTCCTCGGGCAGCTCACCGCGCCGCTCGGCTTCGTGGCGCTTCTTGGCCGCCTCGACGACCTCGATGTCCATCTCCGAGAAGAGGATCATGATGTCGTCGATGTGGGCGCCGCTGATGAGGTGCGTCGGCAGCGCCGAGTGCATCTCTTCGTAGGTCACGTACCCACGCTGCTTCCCGATGCTGATCAGCTCCTGGATCTCGCTGAGGTCCTTGTCTTTCGACATCCGAGTTCCCTCGATGCTGGGAAGAGCGGGAGGGGGCCGGGGTCCCACCGCGCGCCGTGCCGGGGAGAGGGCTTCCGCCACTGCCTCCTGCGCCACGGAACCGTGACAACTTGCCCCGGTGGCCCACTTCACGCAAGGAGAAAGTCACGGAATCCGGCAGGGGCTTGCGAACCCGCGCGGAACATGCGCTAATGTTACGTTTACTGGCCCTTCACGAACTGCCTGAAGCGCATCCGAAGCAGCGTCAACCGTGTGCGCTCGGTCAGCAGCGCACGGGCCTCCTCGCCCTGTTTGTCGGTGGCGGCCTCGAAGGCGCGGTGCAGCTCCACCAGGCGCTGGTCGATGCGCGGGATCTCCAGCCGGGCCAGGATGCGCTGCACGGCGTTCTCGGCGCTCTCCTCCTTGTAGAGCCCGTCCATGGCGGCGACCGCGGCCAGCAGGGCCCTGAGGCCCTCGTCGGCGCAGTCCTCCATGACCGCCGGCACGGGCCGGCCCTGCAGCAGGGCGCCCATGGCGTCCAGCACCGCGTGGCTCTCGCTGATGAGCGTGGGGTCGCTGGCCTCCAGGGCGGGGCGCACCTTCTCCGGGAACTGGACCAGGAGCCAGAAGAGGTGGTGGATGTCCTTGGTGAAGCGCGTGGCGGCGGGACGCTCGACCTGGGCCGGGCCGTGGCCGGGGCCGAGGCGCACACCGCGGACCTGGCGGGCGACCTGGGCCTCCGGCAGCACCAGCAGGTCGGCCACGCGCTGGATCAGGGCGGCGCGAGCCACCTCGGGGAAGCGGGCGACCAGCGGGGCGATCTCCGCGAGGGCGCGCTGGCGGCCCAGGGGGGTGGCGCCCTGCTGGTCTGCGTGCCAGCGGATCACGAGGTCCATCAACGGCTCGGTGTTGCCGAGCAAGGCCCGGAAGGCCTCGGGCCCCTGCTCACGGACCAGCTCGTCCGGATCCTTGGCGCCGGGGATGGTGAGCCTGAAGGCCTCCATCTCGGCCTCGGCGAACAGCTCCATGGAGCGCACGGCCGCCTTGATGCCGGCCTGGTCGGAGTCGAACAGGGCCACCACATTGGGGCTGAGGCGCCGGAGCAGCTTGATCTGTTCGGCGGTCAGCGCGGTCCCGCAGGTGGCCACAGTCTCCTCGATCCCGCCCTGGGCCAGGCTCACCACGTCGAAGTAGCCCTCGACCAGCAGGGCGCGGTTCTCGCGCTGGATCGCGCTGCGGGCCCGGGAGAGGCCGTACAGCACCCGCTGCTTCTGGTAGATCTCGGACTCGATCCCGTTGAAGTACTTGGGCGACTCGTGCCCGTCGCGCGCCTGCTCTTCCACCAGGCGCCCCGCCGAAGGACAGCACCCGATCCCGCTCGTCGAGGATGGGGAAGATGACGCGTCCGCGGAAGAAGTCGAAGGCGCCGCTGCCGTGCTCGCGCCGCCGGGCCAGCCCCGCCTGCACCACGAGGTCCTCCTTGAACCCCTTGGCGTGGAGGTGATCGAGCAGCGCGGTCCACTGGGAGGGGGCGTAGCCCATGCGGAAGCGCTCCACCGTCTCCCGGACGATCCCACGCTTCTCCAGGTAGGCTCGCCCTGGTGCGCCCTCGGGCTTGGCCAGCAGCACCTGCTGGAACCAGCCCGCCGCCGCCTCGCAGACATCGTACAGCGTGGCCCGGGCCTTGTGGCGCTGCTGCTCCTCGGGCGTGAGCTGGCGCTCCTCGATGGTGATCCCCGCCGGCCCGGCCAGTTCGCGCACCGCCTCCATGAACGACAGCCCCTGCACCCGCATCAGGAACTTGAAGACATCGCCCCCCTCGCCGCAGCCGAAGCAGTGGTAGATCCCCTTGCTCGGCACCACGTTGAAGGAGGGGGTCTTCTCCTGGTGGAACGGGCACAGCCCCAGCCACGCGCTGCCCTTGTGCTTGAGCGTCACGTGGCGCTGCACCACCTCCAGGATGTCGGTCCGCTCGCGGATCTGGTCGATGATCTCGCGCGGTACGGCCATGGTTCCAGCCTGGGGAGGGGGTGGTGAGGACGTATCCAGTAACCGCGGCGTCGCCCTCGTTCCCGTTCCCGTTCCCGTTCCCGCCCCCACGCCTGGGGGACGGGACCTCGACACCGACGGCCCCCCGCCCCGGATCACCCTCCGCATCGATTCCGGTTGGCTTTGCGCCCGAACCGGATAACCTCCCCCCCCTTTTCCGGGAGCCCACTCCCCCCTCCCGTCCACGGAGTCTTTCATGTCTCTCGTCCCCGTCCATGGCGGCCTCGCCGAGCCCGTCGATCGCGTCCTCCCCCTCACCGAGCGCACCCGGCTGCTGGCCGACGCCGCGCGTCTGCCCAACATCGCGGTCAACGACGCCGACCTCTCCGCCGTGTACCGCCTCGGCGACGGCACCCTGAGCCCGCTCGTCGGGCCCATGAACGCGGCCGAGTACGACGATGTCCTCCGCACCCACAGCATCGTGCGCGAAGGGAAGCGCTACGCCTGGGGCATCCCCATCGCCCTGCCTGTCACCGACGCCGAAGCCGCCGCCCTGCAGGTGGGCGAGCACGCCGTCATCGTGAACGCCGTCGGCGAGCCGGTGGCCCGCCTGCTGGTGCAGAGCGTCTTCGACTGGGACAAGCCCCGCTACGTGAAGTCGGTCTACCTCACCGAGCGCTTCGACCACCCCGGCGCCGCCATCGTGATGGACGATCCCCGCACCAAGCTGGTCGGTGGCGAGATCTGGACCTTGCCGCAGCCGCGCAACCCCGCGTTCTCCGCCTTCCAGCTCAGCCCGCGTCAGACCCGTGCCCTCATCTCTGCCCGCAAGTGGGAGGCCGCCGTCGCCTTCCAGACCCGCAACCCGCTGCACCGGGCCCACGAGTACGCACTGGTGCACGGCGTGCAGGAGCTCACCCGCCAGGGCCTGTACGCGGGCGTGGCGCTGATGCCCCTGGTCGGGCAGCTCAAGGGCGACGACGTGGACGCCGCCACCCGCATGCGCTGCTACGAGGTGTTGCTGGAGAACAAGCTGCTGGGCCAGGGCGACTCGGACACCTCCCTGTGGCTGGAGGCCGGCTACGACCTCAACGACGTCTTCGAGCTGGTGGCGCTCGACATCCGCATGTTCTACGGCGGGCCCTCCGAGGCCATCATGCACGGGATCTACCGCCAGAACCACGGCTTCTCCCACATCATCATCGGCCGCAAGCACGCGGACGCGCCGTACTTCGACGGCACCCCCATCTGGGGCGACTTCGACGCGCAGCACATCTTCGACGAGCTGCCCGGCGAGCTGGCGATCAAGCCGGTCAAGGTGGGCTTCGCGGCCTACTACGACGGCATGGGCCGGGTCGACCTGATGGAGCACCACCCGGGCGAGAAGCCCTTCTTCATCAGCGGCACCAAGGTGCGCGAGATCCTGGTCTCCGGTGAGCGCCCCGATCCCCGCATCCTGCGGCCCGAGGTCGCCGACATCCTCATCCAGGCCTACCGCGAGCGGCAGGGCTGATCAGCGCGCCTCCGGGTGGAGCCGCTTCGGGTCCACCCACGACAGCTCCAGCGTGAGGGTGCCCGTCTGCTCGGGGCGGGTGCCGCCGCGCTCGGTGATCTGGAGGGTGCGCGAGGCCAGATGGCCGGCCTCCAGGTCCCAGAGCGCCTCACCCTGGATGTCCACGGCGGGGTAGCGCGCGTCGTCCGGGCGCAGCATGGCCTCGCACGCGATCTCGGCGGCCAGGAAGGTGCTGGGTGCGTGGAGGAAGCGCGCCGGCCGGCGCTCCCAGCGCAGGCGCTCGAGGCGCTCGGTCCCGCCCAGGGTGACCCCCTGGCCGGTGGGCACGAGGCGGGTGAAGGCGCGGGCCGTCTCGGTCTCGGTCCAGCGGGTGCCAGGCAGGACGGGCTCCACCGGCAGGCGCAGGGCGAGCATGCGCTGGCTGACGGCGTCGCTCCATTCGCCGGTGTCGAGGCGGTCCAGGCGGCCGTCGATGGAGAGCACGGCGGTGATGGCGCGCTCCTGCAGGCGGGCGCGCTCCTCCTCCAGGGCGCTCTCCAGGGCGACGCCCTCCAGCGGGAGATCGTCGCGCAGCCAGGCCGCGTCCAGCGACTCCAGGTGTCCCTCCAGCACGAAGGTCCCCTCGGCGTCGGCGGTGCGCACCAGGTAGTGCCAGACCTCCTCCCGCACGACGCTGTCGCGGGACAGGGTGTGGGTGCTGCGCATCCGGTAGGCCAGCTCCATCCCCGGCGCCAGGCGCCAACCGAGCACGACCTCCCCCTGGGGCACGGCCCGGGGGGGCAGGTGACAGGCCATCAGCAGGAGCCAGAGGGTCATGGAGCGGCTAGTAGCCACCCCGGACCTCCGCCGCCGCACCCCGAGGGAACCCGTCGCCATGATCCAGTGGGATGACGCGCGCCGAGCCCTGAGCCTCGCGGTCCACGACCTGATCGCGGTGGGTCCCAGCCTGCCTGGTGTCAGCCTGGCGCTGGGGGGCACGGCGCGAGCGCGGGCGGGGGCCGAGCACCACCGGGCCTGGCAGGCGCGCCGTGGGGCGGAGGACGCCGGCTTCCAGCGCGAGGTGCAGATCCGGCACGAGGTGCTCGTCCAGGGCTGGACCTGCGTGGTGACCGGGCGCCTGGATGGCCTGAGCCAGGAGGGTGGGCGCCTCGTGGTGGAGGAGCTGAAGTCCTCGGTGCTCGACGGCGGGCAGCTCGAGGCCCTGGACTCCGCGGCGCTGGCGGGGTTCTGCCAGCAGCTCCAGCTCTACCTGCACCTCTTGGCCGCCCGCGGTCAGTACGCCAGCGGCCGGCTGGTGCTCTCTTCGCTGATGGACGGCCGGCAGCGTCTCGTGCCCGTGCCCGCCGACCCGGGCACCGGCGCCTGGCTCGCGGCCCAGCTGGCCTGGCTGGTCGCGGCCCGGGAGGATCTGCTGGCCCACCGCCAGCGGCGCCGCGCCGCCCCGATTCCCTTCGCCCACGGGGGCTTCAGGCTGGGTCAGGAGCGCCTGGTGGCGGCGGTCGAGGGCGCCCTCGGTGCGGGTCGGCACCTGCTGCTGTCGGCGCCCACCGGCGTGGGCAAGACGGCCGCCACCCTGCTGGGAGCCCTGCGGGTGGCCTGGGAGCGGGATCTGCGGGTGTTCGTCGCCACCTCCCGCACCACCCAGCAGCGGCTGGTGCTGCAGACGCTGGAGGCCATGCGGCAGCGCGGGCTCGTGGTGCGCGCCCTGGGGCTGCGGGCCAAGGGGCGCTCCTGCCTGGCGCCGGTGCAGGACTGCCACCCCGAGCGCTGCCCCTTCGCCGACGACCTGCAGGCCAAGCTGCGCACGCCGGAGCTGCTCGACGACCTGCTGGCCCAGGGGGTGGTGTGGCCCGACGCGGTGGTAGAGGCGGCCCGGAGCGTGCAGGCCTGCCCCTTCGCCCTGGCGACCGAGCTGATGGAGCGCTGTGACGTGGTGGTGGGTGACTACAGCTACGTCTTCGATCCTCAGGTGATGCTGCGGCGCGCCTTCGGCGAGCAGGCCAGCGACGGGCGGGGCCCGGCCGGCTGGCTCGTGCTGGTGGACGAAGCCCACAACCTGCCCGAGCGCGCCCGGGCCTGGCTCTCACCGGGGCTGCGGGTCGAGACCCTGCGCGCCGCCGAGGCCGCCCTGGATGATCTCGGCTCGGGGCTGGGGCCGCAGCATGAGCTCGCCGTCCAGCTGCTGGAGGTGGTCGAGGATGCCTGGGATCTGGCCCGGCCGGCCTTTCCGGACGGCACCCGCATGGGCGCGCTCGACCTGGAGCGTCTGCGCAGGATCCGCGATGAGGTCGAGGCGCAGTCCGTTGAGTACGGCATCGCCCTGCAGCGGCGCTGGCGCCAGGGCCTCTCCCTGCCGCGGGTCCACCTCGGGGGAGAGGAGGGTGATCCCTGGCTGCTGACGGGCTGGGCCCTGGGACGCCTGGTGGACCGGCTCGCCGAGGCCGGCGAGGAGACCGTGGTCCTGCTGCGCCCGGCCCCCGGACAGGCCGCGACCTGTGGTGAGGTCTCCCTCCTCTGCCGCGATCCCGCGCCCTGGCTCGGCGGAAGGGTGGAGACCGTCGCGGGCGCGGTGTTCCTCTCGGGCACCCTCGAGCCCCTCGACCTGTACCACCAGCGCCTCGGCCTGCGCCCCGAGCGCACCGACACCTGCCGCATCCCGTCCCCCTTCGATCCCGAGCGCCTGGCCGTGCTCGTCTGCACCCGCGTCTCCACCCGCCTGCAGCACCGCGAGCGCGACCGCGCGGCCACGGCTGACATCGTGGAGCGCGTCGTCGCCGCCATCCCCGGCAACTGCGCCGTGCTGTTTCCCAGCTTCACCATGCGGGACGAGGTGGGCGCGCTGCTGGCCCTGCCCGCGCGAGAGCGGCTCGATCAGCGGCCCGACATGCCCGACATCGCGCGCCAGGCCCTGCTGGATCGCCTGGCGGGGGGGGAGGGCCCCCCTCGGGTGCTGCTGGGGGTCACCGGCGGCATCTTCGCCGAGGGCGTGGATCTGCCCGGTCACGCCCTGGTCGGCGTGGTGGTGGTAGGACCGGCCCTGCCGGTGGTCGGCCCCGAGCAGGAGCTGATTCGCGCCTGGCTGCAGGAGCGCGAGGGCCAGGGTTTTCGAGCCGCCTACGTGCTGCCCGGCATGAGCAGGGTGGTGCAGGCCGCCGGCCGCGTGATCCGCTCGCCCGAGGACCGCGGCGTCGTGGTGCTGGTGGGCCAGCGCTTCGTGCAGAACGATTACGTGGCCTTCTTCCCCGAGCACTGGCAGCCCGTCCGGACCTCGAAGCCATGGCGGGACATCGAGCGGTTCTTCGCAGGGTAGCGGTTAGCGGTCAGCGGTCAGCGGTCAGCGGTCAGCCGTCAGCCGTCAGCCCGGCAGGCTCGGGGTAGGCGCGCGCGCCAATAGGGCGCGGGGAGGGGGGAGCGCCAGCGGTGCGGGGGGAGGCAGCCGGTGGGGGGCGGTGAGCCCCCCGCAAGGCAAAAAAAAGGGCAGCGCGCGTGGGTGCGATCACTTTGGGTTGCGGGCGGAGCCCCGCGCTGCGCCTGCTCACCGCTCCTTGAGCCGCGTCTCGATGCGCTCCCTGCCCTCGGCATCGAGGGTGGGATCCTCGAGGGCCCTGATCAGCAGCTCGGCGGCGTGCTGAGGCTCGCGGGCGGCGACGCAGTCGGAGAGGATGGCCAGCTCGGTCGCGCCGCTGGCGGCCTCGACGCGGACGCGCTCGGCCAGGGCCAGATCGCAGCGCTCGGCGCTCAGGGACAGGGCCAGCCGCAGGACCTCATCGACCCGCCGGGTGTCGCCGGAGGCGAGGTAGGCGTGGGCGGCGGCGAGGGCTTCTTCGTCGCGGCCGAGATCGCGCAGAGCGACCATGCGCAGCACGGAGAGCTGGGCCCAGGTGGCATCGCCCTCCTCGGCGCTGGCCAGGCCGCGCTCGGTCAGGGACAGCACCCGGGCGGGGCCGCCGCCCTTCTGCTGCATGGCCAGGGCGCGCAGGGCCAGGCGTGCGGCGGAGCGCGGCTCGCAGGTGGTGGCCTGGCCGAGAGTGAGCAGGCTCTCGCTGCCGTCGGCGCAGGTGACCTCCACCTTGCCGCGCTGGACGGTCACGGAGGTGATGCCATCGCGCCGGAGCACGCTGAAGCGGGTGCCGATGACGCGGACGGTGGCCTCCTCGGTCTGGACGGCCAGCTGGATGCCTCGGTTGGGCTCGACCTCCACATCCAGCTGCCCACTGATCCAGTGGATCTCGGGGGCCATGGTGGTGCCGCCGAGCTCGCCGTACCCATCGCGGTAGGCCAGGGAGACCCCGGGGACGGGCGCGAGGCCGACCGGCGCGGGCTGCTGACCCAGCGCGGTGGTGGCCAGGGCGGCGGGCTCCTCGGGGGCCCCATGCTGCCAGGCGACCACACCGACGGTGGCGGCCAGGGCGGTGGCACCGGCCAGGGCCAGGGCGGGCAGGGCCCAGCGCTGGTGGCTCCGGACCACGCGGGGCTGCTCCTCGGGCAGCGCGGCCACCCGGGCCAACAGTCGCGCCTGGGCGTCGTCGGAGGGAGGATCGATCTGGGCCAGCAGGGATCGGGACGCGCGCCCATCGGGGATGTGCTCGCGCAGCGCGGCCTGCAGGCGGGCCTCGGCCGCGGCGGTGGGCTCGCGGGACTGCTCGTAGATGTGCAGGAACCAACGCCGTTTGTTCATGGGTTTGCTCATGGCCGGCGCTCCTTGGCCAGGCCAACGCTGCCCCGGGCCGGCTCCTCGACGGGTTCCTCGGCGCCAGACAGATCGAGCCCCATGGCGCGCGCCACCTCAGCGAAGCGCGACCGGGCACGGATGAGGCGGCTCTTGGCGGTGTTCAGCCCGATCCCGGCGGTGTCGGCGGCCTCCAGCAGGGAGAATCCCTGCAGATCGCAGAGGATGAGCAGCTCGCGGTGGTCGGCGGAGAGGCGGTCGAGGGCCTGTGAGACCCGCTCCGAGAGCTCGGACTGCGAGGCGCGGCGCTCGGGGCTGGAGCCGAGGTCCTGGCGCTCGGGCTGGACCCCGGGCAGCCAACGCCGGGCCCAGGCCGAGCGGCGCTGATCCGACAGCACGCGGCGGGTGATGCCGAAGATCCAGGACGGGAAGCGCTCGGGGGAGCGCAGGCCCGGGAGCTTGCGCCAGACGATGACGAAGACCTGCTGGGCTGCATCTTCCGCGTCGACCCGCGGGCCCCCGAGGAAGGAGCACCAGCGCAGCACGGTGGGGCCCCAGGTGCGGGCGAGGCGCGACCAGGCGGCCGGGTCGCCCTCGGCGGCGCCCACCACATCGACCGGGTCCCAGGGAGGCAAAGGTTTGGTCATGGCTCTCGTTCCGGGTGTCGATCGCTGAGTGGGGGCAGCGGGGCCAGAAGATCCTTGTGCGGCGGGAAAATCTAGGGTTCTGGGTGGACCTCTGGGTCCTGATCGTCCAGGTCGCCAACCACCTGGACGTAGAAGTTCCGCGACATGCGGGTCAGCCTCGACTCCAGCAGGCACGCGCTGCCGACCCCGGAGTAGCCGTCTTGATCCCGGTCCTGGAACCAGACATCCGGGCAGCGCTCGGCCGTGGAGCAGCGCTCCGTGGTGGCGCAGCGGAGCGGAAAATCGATGGCGCAGCCGCATCCGCGCACGTTCCAGGCGCCTTCACCCGTGGGTTCACCATCCTTCGCGGGGGCTGGGTCGCTGGGCGTGGCCTCCGCGGGGAGCGGACCCGTCCAGATGACCGGCAGCGGAGAGGGCGGGGGGGAGGCTACCGTGGGAGGCGGGGAAAAGGAGCGGGGCGCGGAGGGGGAGAGGCGGCCGGCCGACGGGGGTGCTCGCGCCGAGACGGGCCGGGCGACAACCACGGCAGGAGGTGCGGGCGGCGACTCCACGGGCGGCATCGGCGGGACCGCCATGGTCACCAGCGGCGCCAGCATCACGGCCGCGAGCGCGGCCAGCTCCTCGCGTTCCGCCGCGCGGGCAGGGCAGGGGACCGGCTCGCGCTGCACGGCGCCCCGGCCGGTGCTGACCAGCAGGGCACAGCCTCCCTCCGCGGCCTGCTCCAGCCGCGCCCAGGCGCCCGCGTCGCCAGCCGCGCCGGGCTCGAAGCCCACGTCCGCCAGGACGATGTCCCAGGCGCCGGCGGGCTCCCCGGGCGGGAGCCCGAAGGGGGTGGCGCCGAGGCAGGGCAGGGCGGCGGCCAGGAGGAGGGTGAGGACGGGCATACCCCCTGTATACCGCAGCCTTCGGGAGGCTGCTCGGGGGAGGTGGGGCAGGCTACAACCGCAGCCCCCCGTCCACCTCGATCACCCGCCCGGTGAAGTACTCGCAGGCGATCACGAAGCGCACCGCCTGCCAGATCTCCTCGGGCTCGCCCAGGCGCTTGAGCGGCACCGGGTCGATGACCTTCTCCAGCACCTCGGGGCGCATGGAGGAGACCATGGGGGTGGCGATGTAGCCTGGGGCCACGGCGCCCACGCGAATTCCGTGGCGTGCCAGCTCGCGGGCCCACAGCGTGGTGTCGGCCACCAGGCCGGCCTTGGTGGCGGCGTAGTTGCTCTGGCCCACGTTGCCCACGCGGGTCACGCTGCTCATGTTGATGGCCACGGCGGGCCTGACGCTGTCCCGCAGGCAGCCGAGGGCGAACTCACGCATGCAGAGGAAGGGGCCGGTGAGGTTGACCGCCAGCACCTGGTCCCAGCGGGCCCGGGGCAGGCCAATCAGCTCGCCGGTGTCGCGATCACGCTTCACCAGCAGGCCGTCGCGGATGATGCCGGCGTTGTTCACCAGCACGTTGACCGGGCCGATGGCATCGCACGCTTCGGCGAACATGCGGGCCACGTCTTCCTCCGAGGACACATCGGCCACCGTGCCCGGGGCGCCCGTCTCGGCGGAGGCCTGGGCCACGCCCTCGGCGTTCACGTCGCAGAAGAAGACCTTCGCGCCGCTCGCCTCGAGCTGTTCGACGAAGCAGCGGCCCATGCCGCTGGCGCCACCGGTCACGAGGGCGCGGACGTCGGCGAGTTCCATGTTCTCTCTCCGGTCAACAGGTGGTGTTCGGCCGCTTGCGCCGGATGAGCAGCGCCAGGAGCAGCCAGAGGAAGGGGAGGGGAGTGCTGCGGGCGCCGTGGCAGCCGCAGCCGCCGCCCCGGGGCTGGCCGTCCAGGGGCGCCCCGGTGTCGTCGCCGGTGTCGGCGGGCTCGCCGGTGTCGCCGCCCGCGGTGTCATCGGGGGAGCCCGTGTCGTCGGGTTCGGCGGCGTCGGCCAGGACCGTCTCGAGCCAGCCGATGGTGTCCTCGTCGATGTAGCGCTGGCCGAGGTCGGCCATCCAGCCGTCCTCCACCGGGTCCACAGCGGCGGCCTCCATCATCAGCTCACCCGTCACGGGGCTGGCGTAGAGCAGATCGAGGTGGGAGAGGTGGGCCACGTGGTCCCAGCGCACGTACGCGCCGCGCCCCGTGAGGGTCTCCTGGCGCCGGGCGCTGGCGGCGAAGAGGAGCCCGTCGCTGGGGCCCGAGATCTCCCCGAGCACCAGCTTGCCGGCGGCCAGGCCCTGCAGGTCGCCGGGGGCCACCTCCGTGCTGAGGGCGCCCGCCTCGGCGGCGGCCGCCAGCAGCAGGCCCCAGGTGTCGGCCGAGGCCGTGGCCATGTCGAGCCAGGCCTGGTCGAACCAGGTGGCCCACCAGGCCTCCCAGCCCGTGGGCAGGAGCGGGTTGTCGCCCGAGAGCAGGGCGATCTCGATGCCCGGGTCCACCCCGGAGGCCTGGATCTGGCCCAGCAGGGAGCCGAGGGCGGGATCGGCGGCCTGCGCCACGGCCTCGTCGATGCCGGCGGACCAGGACTGGTAGCCGTAGCCGCCCTCGTAGGTGGTCCACCAGTCGGGCTGCAGGGCGTAGACCCCGAGCCAGGCCAACGTCCCCGGCAGGGCCGCCTCCTGGCGCGCCAGGA
The DNA here is from genome assembly GCA_043814015.1 of Pseudomonadota bacterium. Lineage (GTDB taxonomy): Bacteria > Myxococcota_A > UBA796 > UBA796 > JAFGLY01 > JBDRKM01. The sequence continues at coordinate 50,625 of JBDRKM010000424.1, forward strand.
GCTGCCGCTGGCCAGGGAAGAGGTCCCCGTCCTCGGGCAGGAGATCCTGGCGGGAGAGATCCGTGGCGAAGGCGGGCGCGGCTGGCCCGTAGGGGTACCAGGTGGACCAGGACACCGGGGCCACCGCCGCCTCGGCGTCGAGCCCGGCCAGGTTGTTGGCGGGCCAACGGAAGGCGGTGTCCAGGCCACCGAGCGGCGTGGCCACCAGCACCAGCCGGCGGACATCGCCGCGGTAGCGGGTGCCCTCAGCCGCGTAGCCGGCGTCGCCCCAGCGGGCGGCGCCGTGGTTGGCGGCGTACATGGCGGCCGCGATGCCGCCCTTGGAGTGGGCCACCACGTCCACCTGGGCGGCGCCGGTGCGCGCGCGGATGCGGCCAACGGCGTCGGCCACCACCTCGGCCTGCATGAAGAGGTCGCCGTGGGGGTGGGCGAAGGTCAGGGCATAGACGGGCCTCCCGAGGGCGTCCATGTGGGCGGCGAAGGTGACGAAGGCGCGGCTGCCGTTGTCGCCGGCGCCGGGCACCAGCAGGATGGGGGTGCCCGAAGCGCGCGGCTCGTGCAACCCCACGTGCAGCAGGAAGCTGTCGGAGGTGGGCTGGGCGGTGCCGAAGCAGGTGGCGACCCAGGGCGCCCAGTCCGCGCTCTGGGGCCAGGCCATGGCCCAGTTGAACTCCTCGGCGTGGAAGAGGGCCGGGTCGGGGTCGCGATGCCGCTCGATGGCGCTCCAGAGCTGGACGCCGCCGTCCTGGGTCCAGGTCTCCTGGCCCGTGAAGGTCTCCTCGGGCTGGCCGGGATCGAACGCGACCGTGCCCCACGCGAGGTGGGGCACGAGCAGGAGCGCGGTGAGCGGCGCCATGGAGGTGCGCTAGGCCTTGGCCGACTCGGTCGGGAAGAGCAGGTCCATCATCTTGCGGGACAGCTCGTTGGTGGCGGTGATGGTCTGCTCGTAGTTCTTGCGGGAGGTCTCGAGGCTCTCGAGGACGTACTTCTCCACCAGCTTGCTCTGCTCGAGCTGGCGGGCGGCCAGCTGGGACTGCAGGGTGAAGAGCTCCTCGGCGATCTGGCGGGCGTTGCTGCGGGCGTTCTCGATCATGGTGTCCTTCCTTCGTGCTGTTCGGGGGGAGGGCCGGCGCGGTTCGTCCGGCCACACAGCGAGGTTATCCACCATGTTGCAGTGCGGCAAGGAGAAAATGTTGCGACGCACAATATCCACTCCGCTGCCGGAGTCTGAGGCCGCGGCGGGAGCCATCAGGCTGACCGCACTGGCGGGCGCCGCGCGAGCCAGCTACCAGGACCCCAGGAGCGCGCCATGATCATCGTCAAGAAGTACGGGAACCGCCGACTCTACGACACCCGGTCCTCGGCCTACATCAACCTGGAGCAGCTCGCCGAGCTGATCCGCCAGGGGCAGCAGGTGCAGGTCCAGGACGCCCGCACGGGCCAGGACCTGACCCGTGAGGTCTTGCTGCAGGTCGTCATGGAGGTGCTGCACGGCGGCGATCTCTTCCCCGCGTCCTTGCTGCACCGTATCATCAAGGCCACCGGGGACACCCCCTGGAGCCGCGTGACCTACCAGCAGCTCTCCTCCGGGCTCCAGCTCCTGGCGAGCCAGCTCGAGCAGGCCGAGCGGCTGGTGTCTCCGGGTGGCATGGGGTTGCCCAACCCCTTCGCGGCCTGGGCCGGTGGCGCCCCACCGAAGCCCGTAGCCCCGCCGCCCCCGCCGCGGCGCGCGGCCGCGCCCCCCCGGAGCCCGAGGAGGAGCCCGAGGAGGAGCCTTTGCCCGCGCCTGTGGACGACGCCCAGGCCCAGCTCGACGAGCTGCGCGCCAAGCTGGCGGATCTCGAGCGGATGCTCAAGGGCTAGGCCGGCCTCTTCGCACATGGAGGGCATCCTGGCGGCGGTGGAGGGGATCGTCACCCTCCTGCTCGTCGGGGTGCTGCTCGCGTTGCTTGCGCGCAATCGGCGTTCCATCGCCAGCCATCGGCGCCTCGTGGCCAGCGTGGCCGGGGTGGTGTTCGCCCTGTCCATCCCCGGGGTCGTGGCGCGGGCCTGGTTCGTCGATCCACGCACCGTGCTGGAGGGTGCCGGGCAGGGGGTTCCCTTCCCCGCCTCGTTCCTGCGGACGGGCGCGCTGCTGGGCCTGCTGGCTGGGCTCGGGCTGCAGGTCTTGCACGGGATCTGGAGCGGCCTCCAGGCTGGCGCCGCGGCCGGGGAGTGGGCGCGCGCGGCACCCGGGCGCTCGTTGTTCAGGTTCGAGGGGTCCCGGCGGTGGCATCGCCTGGGGGCCTCCCTGCTCCTCGGCGCCGCGCTCGGAGCGCTGTCGGCGCCGGTCTTTCAGCTGCAGGGGGTCAAGGCCGGCCCGGATCTTGAGCAGATCGCCGCGACCTTCCCCGGCCTGGCCGCGCCGCCCAAGGCCGTCCCCAACCCGGGCACCCAGGCCCAGGGCGGCGCCCCCCCCCGCACCCCAGACGTCCCCGTTAGCGGGCGCCAGCTGGG
>JBDRKM010000425.1:0-16916 GCA_043814015.1 Pseudomonadota bacterium
GCCGCCCCGAGCGCCGCCGGCGCAGCCGCAGCCCAGGCCCTCGGCGCTGCGGTACCCGGGTGGAGATCCTGGCGGGCCGCTGTCCGCCGGGGCGTCGCTGTCGCCGGGCGTGGCGGAGTCGCCCGTGTCCTCGGGCGACCGCGCGGTGAGCTGTGCCATGGCGGCCCAGAGCTCCGGGTCGCCGTCCTCGTAGGTGAGCGCCCAGAAGCCCACCCCCTGCAAGCCCTGCGCCACGGCCCAGCCCACCTTGGCGGAGATGCTCTCGGTGTCGTCGTACCAGAGCTGGTGGGTGGCGCTGGGGAAGGTGTAGGGCGTGGAGGTCACCGCGTCCCAGTGCCGGCCGGTGGCGGCGGCCTGGGCCAGGGCCGAGGTCCAGAACACCGCGCTGCCGTCGGCGGTGGCCGTGCCTGGCACGTCCGTGCCGGTGCTGGGCCAGTCGTCGCCGTACAGGGGCAGGCCAAGCACGATCTTGTCGTCGGGGGCGCCCTGCGCGCGGTAGTCCTCCACGGTCCAGGCCAGGCTGTAGGCGGACCAGGGATCGCCGCCGACGAGGGGCGCCAGCGGCCCCGGGTCGCCTCCGTCCCAGTGGTAGCCGTAGCCCATGATGAACAGACCGTCGCCGGCGGCGGCCAGCTCGTCGTAGTCGAAGGCGCCGCGCCAGTCGATGCTGGGGGTGGCCAGGTAGACCTCGCCCACCTGGGCGCGCAGCTCCCGGGTGAGGGAGACGAGGTCGTCCTTGTAGGTGGAGGAGAGCCCCTCCACGTCCAGGTTCACCCCGTCGGCGCCGTAGGCGTCCACCTGCTCGGCCAGGGCCGCCACCAGCCGCGCCCGGCGCTCGGGGGAGGGCAGCACGGCGGCGTGCACTTCGGTGTCGAAGGCCGCGAGGCAGAGATCCACCTTCACGCCGTAGCGGCGGCCGTACTCCACCGCCTCGGACGCGTGGTCGGTCCAGCGGGAGGTGTGGGTCAGGCTGCCGTCGGAGGCCAGCTCCACCGCGAAGAGGGCGATGTGGGAGAGCTGGTCCCAGGCGACGGTGTCCAGGTCGTCGCCCCAGTAGGGCCAGTAGCCGTAGACCATCGCGTCGGGGCCGTCGGTGGGCGGTGGGGGTGGCGGTGGACGACCGAGCCGCGGGGGCGGCAGGTGCCCGGCCTGCACCGCCCGCAGCGCGTCGGCGTGCGGTCCGGCGAGGGCGGCGCTTGCCAGGAGCGCGGCGAGGGCGAGCATGGAGCCTCCAGCGGGGGCAACATAGCCGCCTCGGGGCGCGGGCTCCCGTGGCAGGGCGGGGGCGCGCCCAGGCCCCCGCTGAGGTTGCCACATGGCGCCCAGCCCCCTGCCGAAGTTGCCAGTCCGGCGCGTGGAGGCGCATGGGAGACACGACAACGCCCGATATCGCACGGTCCACGCCGTCTTGGCGCGCTCCGGCCGGCCCGTGTGGCGACTTCCGAGGTACCCTCGGCGAATTCTGGAAACTCCGGGGGGGGTCAGGGCGCGAGCTGCCCCTGGGGCGCGGGCTCCCCCCGGACCGCGGCCGCCAGCCAGGCCGGGAGGGGCTCGATCCGCGGGCCGTCGCCGTAGTCCCCGCCGGCCAGCACCAGGGGGTAGGCGATGGGGACATCCTCCGGTGTACCCGGAGCCCCGCCCCGCTCGACCCGGACCAGCGCACGGCCGCCTCCCTCCGCCTCGGCGCCGACGTACAGCCCGTAGGCGTAGGCCGGGCCCCAGGCCCGACGGTAGGTGGCCTCGCCGCAGCCCAGGTACACCGCCACCATGCACTCCATGGCGCTGCCGCAGTAGCCGTGGTTCACCACCAGGTCTGTGACACCATCGCCGTTGAAGTCGCCCTGCTGCTCCACGCGCCCTGGCTCTCCCGCGCCGCCGGCCAGTGGGACGAACACCAGGGGATCCCGATCCTCGGGCCCGCCCTCCACCAGGCGCACGTCGGGCGCGCCGAGATCCCCGGGGCAGGCGGCCGGCGCGGCATGGGGCGGGTGCTGGGGGGGCGCCGTGGAGGCGGGCGTGGGCGGCGGCGGGGTCGCGGGCGGTGCAGGCGCGGGACCGCAGGCGGCGAGGAGCATGGCGAAAAGCGGGGTGAGCAAAGGCACCTCCGGGGCATTCTCCATAGCCCCTCTGCGTGCTGGTTTCTGCCCCGTCGGCGCGCGCGTCGCCTCCGAGCCCCGATTCCGGACGCGGGAACGGGTACGGGAACGGGTACGGGTACGAGAGCCTGCGGCTGTTTCTTGATAGTGGAAGAGCTTGCCACCGCCCCTGGAGCGCCCATGGCCGAGGAGACCCACCGTACCACCCTGAACGATGGCCCTGTCGTCATCGTCGGCGCCGGGGTGACCGGCCTGGCGGCCGCGCAGCTGCTGGCCGAGGCCGGCGCCGAAGTCGTGCTCGTCGAACGCGGCGATGCCCTGGGCGGCCTGGCCCGCTCCTGGCGCTATGACGGCTTCACCTTCGACGTGGGGCCCCATCGCTTCCACACCGCCAACGCCGACGTCTCCGCCTGGATCGAGCGCATGCTCGGCGACCAGAGCGTGCTCTTCCCGCGCCGCTCCGAGGTCTACTTCCAGGGCAAGTACTACCTCTGGCCCCTCAAACCCCAGCAGCTCCCCCAGCTCCCAGCCGGCATGGCCCTGAAGAGCGGCTTCGACCTCATGGTCAACGGCCTCAGGCACTACGGCGACGACAGCTTCGAGAGCTACGTGCTGCGCCAGTACGGGCCCACGCTCTACGCCCACTTCTTCAAGGACTACACCGAGGACTTCCTCGGCCGCAAGGCCAGCGAGACCCACCCGGACTGGGCCAAGGCCGGCATCAACCGCGCCATCATCGACGACAAGCTGCAGATGCAGAACATCTCGCAGCTGGCGCGCTCCACCCTGGCCCAGCTCAGGCCCTCCGCGCCCATCGACTTCATCTACCCGGCGGGCGGTATGCAGACGATCTGGGACCTGGTGCGGGCCCGCCTGCAGGCCGCGGGCGTGCGCATCGTCACCGGGGTCGAGGCCACCCTCGAGGCTGAGGGGGAGCGGGTCAGCGCCGTGCGCATCGGCGATGAGCGCGTCGTGCCCGGGCTGGTCATCTGGACCGGGCCCATCAACCAGGCCGCCGAGGGGCTGGGGCTGCCCCCCTTCGAGCTCGACTACCGCGCGCTCCTGCTCTACAACGTGATGGTGGAGCACGACGTCACCGAGCCCTTCCAGTGGTGCTACTACGGCGAGCACGACATCGTGTTCTCGCGCGTGTCCATGCCGCGCTTCTTCGACGCCGCCACCAGCCCCGCCGGCACCACCGGCATCTGCGTGGAGGTCACCTGCCAGGCCGGCGACGAGCGCTGGCGGCACGGCGAGCGGCTGACCGACTGGGTGGTGGACGATCTCGTGCGGGTGGATCTCATCCCTGACCGCGACCGCGTGCACGACGTGCGCCTGGAGCGTGTGCGCGAGGCATACCCGATCTACCACCGGCGCTACCCGGAGGATCTGGAGAAGGCCCAGGTTGCCTTCGCCCGCTTCGAGAACCTGCGCATGGCGGGCCGCACCGGCACCTTCTGGTACAACAACATGGACCACTGCATCGAGGCCGTGTTCGAGCTGGTCAAGGGGCTGCTGCGCGATGCCGGGCGGGCGGGGATCGAGGATTCCGATCTGGCCCGGGGCGGGTCCTGATGTCTGCGATGAGGAGCATCCTGGCGCTCGCGCCGTTGATCCTGGTGCCGGCCTGTGGTGAAGACACCGCGCCCCAGGACTCCGCGCCCGAGGCCTACGACCAGGTCTGGGTGCACGTCATCGAGGGCTGCGTCCCGGAACCCGAGGCCAACTGCGAGCCCTCGCTGCACCTCTGCGCGGGGGGGCGGGCCTACACCCAGGTCACGGACATCGTCAACATCGGCTCATGGAGCGCGGGCGAGGGCACCATCGTGACCACCTTCCCGGCGGCGGATGTGCCCGAGACCTGGGTCTTCACGGCCTCCGAGAGCGGCGCCACCCTGACCGACGACTGGCTGGGCTGGGCCTGGGAGCCGTGGGAGGAGCCGGCGGTCCGTCACTGCGGCTGACCTCCGGGCGCCACCCTGCCAGCAGCGGCCCGGGTGCCGCTATCCGCCCGCCCCCGGCTCCAGCAGGGCCCGCACGGCCTTGATGAGCGTGGCGATGGTGTAGGGCTTGGCCAGGAAGTGGGGTGGGGGGCCCGGGATCTCCTGAGGCCACTCCCGGTTCGCGTAGCCGCTGGAGATGAGCACGGGTATCTCCGACCTGACCGCGCGGATCCGGGCCAGGGCCTCGTCGCCCGTCATCCGGGACATGGTCCGGTCCAGGATGACCGCCACGATCCGATCGGCGTGCGCCGCGAAGGTCTCCGCCGCGGCCTCTCCGTCCGAGGCGGTCAGGACCCGGAGGCCATGGCGCTTGAGCACGGCCCCGATCATCTGGACGATGGCGGGCTCGTCGTCGGCGATCAGGACCGTGCCGGTGCCGCGCCACGCGCTCTGTGCCTCCTGGTGCGCGGGCGCCCTCACGGCGGACTGCCGTCTCGCGAGCGGCAGGTAGATCGTGAAGGTCGTGCCGCATCCGGGCTCGCTCTCGAGGAGGATCGCGCCCCCGTGGGCCCGCACGATGCCGAACACCATGGCCAGCCCCAACCCGCGCCCGGGGACCTTGGTCGAGTAGAAGGGGTCGAAGATCCGCGCGCGCACGATGTCGTCCATACCCGTCCCGTCATCGGCGACGGACATGAACCCGTAGCGCCCGGTCGGCAGATCGCCGGCGCCCGCGCAGCGGAGCACGTCGGCGGAGGTGAGCTCGCATTCTCCCGTGATGACGCGGATCGTCCCGGCGTCGGGGATCGCCTCGACCGCGTTCTTCAGGAGGTTCATCAACACCTGCTGGAGCTGCCCCTCATCTCCCTCGACGGGCGGCAGCCCGGGGCGGAGGTCCGTCTCCAGCCGGATGCGCTTGGGGACGGCGACGTTCACCAGGTGCGCGACCTCCCGCACGGCCTCTGAGAGGTCCAGGGGGCTGCGGGCCAAGGGGCTTCGCCCCGCGTAGGCCAGCATCTGCCGGCACACGTCCGAGGCCTTCATGGTCGCGCGCCGGATCTGCTCCAGCGAGGCGCTCGTGGCCTCGGAGGTGGTGTCGGTCAGCGCCAGATCGGCGTTGCCCAGGATCACCAGCAGCAGGTTGTTGAAGTCGTGGGCGATGCCGCCCGCCAGCAGCCCCAGGCTCTCCAGCTTCTGGCTCTGCTGGATGCGCGCCTCCCACTCGCGGTGATCGCGCTCCTGGCGCAGCCGCTCCGTGACGTCGCGGGCGGTGAGCACGACCACATCCACGCTCCCGTCCGCCTGCACGACGGGCGAAGCGACCACGTCGAGGAAGCGCGCTCCGCGGGGGGCCGGCGAGGGGGACCTCGCGGCGTTGGACCTCGCCGCGGCGGACGGCCTCCTGCGTGAGGGGACCGAAGGTCCGCAGGAATTCCACGGGGCTCGCGGTGGCGCCCTGCCCGCCCCCCGCCGGCCCGATGTCGAAGTCGCTGCACGCCGCCGGGTTGGCGTAGATCACCTCACCCTGGCTGTCCAGCGCGACGACCGCGTCGGCGCTGGCCCCGAGGATGACCCCCAGCAGGCGCGCCTGCCGCTCGAAGCGGTCCCGCAACGCCTCGAGATCGTGGGTGCGCTCGGCCACGCGCTGCTCCAGCGTGGCGTTCAGCTGCTCCAGCTCCGTCTCGAAGCGCTCCCGCTCGATGGCCTGGGACAGGAGGTTCGCCACCGAGGCCACGTAGTGGACGTCGTCGATGGAGAAGGACCTCGGTCGGGTGGAGTAGGCCGCCAGCACCCCCTGGGGCTCCCCCCGGACCAGGACGCGCACCGTGACGCCGCTGGCCACCCCGTGCTCGCGCAGCAGGGGCGCGACGCCGAAGCGAGCCTCCGTGTGGTAGTCGACGACGGTGACGGGCCGGTCCGAGCGGAAGGTGAAGGCCGCCTGCGAGTCGCCGGCGGCGTCTACGCGGTCGGCACCGATCACGCCGCTACGCCAGCCCACCCCCGCCTGGGTGAGCAGGGTGTGTTCCTCAGGGCTCAGCATCTGAAGGCGCGTGTACTCGACGCCCAGGTGCTCGGCCACGGTGCCCACCGCGGCGTCGGCCAGCACCTGCAGCGGTGGCCGGCCCAGGGCCAGGGTGCCCAGGGACACCACCGCCGCGGCCTGCCGTGCGCGGGTGGCGATCTCGGCGTTGGCGTCGGTCAGGGCCGTCACGTCCGCGAACGTGACGATGACGCCGTCCAGCACGCCGTCCCGCGTCCGGTAGGGCAGGATGCGGCGGTAGAACATGCGCTGGTCGCGGTTGTTCACCTCGCGCTCGGCGACCGTCTGCCCCGCCAGGACGGCCTGCGCGTCCGCGATCATGTCGCGGTCGGCCAGCGCCGGGGCGAAGTCCGCGATGGGCCTGCCGATGTCCGTGGGGAGCAGGCGCAGCAGGCTGCGGATGGCCGGCGTGAACCGCTTGATGTTGAGCTCGGTGTCCAGGAACACGATGCCCACGTCGGTGCTCGCGAAGAGGTTCGTGATGTCGTTGTGGGTGGCCTCCAGCTCCTCCACCTTGTCGCGCAGCTGGGTGTTGAGCGTGGAGAGCTCCTCGTTCAGGGACTGCAGCTCCTCCTTGGAGGTCTCCAGCTCCTCGTTCGTGGACTGCAGCTCCTCGTTCATCGAGGTGACTTCCTCGTTGGAGGCGCGCAGCTCCTCGTTGGACACCTCCAGGGCCTCGATGGTGCTCTGCAGGTCGTCGCGCGTCACCTGCAGCTCGTACTCCAGCTGCTGCACCGCGATGTCCGACGCGTCGGGCAGGTCGCCCGCGGACGGGGCCGTCTGGTTGTCGCTCGGCTCGGGCTCGAAGGTGACCAGCAGCAGGGTGCCGAAGTTGGTCTCCTCGGCGAGCGCGCGCACGCGGATGGTGACGCGCCCGGCGCCGTCGTCCGTGCCGTCTCGGATTCCATGGATGGTGGCCTCGCCGCCGTGGCGGAGGCAGCGATGGAAGGCCGCCCGGAGCTTGCCCCGCAGGATCGGCCTGGCCATGGAGAGCAGGTCCCGGCTGGGCTCCCCCACCGGCACCTCCAGGTAGCGGGAGGTGGCACCGCTGACGAACAGGACCTCGCGCTTGGCGTTCACGAGCACCGCGGTCGGTGCGTACTCTGCGAGCAGGAACCGATGGACGAGGAGCGCGGGGTCGGGGGGGGCGTCGGCCACGGGCTGGCTGGGCAACCCGAGGCTGGCGGGGGCCTGGCCCGGGAGCGCGATGGGGAAGTCGGCCGCCACCCGCCGGGTCGTCGCGAGCCGGCGGTAGACCTGCATCTTCTTCGACACCGGCTCAAAGAGATCCTGGTGCTGCCCGATGGTCTCGGAGGACCCCAGGAAGAGGACGCCTCCGGGCTGCAGCCCGAAATGGAACAAGGGCATGAGCCGGTTCTGGACCGCGACGTCGAAGTAGATCAGCAGGTTGCGGCAGGAGATGAGGTCGAGGCGTGAGAAGGGTGGGTCGGCCAGCAGGTTCTGGCGGGCGAAGGCGACCACGCTGCGCAGGGCCTTGCTCACGCGCCAGGTCGCCCCCTCCTTGATGAAGTACCGCCGCAGGAGCGCGGCGGGCACCTCGTCCTTGATGCGCTCGGGGTAGATGCCGGCCCGGGCGATGGCCAGGGCCTCCTCGTTCAGGTCGGTGGCGAAGATCTGCAGCCGTGCCGGCAGGTCGCCCTCGTTGAGGTGCTCGATGCACAGCATCGCCAGCGAGTAGGCCTCCTGTCCGGTGGCGCAGCCCGGCACCCAGACGCGCAGCGGCAGATCCGGGGAGCGCTCGGCCACCAGGCGCGCGATGACCTTCGCGTCCAGGTACTCCCAGGCCTCGCGTTCCCGGAAGAAGGATGTCACGCCGATCAGAAGATCCTGGGCAAGCGCGCGGGCCTCAGCCCCCTCGTGCAGCAGCTTGAGGTAGTGATCGAGCGAGCCGGCCTGGAGCAGGTTGATGCGGCGCTCGGTGCGGCGGACCAGGGTGTCGCGCTTGTAGCCGCGGAAGTCGAACCCCGTGCCCCTGCGGATGGCCGCGACGACCTCTTCGATGTCGTTGTTCTTCCAGGCGATCGGTGGTGGAAGTGCCCTGGACAAGGCACCCTGCCCGTCGCGGCCGAGCGCGGCGAGCAGGCTGGCGATGCGGGCGGGGGGCAGGACGTGTGCGGGCGTGGCCGCCTGGATGGCGTGCCTGGGCATGCTCGGGTACTCGGCGCTGTCCGGCGCCTGCACGATGGTCAGGCCGTCGGCCTGGCCGATCACCGCGAGCCCGGCGGCCCCGTCGAAGCCGGTCCCCGAGAACACGATCCCCACGCCGCGGGTCCCCTGGTCCTGCGCCAGCGACTGGAAGAAGTGGTCGATGGGCAGGGCCCGCGCCATGTCGTCCGCCGGGGCGGCGCAGCGGAGCCTGCCCTTGCGCACCGCGATGCGCTCACCCGAGGGCGCGACGTAGAGCCGGTCGGCCTCGATCCGGGCGCCGTCGGAGGCTGCCACGACCGGCATGGCGGCCTGGCGGGCGAGCTCCGACACCAGCAGGTCGGGCGCGGGGCCGGTGGGATCCGGGTGCGGGACCAGCACGAACGCGAAGCCGGTGTCGGGCGGCAGCGCGCACAGGAAGGCGCAGATCGCGGAATACGCGCCCGCCGAGGCGCCGATGCCCACGACAGGGGGGCGCTTCCTGCCGGTGGACGCGCGAGAGGCTCGCACCGTCATCGCAGACCCTCCTTGGTGGGGCCAAGTATCTGTCTGGAACGACCGTACCCGATGGGGTGGGGGCCTTCAACCGGCCGGGGGAGGCGGCTGGCGGCCCAGGCGTCAGCGCGCCGGTGCGGTCCCGGCGGCGGCGGGTGACAGCTCGTACTGGAACTCCAGCAGCCCGAGGATGGGACCTTCGGTGCCCTGGCCGATGGCGCCGTCCGGGCCCACGCTGGCGGCGAACTGGTCGGTCTGCACCAGGCGGCCGGTGACGATGACGGGCTGTTCGAGCGCGTCGGGCGGCCAGCGTGACTCCTCGTAGCCGTCTTCACCCTGGCCCAGGCAGAAGACGAGGAGGGACTCGCCCTCGATGACCGCGCTGAGCTTGGCGTCGCGGGCAGTGCCCTGCACCCGGACCTGCTGGCCCAGCAGGGGCAGCGCCTGCTCATTGCGCGTGATCACGGGGGAGACCTCCGGGGCGGCGGGGGGCGGGACCGCGGGGGCGCCGCAACCGAAGGCGAAGAGGAGGAGGAAGGTTCGTCGTAGCATGTGCTACACCTATTCCTCTGCACCGGCCGCGGGGAGATCCGAACCCGGTTTGCATTCCTGCCGCCCCCGATGTCCAAGGAGCGTCGCCCCGGCCCGGGGTATGGAGGCGCCGTGCTCGGACTGCTCGCCCTGCTTCTGTGCCTCGTGACCCTCCCTGTCCGGGGGCAGGAGGGCGCGGGCCGCCATCTGGTGGAGGGCCCCACCCGCGAGGTGGTGCCATCGTTGGACCTGGGGTTCGGCTACGACGGCAACGTGTGGCACACGCCCGACGCCGTGGGGGCGCCCCTGTTGCGGCTCTCCCCCGCGGTGGAGGCGCAGATCCGCCGTCCGGACGGCGAGCTGGACCTGGACGCGCGCTACACCCTGCGCCTCTACGCGCCCGGCACGGGGCTGTTCGCCTACAGCCGGTGGATGGACTCCTCCGTGGACCTGGTTCTCGCCGCTCGGGAGAGCCGGCCCGTGGGCTTCGAACTCGAGGCGCAGGCCGGCGTGGACGACCCGCAGCAGGTGCCGGCGCGCACGCGCCTGCGCGCAGCGCTCGAACCCACCGCGGTGTTCCGGCCGGCCTCGGCCATCGACCTGCGCCTGGGGGCCGCCCTGTCGGGGGAGGAGTACCGCGAGGGGCTGGGGGCCAGCGCCTCGGGCGGCCTGGGGCCGCGGCTGGAGATCGGGCCCACCTGGGAGGCGAAGTGGCGCTTCTTCCCCCGCACCGCCGTGGTGATCGAGGGCTCCTGGCTCCTGGACCTGCGCGTCGGCGCCACGGGCACCCTCTTCGACCTGATGGGCGGCCTGCGCGGGCGGCTCACGCCCCGCCTGACCCTCGCGCTCATGGCGGGCTACGGCGCGGCCAACGTCGGCGGGGTGCCGGCGCTCGGGGGGCCTCAGCGGCTGCTCGTGCTCGCGCGGATCGAGCGCGCGCTGCACATGGGCAGCGCCAGCCTCACCTACCGCAAAGGCTTCTCGGACCCCCACTTCACCGAGCTGGTCTCCTTCCAGCGGATCGACGGGCAGCTCAAGGCCCAGCCCTGGGGACGACTCGGCTACGCGCTGGAGGCGTCCGGCCGCGGCGAGGTCTACCTGGGCACTATCACCCAGGTGGACCTGGTGGCGGAGGTCCGGCCGCTGCTCTCCTGGCAGGCCAGCTCCCGGCTGGCGGTCACAGGTGGCGGGGGCTGGTGGCTGCGCATGTCAAGCGATCCCGCTTCGTCCTGGGGGGACTGGGAGGTGCTGGTGGGGGCGAGCGGGCGGTGGTGAGGACCGCGCGTGGCACTGGCGCCGCCCCCCGTGCTCGTGCGCGCGGGCTGCGATCAGGGTGGCACCGAACCTACCGATTTGCGATCAGGGTGGCACCGAACCTACCACCCCCGCCCGGAGCGCACGCGCGGAGCGGCGAAACGCGGCGTTCGCCCGTCCAGAGGTTGCCTCCGGGCGGCCGTCGCCAGCCCCGGTGGTAGGTTCAGTCCGACCCTGATCGCGATCTGGTAGGTTCAGGGGGGGCCTGCCCGCCCCCCAGGTTGACCACGGAAAAATGAAAAACGAGCAAAAACAGCCACTTGCGCTTGGCGTGTAGGTACAAACGGCAGGCGGCGGTTCTGGGGGCGCCCTCTGCGGCCATGAGCTGTTCAGCGACGCGTTGCAGCAGCAGGGCGAGCATGCAGAGGGAGACGTGGGCGCAGACTTTGAGGTCGGTGCGGTGGCGGATGGGCCGGAGGTCGAGCTCGCTCTTGATGGTCTGGAAGTCTTTCTCGACGACGTCCTTGCTGAAGTAGAGCAGCACGAGCTGTTCGGCAGACAGCCAGTGGTGCTTCTCGAGGAGGACGCGGACCTCGGCGAGCGGTCGTTCTGGAGGGCTTGGCTGCCGTGAGGAGCGCTGTTCCTGGTTGATGGCCCCCACCCTCGCGAGGATCTCCCTGAGGTGGGCGTGCACGGAGTCTCTGTGTTCGAGGAAGACGCGGGGGCTGAAGGCCACGACGCAGCGAACCATGAGGCTGTGGCGTCGGGCATCCAGGATCCTGGGTGGCTTTCCCTTGCGAGGTCCCTCGGTCGCGATGACGGCCAGCAGCGCGTCGAACGCCGCTTGCTGCTGGTCCTCGGGCAGCTGTGCCACCGCGCAGAGACCGTCGATGGCGAACAGCTCGGCTTCTCCGGCCAGCGCGCGTGTACGCACCGCCAAAGCGAGGTCGGCCAGCGTCAGATAGCGCGCGATGGTGTGGCGATTACAACCGTACCAGCGGGCCAACTCGATGGTGGAGGACGCCAGCTTCAGCCTGCGCGCCTCCAGCAGGAAATCGACCTCGAGCAGCAGGTCGGCGAGCGGGCCGGGGCTGCCCTCGGGCTGCGGGGCGTCCGGGAGCTTGCGGAGGGCCACGCCCAAGTCCTTGACGAGGTGGCCATCGGGCATGGACTTCATCCCGGCCTCGGAAGCGATCTGGCAGAGACGCTGCAGGTCTCTCTCCCGGGTCCGCGGGGAATTCGCGATCTTTACGTCCGCGAAGAGTTGCCACTGCCCGCCCGGAAGGAACGAGGAGAACTCGCTGCGCGTCCACCCGGCCCTCCACGAGATCCAGGTCCGCGTCCAGGGTGTAGCCCAGCCCCGTGACCCAGCCCTCGGTGGCGAGCCCCGCGAGATTGGCGCTGGTCAGGTAGTCCGCCTCGATGACGGCGACCCGGTCGTCGACCAGATCGAGGTCGAACTCGCTGGCGAACCCGCGGTCCACGACCCAGTCCATGGTGGCGTGGTTGAGCAGGTCGGCGCTGGTGAGGAAGCCCTGGCTGCCGACCCAGTCCATGGTGGCGTAGGGATCGAGCGCGGCGGTGGTCAGGTACGCCTGCTCCTGGACCCACGCCTCGGTGGCGTAGCCCGCGAGATCGGCGCTGGTCAGGTAGTCCGCTTCGATGGCGGCGATGTCTGCGCTGTTCTCCGCGACGGTGCCCTGCACCTCCTCCAGCGCGGCCTCCCGCGCCGCGACCGTGGCCGCGAGATCCTCGACCTCGTCCTTCCCGGCGGCGTAGCCCTCATCGTAGCCCTCCTGCCAGGTGGCGTCGGTGTGGATGTTGTCGCCGCAGCCGGCGGCGGGGGGCAGGAGCTGGGCGAAGGCGATCAGGGCGAGCGGGCGGCGTTGCATAGGTGTTGCTCCGGTTGGTTCCCGCGGAAACTACCACACCTCCGGCCTGGCCCAGACTGAAAAAACTGCCTTTGTTATACCACTATCAGGCATTTCTAATCCAGATCGGTTGTCTGGACGGGCGCCGGTTGGACGGTGAGGGTCTGCTCGGCGAGGGCGTGGCGCTCTTCGGTTTTCTCTTCGAGTGCGTCGGCGATCCCGACACCCGCGCCGAGGTGGCCGCCCGCGGCACCTCCACTCGCAGCTACCAGGGCGACACCGGCGCCTCCGTCAGCGGCTCCGCTGGTCGCGCGCAGTACGTCCGGGCGGTCGGCCTGGGTGAGGCCGGCGAGCAGGCGCTCCTGCTCCCGCCGCGTGCATCCGCTCCGCGATCTCCCAGGCCCCCCCCATCAAGGCTCCCACCAGATCAACGCCGAGCGCACGCTCGGGGGCCAGCGCCAGCCCTCCGGGGTCTGCTGGAGGTGCTCGGCCAGCAGCGTCCGCAGCGGCCCATCCTGCTCGCTCGGCCCCTCCCCCAGCCCCAGCCGCGCGCGCAGCTCCAGGAAGGCCTCCTCGAAGCTCGCGTGCAGCCAGCCGCCCCAGGGCTCGCCGTCCTCGGGGACCACGTGGGGCAGGCGGCCGAGCTGCAGCAGGGCGTTGTAGGCCACGATGAAGTTGGGGCTGTCGTGGGGGTGGCCGCGCACCAGGCGGCAGGCCTGGGCCATGACGCCTTCCAGCAGGGGGGCGCGCAAGAGCAGGGCGCAGGTGCGGGTGGCGGCGCGCTCCATGGCCTCCACGAAGCCGCGGAGATCCTCGGCGCCGTACAGGCCGTGGGAGCAGAAGGCCACGTCGTGGGGCTCCACGGCGATGTCGGGCCACGCGCCCTGGATCACGCGCACGCCGCGCACGCCCTCCTCCGCGAAGGTGCTGGCCATGGCGGCGATCATGGCCTCCGACGGATCGAGGGCGGTGACCCGGGCGCCGTGCTGGGCGAACATGGCCGCCCAGGAGCCCGTGCCGGCCCCGATGTCCAGGACGCTGGTGCCGGGGGTGAGCCAGGAGCAGACCAGGGCGCGGGAGGAATCCGGCGTGGACCAGCGCTTGCGCACCTGGGCCTGGTAGGCCCGCGTGCGGCCGGCCCAGGCATCACCGGGGTGGCGGCGGGACCGGTAGGCGCGCTGCTGGCGGACGAGGGCGGCCCACAGGGCCAGCCAGTCGGGCTCGCAGAAGCTCATCGGCCGGCCTCCTCGCAGCGGCTCGGGCCCTTGATGCGGTCGAGCTTGCGGCCGTAGGCCAGGATGCGGAGCTCGGGATCGAGCTCCAGCTCGGGCTCGGTCTTCCAGCCGGCCACGTCGAAGCGCCCCAGGCCGTCCTCCACCTTGACCGGCCCGCCCGCGATCTTGCCGGTGCTGGGCTCGAACAGCTGCACCGGGACCTCGAAGGTCCCGAAGGGGACATCGGAGACCAGGCAGCCGTGCACCGTCAGGCGGCCGTTGTCCTGGGGGTCCACGCGGGTCTGCAGGGTCACCGTGGGGATGAGGCCGCCGTGGATCCAGAAGGCGAAGAAGTCGGACAGATCCTGGCCCGAGGCGGCCTCCATCAGCTGCTGGAAGCGCTCCGTGCTCAGCGAGCCTCCCTGGCGCGCGCCCACCATGCGGTCGATGGCCATGAAGTAGGGCTGATCGCCGATCTTGTGCCGCAGCATCTGGGCCACCACGTACAGGCCGTACTCGGCGCGCAGCTTGTGGGAGATGTCGGAGGCGTAGGTGGCGCCGGTGAGCGAGTAGGGGCGGTGGTAGCGGTTGGTCTGGCCGAGGGTGGCCGCGCGCTCGGTCGGATCCTCCAGGCCCTCGCGCACGGCGTCGAGGCGCTCGTCGAAGGCGTCCTTGCCGATGGCGGCGCGCAGGTAGAACAGGGCGTAGGCGTCGGAGAGGGCCTCGTCGAGCCAGCGGTCGCGCTCGGTGGCCGGCGCCATGGTCTCGCCGAAGTACTGGTGGGCCACCTGGCGGGCCACCATGGTCTGGGCCAGGTAGGGGTTCTCGTGCTCGACGGCGGAGGCCTGGCCGACCTCCAGATCGGCCCCGGCGCTGGAGTGCTGCGCCACGGTGGTCATGCCCACCAGGCCGTAGGCCGTGGCGTAGAAGCCCTTGCGCTCGGCCGTGCCCGAAAAGACGCTCGCCCCTTGCCAGACCTCCACCTCCCGCTGAGGGAAGCCCGGCAGGAAGCGCTCGAGGAAGGAGACCACCCGGCGCACCTCCGGGGGGAAGGATGGCAGCGCCGAGGCATGCTTGAAGAACAGGTGGGCCGAGACCCCGGGCAGGTCGGCCGCGGCGGGCTCCTCGCGCTCCTTCCACTGGCCGATGGCCACACCCGGCTCGTGGGCGTGCTTCCCGTCGGTGGTGACCCAGCGGCGGCCCGTGCCCTCGATGTCGTCCCATTTCTCGATGGTGTCCCCGGAGGCCGCGACGCTGAGGGTGCGCAGCGTGGTGCCGGGCACGGACATGGTGAGGCGGTAGTCCCAGGCGTTCTCGTACAGCTCCGGCAGCACCTCGGGCAGGACGGGCTGGAACCCAGTGGTGCTGCCGAGGGGGGCGCCGTCCCAGGACCAGTTGGCGTAGGGCCAGTTGGCCTCCCAGGCGAAGTGGACGCGGACCTCCTCGCCCTCGGGCACGGCTTCGGGCAGCAGCGCGATGATCTCGGTGCGCTGCGAGGTCTGGGAGAACAGCTCGCGCGAGCCGTCCGAGAAGCCCTCGTCCACGCTGGCCACGTCGGTCTGGGCCGCGTCCGCGGCGGCCGCCACGGTGCCGCTCAGGTCGGTACCGCTGCCGTCGCCGTCGACGCCATCCGGCGAGGCGGTGGCGTCCTCGTCGGGGGCGCCGCCCACCTCGTCGGCGCCTCGCTCGCGCCCCTTCTGGTCGCGGTGGGCCAGATCGGCGGTCAGGGAGACCCGGGCCAGGGTGGCTCCGTCCACCACCGACAGATCCTGGATCTTGAAGCTGCCGACCACGATGTGGGCGGTGGGCAGGCGCAGGACCACGTGGCGCACGGGGCCGCCCACGGCCCGCAGGGTGAGGGTGGAGTCCACCTCGGCGTGCTGCTCGTTGGAGAAGAAGTTGGCCGGCTTGGCGCTGACCTCGATCTCGGCGGAGACGGGCTCCAGGCGCAGCGGGGGGCGCGGGTCGTCGATGTCGGTGGCGGTGGTCCAGGCCTGCCCGGAGAAGCGCTGGAAGTGGTGGTCGCCGTCGTTGTCCTTGCCGAAGGTGAAGGCCGAGGTGCGGTACCCCAGCGAGGACTGCCCCATGCCGTCGCGGTAGCAGGTCAGCCAGCGGTCGTAGTCGCCACCCGAGGCGGTGCGGCCCGACTCGGCCGCCACGCGGAAGGGGGTGTCGGTCTGGAAGTCGGCCACCAGGCGGAGATCCTCGCCGGGGACGCCCAGCTCCCCGCCCATGAGGCGATCCTGGCGCAGCATGGCCACCGGGTCCAGGCCCTCTTCCACCAGGGCGTTGCGCCGGGTCGGGAGCAGGTTGGTGGCCACGGCGCGGTCCCTCAACCGCTGGCGGCCCTCGGTGACCACGTACTCGGCGTCCACGCCCTCTGCGGTGTTCTCGTGGTAGATGACGCCGGCGCCGATGGGCTCCAGATCGTACAGCAGCCGCTGCACCGCCGGGTCGGCCGAGATGATCATCCCGCGGGTGATGGCGGTCTCGAACGGCGCCTCGCCCGCGGCGATGGCCGCGAAGTCCCGCGGATCGGCGCCCGCCTGGCGCACCATGTGGTTGGCGAAGGCGGCCGCGTCCCCAGGCTCGGGGAAGGACATGCTCACGGTGCCCTGGCCGATGAAGACCACCCCGACCTGGCGCTCGGCCACCGGCGCCTCGCCGTTGTAGACCGGGATGAAGACGCCGTCGTCGAAGTCCCAGGCGCAGACGCCATCTTCGAAGTGCTTGCCTTGCACTTTGTAGGAGGTCTCGGCGGTCCACAGGGTGTTGGTGGCGTGCCACCAGGTGTCGAGGGTGGGCTGATCCACCGGGCTCAGGGACGCGGCGGGCGGCTCCCCACCGGCGGCAGCGGGCAGCAGCGCGAGCGCCGCGGTGAACACGAGGAGGCGGAGCGAGGGCATGGCGACGGTCCTTGGCGCAGGCGGCGGTGGGGTCGGAGCGAGAACATACCGGGCCCGGGCGCGATCGTCGCGGGCCAGGGCAGGCCGGGAGGCCCGCTGGTGCACGGGTGGACCTGCGAAGGCGCCCGTTGACCTTCGCCCCGAAAAGTAGCGCGGCAATTGCGACCGGCGGGTCAAACGGTGGTAGACTCGGCCCGCCACTTCCCCGGGCGCCGCGGTCGGCGGGGCCCGGAACCTCCCAGGCGCGCGCGCCACCCCCCGGAGCCCGTCATGAAGATCCAGTTCGCCCTGCTGTCCCTGTGCATCGGTCTCGCCACCGCGTGCAGCACCCCGGCCCCCGAGCCCCCCGCGCCTCCCGCGCCCCCCGTGGCGCCGCCCCCGGCCCCCGAGCCCGTCGCC
>JBDRKM010000426.1:0-41688 GCA_043814015.1 Pseudomonadota bacterium
GATTCATCTCGACGCGGAGCGTCGCCGATGGAGGCCCGGGCGCGACAGAGCGGCCCGAGATGATTCATCTCGACGCGGAGCGTCGCCGATCGGGGCCCCGGCGCGACAGAGCGGCCCGAGATGATTCATCTCGACGCGGAGCGTCGCCGATGGAGGCCCGGGCGCGACAGAGCGGCCCGAGATGATTCATCTCGACGCGGAGCGTCGCCGATCGGGGCACGGGCTGGACCGGGAGGGCGTGTTCCTCGTGCAGCTCAGCCGGGGCGACGAGGTCCTGGCGGCGACGGAGCGGCGGTTCCCGCAGTAGGATGACAGGGCATCTTCTCCGGGAGGTCCCATGCCCCTGCTCCCCCTCCTGCTCCTGCCCCTCGCCTTCGGCCGCGAGGTGCTGCTGCGCAACGACGAGGCCTGGGACGACGCCTTCGGCGAGGACGACGCCGTGGTCCTCCTGGAGTACCCCCAGTGCGCCGTGGCGGTGCTGACCCCTCAGCCCGAGGACTACCCGCTCCGGGTCCACACCGTGCAGGTCTACCTGGGCTCCACCCTTGGCAACCAGGACCGCGAGATCACCCTGCTCACCCTCGCCATGCACGTGCTCGCCGAGGGCGAGGACCCGCGGCTCATGGGCTACCACGACTGGGACTGGCCCGAGACCGCCTTCTGGGTGACCGTCAGTACCGAGTACTTGAACGGGTTGAACCTCGATGATCCGGAGAGCGGCATCTACCCCCTGACCGTGGACAGCGGTCGCCTCGCGGTCTTCGTCTGCGCGCCCGATCCCGAGTGGAAGGGCGGCATCTCCTGGCCCTGCACCACCCCCGGCGAGGACTGCTCGGGCCTGGTGGTGGAGGGGGGCTCGCCCTCCGAGGGGAGCTGGATCGTCACCGAAGGCCCCGAGGCCAGCCCGCTGGCGGAGGCCGGGGTCACCGGCGCCTGGGTGATCCGCGCCGTGGGCGAGGGCCCTGACGTCGAGGACACCGGCACGCCCGACGACACCGGAGACTCGGACCAGCCCGACGACACCGCTGCGCTGACCCTGGAGCGGGTCGCACCCAGCGACGTCCGCGAGGGCACGGCGGCCCTGTTGGTCTTCGTCGGCGGCGGCTTCGCGGAAGGAGTGCAGGCCACCATCGGTGGCCGGGATGTCCGCGATCTCACGCTCCGGCCGGATGGAATCCTCGAGGGCTGGTCCCCCGTGGGCTTGCCCGTCGGCCTCCACGATGTCGAGGTGACCAACCCCGACGGCACCTCGGTCCTCCTGGTGGAGGCCTTCCGTGTCCGGGAGAGCCGCGACTGCGGCTGCTACGGTTGGGGCTCCTGGGGCTGCCACAGCGGCGCCGGCGCGGCCTGGCTGGCCCTGCTGGCGCCGCTCTGGCTCCGACGGAGGAGGTGCGGGTGAGCGTCCCCTGCCCCACCTGCGGCGAGCTGCCCCAGCGCTGCTACGCCTGGCAGAAGTACGGTTGGCCCGACCAGGACACGCACCTCCCGGACGCCGTCGAGCGGCTCGAGCTGGTGCGGGACCTCGGCCCTGGCGGCTCGCGCCTGCGGCAGGTCCAGCGCTGCCCCGGCTGCGGTGCCCACTTCCTCTACGAGACCGACTACGAGTACCTCGTGAACGGCACCGAGGACGAGCAGACCCTGACGAGGCTCACGCTGGAGCAGGCGAAGGCGCTGCTGAGGCGCTGAGGCGTCTCAGGGGGCCGCCGAGGCGTCCTCCCAGCCCTCGGCCAGCAGGCGCTCCGCCGCCTCCGGGGGCACGCAGGCCGCGAGCACCAGGCTGCGCTCTCCGCGGGCGGCCACGGTGGCCCCGCGAGCGCGCAGCGCGGCCCGATCGGGAGAGGGTTGTGTGCGCTCGCGCACCAGGCCGCAGAGCTCGATCCCGCGCTCGGCCGCCAGCCAGGCCCGCAGCAGGCCCTCCTCGTCGGGCTGGGCGGCCCACAGCGGCGCCCGCGCCCAGGCCTCCCAGGGGGACGGTGCAGCGGGCTCGGCGCGCCAGCGCAGCCAGCGCAGCGCCGGGCCGTCCAGCACCGCGCTGTCCGCCACGCGCGCCACCACCGCCTCCAGGGGGTAGCCCTGCTCCTCGTGCAGGGATGTGGGGGTGAGCCGCAATCCCGCCCCGTCCCCGCAGAGCAGCAGGTGGTCCCATTGAGCGGGCCGCGGCTCGTAGCCTTTGGTCCAACGCCCAGGATCGTGCAGCTTGACCCAGCGCGCGCCCCCGGCGCCGAGCGCGACGGGGGACTGGGGGCGCAGCCCCAGGGCGGCGGCGAGCTGCACCACCTGGGCCGGGCTGCCCGCGGCCAGATCCGCGCGGCGTTCCACCGCGAGCTGGGGAGCCACCTCGAGCTCCAGCCCGTCCGGCCAACCCAGCAGGGCGCGGCAGCCCTGGGCGGTGGGCTCGATCCGCCGCAGCGGCCAGCCCGGGACCGCGGGCACCCGGAAGCTCACGCCAGGCATGGACGGGCAAGCGAAGGTCCACTCGTCGGCGCCCTGGGTCACGTCGGCCTCCTGGGGAACAGCGGCGGTGGGCCCGCCCCCGCAGAGCGCCCCCAGCAGCCCGGAGAGGCAGCAGGTCAGCAGCAGGGAGCGGGGCAGCGCCATACGCGCAGGGTAGCACGGGACCGCCAGGCTGCTCAGCCGTCCTGTCCAGGGAACTCCGGTGTGCCCCAGGCGCAGTTCGAGGCGCCGAAGGCGGCCACGGCGGAGAGCTGGACCCGGTAGTGCGCCAGGGCGGCCGCCGGGTCGGGGAGCCGGCGCTGGCCGTCCCAGGCGCCCAGGTACTCGTCCACCCGCACCATGAAGCGCGAGATGACCGCGCCGTCACGCCACAGGGTGACCCGGAAGTAGACGTCGTCGCGGTACTGATCCCAGGAGTCCAGCTCCGCGCTCCAGGCGCGGCCGTCGGCGATGGGGGCCGGGGTGGCGAGATCCGCGAAGAGGTCGGGCATCAGGCTCACCAGGTGGCGGTGACGCCGACGTCCGGCGCGATCACGAGCCCTGAGAAGTTTCGGCGTTCCTCCAGGATCTCGGGGTGATACGCCATCCAGGCCAGGTTCAGCTCGGCCACCAGGAACACGTACCTCCAGCCCACCATGACGCCATCGATCCAGCCGAAGTAGTGGGCCGAGGAGCTGCCCATGAACTGGTTGGGTTCGTAGCTCTGGAAGGCCTCGGGGAGGTGCTCCTGGATCACGGGGGCCAGCTTGGGCTCGGCCCGTATCCAGGAGTGCAGGTAGCGCGGGCCGGTCCACAGGCGCAGGACCTTGCCCGCCTCCAGCCCCCAGGTGGCGCCCACGTCCAGATCGTGACGGGAGAAGTCGGTCAGGGTCAGCCACTCCACGGCCCCGCCCACCAGGGAGAAGCCGTAGCCGTACCCGGCATACGCCCCGACCGCGAACATGCCGCCCTCGCTCTCCCAGAGCTGCAGCTTGAGATCGCCCTTCACCGCAGCGAAGTCGGTGCGCAGGCCGATGTCGAGCCCGCGGGCGAGCTTGTCGGTGACCCCGAGCCGCACCGCCAGTTCGTAGCTGGTGCCGGGGTGGAACAGACCCCAGGCGAGCCCTGTGTCCAACAGGGTGCGCACCTCATCCTCCGACAAGGGGGGCGGGTCGTCCTCGCCCACATAGTGATCCCAGAGGTCGGCCCCCGCCTGGATGGACTTGGTGGCCGGCACGCTGGCCACCTGCCCGGTCCAGGCGCCCGTGACCTGCCAGTCCCCCGGCTCCAGCGCGTGGGGGGTGGTCATGTGGGTCATGGAGGTGGCGCAGCCGGTGGCGAGCAGGGCGAGGAGGGGGATGGGGCGCATGGTGGGGGATCTATCCCGGGGACGGGGGCAGTTGGGGGGCGGGCAAGGGGGCCCGCCGGGCGCTCGGCGCGGGTGATCTACCCTGGCGCCGAGAAGCGGTTCTGGGGGGGAGAGCCAACGCCATCGACGGGAGCGAGACCGTCCCTGGCGTGCCGGGTGACCCCGGTGAGGCACTACGGGACCAGGTCGCCGCGCTGCTGACCCGAACCCGCGGACAGAAACTGAACAGTTGTCCAGATAGACTGTTGTTATACTCCCTCCCCCCAGGGCGACCACCGTGACAGAGTTCGTGCCGATCCGCCGATCCCCCGAGCCTGAGCCGGAGTTCTCGCTCTACGCCCACCATCCGGGGTCAACCGGAGCGTTGGTGGGGCTCGTCCAGGACTGCCTGCGCGCCTGGCGGATATACAAGTCGCCCTACCTCCTCGCCACCGAGACGGGGTTCGATCACGCTGAAGTCCGCCGCGTGCTCACCAGCGCCGGTACGCAGCGTCTGCCTCCGACGCCGCTCGAGGATCAGGCCATCGCCACCAGGGTTCCGATCACCGACCTCACTGAAGTCCTGGCCCTGCGGCTCCTGCGTCAGGAGCGCCCCGAAATCGTGCTGCCCTACCCGCGGGTGTTCCACAAGGACACCCCAAGCACCCAGCACCACGGGATCGATCTTCTGGGCTACTTCGAGGCCGAGCATGCCTTCGTCCTCGTGGTCTGCGAGGTCATGGCCTCAGCGGAGGAGCGCCACCCGCCGAGCACGGTCCGGCAGCACTGGCGCCAGATGGTCGCGGAGACCCTGGACGCTCCCACACCCTCCAGACGGCTCGCGGCCGACCTGGACACCCTGATCGACGAGAGCGGAGACGAGCACCAGGCTGTCCTGGCCGGCTTCCTCGTGGCGCTCCTGGAGGATCGGCTCGGACAGGAGGAGCACCCCGTGCTGGCCCTCCCGATCCTCGTCCGACCCAGCGCCATCTGGTCCGACGATGACCGGGGTCCCTTCGCGCGAGGGAGAGAGAAGCTCGACAGGCTCGCGATCCCCGCACGCCTGTGGTTCGCGGGGGTCGAGCTGGATCGGCGATTCAGCGAGCTGCTCGACCTCGTGAAGTCCACGGCCTCCCACGGGCAGGCGGGCTGAGATGGCGACACCCCGTCCTTCTCTGAAGTCGCTGCGGATCCGCACCGCGGCCCTGGCCGAGCCCGCTGGCCACGACGCCGTGCGACGCCGCGTGCAACGCTGGCTGGACACCCGCTTCCATCCCGCGGAGCCCGCGGTGCCGGGCGGGTTGTTCCCGCCAACCGGAGGGGGCGCGGCGGAGATCTCGCCCGCACGGGCAGAGGAGGTGGAGGCGATTGGGTTCAGCCTGCTGCGCCAGCTCCAGGCTTCCGGAGAGGTCGAGCCGGTCCGACGGGAGCTGTTCTGGCCGGCCTTCCGGTTGCGCCGAGCCCTGCCCCCGGAGGCTTCAGCCGCCGCGCTGCTGCCGCTGGCCCTCATGGCCATCGACGGCGTTCTGGCGCATCGTGAGCCCGAGCTGCGCCTGGCGCTGTCTGAGGCCCTCCCCGCCGACCTCACGATGCCGGAGGCCGATCCCTGGGGCGAGCAGCTCATGTGGGGTCTGTGCGCCTCCTTCCTGCTGTTGGTGCGGCGCGACAGCGCCCGCGGCGACCTTCCACAGGCGCAGGAGATCATCGCGGCGCTGCGAGCACGCCAGGCGGCGTGTGAGCCGGGATTCCTGGAACCGCCCGGTCTTTTCGAGGCGGCGCCCCAGCGCGCCCTGGAGGTGGCGGCGCTCTACAACCTGCTGCGGGCCTGCGAGATCGGCATCCAGTTCTGCTCCGGAGGCTTCCAGGATCGGCGTGGCCGCGACCGCCTCTCGGCCCGCG
This sequence comes from Pseudomonadota bacterium, assembly GCA_043814015.1. Taxonomy (GTDB): domain Bacteria; phylum Myxococcota_A; class UBA796; order UBA796; family JAFGLY01; genus JBDRKM01. The sequence continues at coordinate 5,681 of JBDRKM010000426.1, forward strand.
GGGTGCAGGACGAGATCGACCGCCACGTGTTCACGGCACGCGAGCTGAGCAGCGGCTGCCGCCCCGATCTCCACAAGCTGGCGCTGCGGCTGGGGATGGCATGCAAGGCGCTGATCGCCGCGAGCATCTACGCTACCCTCCTCCCCAGGCGGACCCGGGAGCTGTTGCGCGCCATGAGCCGCCCCGGCAAGGAAGTGTCTGCGCTCTGGTACTCCCAGCGTGAGGCCCTGGGACAGGGCCTGCTCGATCCCACCAAGGTCGCCGTGGTGCTCTCCATGCCCACCAGCGCCGGCAAGACCCTGCTGGCCGAGTTCGCGATCTCGAACATCGACCCCGAGGAGGGGCGCGTGGTGTACCTGGCCCCCACGCGCGCCCTGGTGACCCAGATCTGCCTCATCCTGCGCCGAGACCTCGGCGGTCTGAACCTCAAGGTGCAGGTGGCCACCCCATCCTTCGAGCTGAACCCCATCGAGGATGAGGTCCTCTCCCAGAGCTTCGACGTCCTGGTCACCACCCCCGAAAAGCTCGACCTGCTGCTGCGCGCCGACCACGCCGCCGTGCGCGAGATCTCCCTGGTGGTGGTGGACGAGGCCCACGGGCTCCACGACCGCGAGCGCGGGGCGCGCCTCGAGCTGCTCCTGGCCACCCTGCGACGGGAGCGACCCGGCGTGCGCTTCCTGCTCATGACCCCCTTCGCCCGGAACGCCGGTAGCCTGTCGAGCTGGCTCGGCGGGCCGCAGGGCGGACAACCCATCGTGGTGGACTGGCGGCCGAACGAGCGGGTGGTGGGATCGGTCTGGCCTGGCCGCAAGCTGCGCGACGCGCGGCGCCCGCTGCGGTTCATGAGCCTCGCCTCTGCCCACAGCGACTGCCCGGCCGGCGTCGCGAGCGACCTGGGCCCCATCCCCGATTCTGCCCAGGGCATCGGGGCTGTCGCGCTGGAGGCGGCCCGGCTATGGGCGGAGGCCCAGCCCGGCGGCGTCCTGCTGCTCGCCCGGAGCCGCAGCGAGGCCATGGAGCGCGCCGCGGCGCTGGCGCGTGGCCGCTCGGCGGTCCAGGACGAGGTGGTGGAGCGCGTCACCCGCTACCTGGATGCCGAGGTGGGTGCGGAGCACCCGCTCTCCGCCAGCCTGCGCCATGGGGTCGCCTTCCACCACGCCGGGCTCTCCTCCGAGGCGCGCTTCCTCGTCGAACGCCTCGTGGAGAGTCAACGCGTGCGGATCGTCTGCGCCACCACCACCCTCGCGCAGGGGGTCCACTTTCCGCTCTCCGTGGCCATCGTGGAGAGCATCCAGCGGCGCGTGTGGGTCGAGCGGAAGCCCGAGCACCACGACATGCCCCCCTCCGAGTTCTGGAACATCGTCGGCCGGGTCGGGCGCGCCGGGGAGGACCAGCTCGGATCGCTCGTCTTCGCCCTGCCGTTCTCGAAGAAGGAGCGGGAGAAGAAGGAGGGTGCCCTGGCGCGGTACCTGGCTGACGACGCCGCCGAGGTGGCCTCCACCCTGCTGCCCCTGGTCCGGGAGCTGGCCAGGGGGCGCGCGATCACGTTCAACACGCCCACCGTAGAGGAGCACCGCGGCCTCTCCGCCTTTCTCCAGTACGTGCTGCACGCCGTGGCGGTCTCCGGATCCCGGCGCATCCACCAGGAGCTGGAGGGGCTCTTGCGCAGCAGCCTGGTCTTCCAGCAGGCGTCCGAGGAGAGCCCGGAGCTGGCAGACGCCCTCATCCGCCTGGGGAGGGCCTACGTGGACGACCTGGTGGGCGGCAAGCGCGACCGGCTCGACCACTACGCGCGCATGGCCGACGGCACGGGGTTCTCCAGCCCCTCCATCGACATGGTCACCGCCCTGGCCCACCGGGACGACTGGGCTTCCACCAGGCCCGGCGACTGGTCCGGGGACGCGCTCTTCCCGGCGGGGGCCGCCCCCAGCGACCTGCTCGTCAAGGTGATCGAGGCATTGCGGAGGGTGCCCGAGGTGCGGCTCGGCTCGGAGGACAAAGGGGAGTTCAACGCCGAGCGCATCGCGCGCATCGCCACAGCCTGGGTTCACGGACAGCCCCTCTCGGAGTTGGCCAGCCAGGAGTACCACGGCGACCTGATGAAGTGCTGTCAACACCTCTACGGCACCGTCTCCGACCTCTTGCCCTGGGGCCTGCGGGCCGTGAACCGTATCGTTGGGCCCTCCACCCCCGAGGGCACGCCCCCGCCGGCGGAGCTGAGCGCGGCCATGGCCTTCCATGGGGTCAAGAGCCCCGAGGCCATCGCGCTGCGGATGAACGGCGTCCCGCGGGTAGCCGCCGAGGGCCTCGCCGACGTGTGGCGGGCCGAGGGGCGGGCTTCCTTCCAGGAGGTCCACGCCTGGCTGGAGGGCCGCACGGCGCGCGACTGGCAGGTGGCGATGGGTCCCCAGCGGTGGGCGCGTGGCGAGGATGCCCGCTGGGTGTGGGAGGTCCTGGAGGGGCAGCGGGGGGTGTGAGACCACGAGGCGGCCCGAAAAGCTTGAGTCTGGGTGCCTGACACGGCTACGGTCCACGTTTCGGCCACGGCCTCAACGAGGACCTCGCCCCTTTTTGGGTATGCGGGGGGCTCCGCCCCCCGACGACAGATTCTCCCCCCCCGGATCGGGCGCGACACGCGCCCTCCCCCCCATCTTCGCCGCCTGATGGGCGGCGCGGGGCGCTTGGTCGCGCCCCGAAAAATGACCGTGCCTTCAAGGCGGAATTCCCGCCGATTGGCCGAAACCTGGGTCAAGGCCCCTGACACCAGCGTCTGACACCAGCGTCACCAGCGTTCGGAGCCAGTCCTGGAAGCTCACGGCCCCGCTGCGTAGGCGGCGATGTTGGAGTCCATCCAGCTCAGGTGCTCGATCGTCCACTCGCGCACCAGGTCCTGCTCGGCCTCCCAGGACTCCGAGGGGCACAGCCAGCAGTCGCCACCCCAGCAGAACTCGATGTCCTCGAAGGGCCAGACCTCGAAGTTGCGCGCGAGCTCGTCGCCCATGACCTCCCGGTAGCGGTCCATGCGGGCCAGCACCTGCTCGTCCGCGAGCACGCCCTGGCGCAGCTCGGCCCAGCGCGCCTCGAGGCGCGCCATGAAGGTGGGGGAGGAGGCGAAGGCGTACACGGCGGCGGCCCGGTAGCGCACCCAGCCGTCCCAGCCACAGGCGGTGATGGGGTAGCCGCCGAAGGCCAGATCCAGGTCCCAGGGCGCGAAGTGGATGAGCCCGCCCGCGTCCTGCCAGAGGTAGACCGACAGGAAGTAGGCGTCGTTGTTGCGCGACAGCTCCTCCAGGATCACCCAGTCCACCGCGGAGTCCAGGTCCACCACCGACCAGATGGCCTCGGGGTCGGTGCCGGCGAGGGCCGCGTGCAGCTCCGCGAGGCGTGCGCTCACCGCGGCGGTGGCCTCGGCGCCGGCCTCGGCCTGGTGGGGCCAGACCATGAGCCACTGACCGTGGAAGTAGCTGGCGTCGGCGAAGCCCAGCCCGCCGTCGTCGTTCTTCACGATGAAGCTCGCACCGTCCGTGCGGTCCGAGATGTCGATGCGGTCGTCGTCGCGCTTGGCGCGCTCGCCCAGGGTGTAGATCCCCAGCCACGTGCCGTTCAGCGTCAGATCGCACAGCACGCTCTCGGCGGCCCAGCCGTCGCCGCCGAAGTCGCGGTAGAGGTCGTAGCCCAGCTTGTTCCGGAACAGGGCGCGGTCGGCGTAGTTGCCGTTGAGCACCCAGTCCGGATCCCCGCCCATGCCCCAGAAGTCGGCGGCCACAGCCTCGGCGCCGGCCTCGTCGGCCCACAGCTCCAGGTTGTACTGGTGCTTGGGGAAGCTGGAGGAAGAGCGCCCGCGGATCTCCGCGCCGGCCCAGCCCGCGTACAGCGTGGCGCCGGCGCCGGACTGGACACCGAGCTGGCAGGGGACCTTGGTCGCGTCGGGGATGTCCTGGGCGCAGTCCAGGGTGACGTGGCACAGGGGCGGGGTGTCCCACAGCTCCGCGTCGCTGCCGGGGATGTGCTCCACCCCGCTGTCCGCCTGGGTGTCGGGCGCGGACGAGTCACCGCCGGGTGAGTCGTGGGGGCCTTCCGGCGACGCCAGGTTGGGGTGGGAGCACGAGACCAGCAGCAGGGAGAGGCAGGAGCGCAGCATGGGGGCTAGTATGCCACGCCTGGCGCCCCCCGCGCCGCTCCGTTGGAGGAACCCCATGGACAAGGTACCCGTCGCCCTCACCCAGGCCTACCGCCTGCTCAACCCCGGCGCCGTCGTGCTCGTGAGCGTCGGCGACGGCGCGCAGGACAACCTCTTCGCCGTGACCTGGAACATGCCGCTGGACAAGGACCCGGGCATGATCGCGCTGCTCTCCGGAACCAGCCACCACTCCTGGCCCATCCTGGAGCGCACCGGACAGCTCGGCGTCAGCGTGCCCGACGTCTCCCTCGTGGACGCCGTCTACGGCTGCGGCACCACTTCGGGCCGCACGGGCCTGGACAAGTGGGCCCATTTCGGCCTCACTCGCCAGGCGCCAACGGTCACCCGCGTGCCGCTGGTGGCCGAGGCCGTGGCCACCCTGGAGTGCACGGTCGAGCAGATCGTGCCCATGGACGGCGCCGGCCTGGTGATCGCGCGCATCGTGGCGGCCCAGGCCTCCCCGAAGCATTTCCCCAAGGGCGCCTGGAGCTTCGATCAGGGCCTGCAGCTCATCCACCACCTGGGCGGCGACCGCTTCGCGGTGAGCTCGCAGGTGGTGAAGGCACGGAAGCGGCCCTAGGCTGGAGTCCAGAGGCTGGAGGGGGTCCGACCGGAGGCGGCGTGGGATCCTCGGAGCGGCGGGCGGATTCTCCAGCCTGAAGCCTCCGGCCTCCGGCCCCCTACTCCCACCACACCTCGCCGCCGCCGTCCTCCAGGATCTCCAGGTCGCCCACGTCCACGGCGCGGATGTCGCCGCTGCCGTCGCGCACCGTGACCGTGCCGGTCACGTGCTCCACGTCGATGTCGCCCGTGCCGTCGTCCAGGAACGCGTCGCCCCGCACGTCGCGCAGGTCGAGATCGCCGCTTTCGTCCACGACCCGCACGGGCGCGCCCACGCCCTCGATCCAGAGGTCGCCGCTTCCGTCGGTGATGTCCACCGGGCCAGCGACGCCACGGATCTCGGTGTCACCGCTGCCGTCGTCCAGGGTCAGGGCTCCGCCCACGTCCAGGATCATGAGATCGCCGGTGCCGTCGTTCACGACCACGTCTCCGGCGATGCGCTCGATCTGGGCATCGCCGTTCTCGTCGTCCAGGGTCAGGGCCGCCACGCCCTCCACCCACAGGTCCCCGAGGCCATCGCGCACGTCGGCGGTCATGGCCGCTGGCACGCGGACCTCCACATCGGCGTAGTAGTCGAAGCGATCGGGCTCGATGTCCACCCAGAGGCGCGCGGTGCCCACATCGCTGGCGTACAGCTCGTAGGACAGATCCTCGAGGGCGCCCTCGTCGTGCTTGCAGTCGGACAGGGAGGAGTAGACCCGGACCGAGACCCGCACCTCGTCGAGGCCCTCCTCGCCGACGATCCGCAGGTCCCCGGCGCCCACCACCACCTCGAGGCCCGTGAGGCCCTCCGCGGGGATGGCGTCGTCGAAGGCCTCCACCAGGCGCGGGCCGGGCAGGCAGGCGGCGAGCAGCAGGACGGGGAGGAGCTTGGGCAGATGGGACATGGCGGCCTCCGGGGCGAGCGCGATGGGCGTGCTGCAGGACAGACACCGGAAGGAGCCCCGAGCGTCACCCCTGTCACCATGAAGTCCGTCGCGCAGGCGCCCTGTCCGCGCGACCCCCATCCGGGGCTGGGGCGAGCCCCCGGGGGCCCGGGCCCCGGTGGAGCCCGGGCGGGCGAGGCACCTGCGGGAGCAGGGGTCGTCGCGGAGCGACGAGCCGAGCCCCGGGTGGGCGCGCCCCTCCTGGATCGTGGCCTTCCAGGCTGTCACTCAGCGATGGGCATCCCGTGGGCCCACCGCCAGCCACCGACATCTTGGCGTCTTGGCGCGAGATCCATCTGCCCCGAGCAGTTTCTGGTTAGCGAAGAACCCCGCCGCCCACCAAGGAGCCGCCATGCCTGCCGGCCTCGAAGACGCCATCGTCACCGCCCGCGAGGCTCTGCGCGCGAGCGATCGAGCGAACGCCTGGCAGGCGCTGCGGGGGGTGCTGGGCTACCCCGGCGACGCCGTGCAGGAGCGGGGCGCGTTCCAGCGCGGCTTTGGGGCCTTCGCCCAGCTGGCGGGGGCCGTGGGCGGGCCCGAGCTCGCGCAGCGCATCTACGCCATCGTGGCGCGACCCGACGATCCGCAGGCCCTGTACGACGCGGCCTGGATGCTCTACGAGCAGCAGGCTTTCGGCCTGGCCGCCACGCTCCTGGCCCGCGCCAACGCTCGCGCCCCCGGGCAGCAGGGCATCGTCACCGAGCTGTCCGCCTGCCTGGAGGCCCTGGGCCTCTACCCCCAGGCGGCGCTCACGGTGGACCTCTCGGGCCTGCCCGAGAAGGACCCCCTCTGCGCATATCTCTCCGGGTTCAACTGGCTCATGAGCGGCGATCTGGACCAGCCACGGGTCCGGCTGGCCGCCATCGCCGGGGTCAGCCAGGGCCCCGCCCCCGAGCTGCGCGCCGGCCTTGCCGGGATGCTGGCGCGGGCCGACGCCTTGCTGGCGGCCGGCGTCACACTGGACGAGCGCGCGCTGACCGCCTGGCACGCGGTCATCCATGGCGCCGCGCTGCTGCACGAGTCACCCCACGGCCACGACGAGCCCATGCACGGCCGCTACGCCTACCTCGGCGACCAGCCCGGGCTGATGCGCGAGGGCCTGGATCGCCTGGCGGCCGTGCTGGCCTGCCGCACGCCCCTGCCCCAGGTGGTGCCGGCGCCCGATCGCGCCAGCCACATCCTGGCCCTCGCCGCCGCCGAGCGCCTGGGCCTGCCGCTCGGCGCCTGGCAGAAGGGCACGCCGCCCCGCGGCCTGGTGGTGGCCTGGACCCTGGAGGCCGTGGCCAACGGCGACTTCCACGTGGACCTCGAGCGCCACGCGCCCGAACAGGTCCTGTTCGTCCACGCCTCCTGCTGGACCGCGCCCTTCCCCTACGCTCCCGACGTCACCACCCTGCTGTACCAGCACATCACCCACCCCAGCACGGGCGGCGCCCTGCGCGTCGACCCCGAGACCGGCGATACCAGCCCCCAGGAGGCCGACCCCCGCGCTGACGCGATCCTGGCCGCCGAGATCCTGGCCGCCGAGCCCGGCGACCCCTCCGCGCGTCCCCTGCAGGACGTGCTCGCGGTGGTGCGCGCCCTCGCCGATCTGCCGGAGGAGCACCGCGGCAGCCTGCACCGCGGCCAGGGCCACCGCCGCCACCAGCGCGCGGGCGGGCCGGTGGCCTCCGCGCGGTTCACGTAGGCGCCCCATGCCCGTCCTCCCCTGGTCCGAGCTCCCCTCCCTCGCGCCCGTCGCGGCGCTGTACGGCGCGACGCCCGAAGCGCTCCGGGCCGAGGCCGCCACCTTCCCGGCCGCGGTCCGGGGGGTGGCCCTCGTCGCTGGCACCGAGGTGCTGGCCGCGGCCCTGTGGGTCCGTTCCGGGCCCCCCGACCTCCCGCGCCTGGCCCGGCTCGCCCTCGCCCCCGAGCAGCCCGCCGCGGTCGCCCTCGACCTGGTGGCCTGGGCCGAGGCCCAGCCTGGAGCGGGGCGAGGCCAGGGCGTGTCCCTGCGGCAGGCGCCCGGCGTGGGCGCGCTGCTGGAGGCCCGCGGATACCGCCTCGACGAGCGCTACCTGCGCCTGATCCAGGCCGCTGAACCCCTCCCGCCCGGCCCCCTGCCCGCCGGCTTCGCGGAGCGCGCCCTGTCCGCGGTCGGGGTCCCTGCGTTCCTGGCCATGTCCAACGCCGCCTTCGCCAGCATCCCCGGCGCCCTGCCCCTCACCGCGGACGACTGGCGCGCCCTGGCCGAGAGCGCGGCCTTCCGCGAGGACTGCCTGTGCGTGCTGGTGGATGGCGCGGGCCCGGTGGGCTTCGCCCGCGGTGAGCTGCTCGATGACGAGGGGCTGGTGGAGGCTGTGGGCCTGGTGGAGCGCGGGCGCGGCCGGGGCCTCGGGCGCTGGCTGCTCAGCGCGGGGCTCCGCCCGCAACCCAAGGTGATCGCACCGGCCCGCGCTGCCTCTTTTTGGGGGGGGGAGGATGCCTCCCCCCGCACCGCTGACGCTTCCCCCTCCCCGCGCCCTATTGGCGCGCGCGCCTGCGGCGCGTGAACTACTACTCGCGAAAGTCCTCTCGGCACGAGAGGACTTTCGCGAGTAGTAGTTCAGGCGTTGTCAGCAGGGCCTCCTGGCTGCCGGGGCCCGGCGGCTCGTCCTGATGGTGGCGGCCAGCAACGTCCCCGCGGTGCGCATGTACCTGTCCGAAGGCTACCGCGTGGAGGAGGAGCGGGCCTCGTACCAGCGAGGCTGAGCCGCAGCGCGGGTACCCGCCGGGGGGCTCATGGTCCCGGCCTTCTCCCGTGCGGATCGAGCCGGCCGGCGCGTTCGGCCCACTTGCATCGCCGCTACGGCTCGCCTACGGGGACCTCCATGCTCACCCACTCCTACAGCGCGGGCGTTCGCTTCTTCCGGCACCTCGGGCTGCCGCTGCTGCGCCTGTCCCTGCGCGGGCTGTTCAGCATGAACCGCTACGCGCTCTTCTCCGTGCTGCGCCTCGCGCTGTGGCGCGCCTGGCGCTGGCTGCCGCGCTGGCTCCAGGCCCGGCGCGACGGGCTGGCCATGCCCGTCACCCTGCAGGTCGTGGACGACACCCGCTGCGGCGCGCGCTGCACCCACTGCCTCTTCTCGGCCTTCACCGACCGCGGCGCGCACCTCACCCTGGAGGATCTCGGCCGCCTGCTGGACCAGGCCGCCGGCATGGACATCGGCCACGTCTACCTGATGGGCGCCGACCCCTTCCATCGCCGCGATCCGGCCGCCTACCTCGCTCTGCTGGCCGCCCACCCCCATCAGGTCTTCTACCTGTTCACCGAGGGCCAGCGCCTCTCGGACGAACACCTCGAGCGCCTGCGGCGGGCGGGCAACATCGTGCCCATGCTGAACGTCGATGGCCTCGAGCAGGCCACCGAGGCCCGCAAGGGTGAGGGCGCCTGGGGCCGGGTGAGCGCGCTGATGGGGCGGCTGCACGCCCGGCGGGTGCCCTGGTTCGTGACCACCATGGTCTCCACGGCCAACTTCGAGCACGTGACCTCCGAGGCCTACCTCGAGCACCTCGCCGCCCGCGGCGCCTGGATCGTCGCGTACCTGCCCTACACCCCGGTGGACGCCCACGCCGAGGCGGATCTGGTGCTCTCCGAGGCGCAATTGGGCGAGCTGTACCACCGCTCGCTGCGCCTCAACTCCTGGCGCCGCAAGCTGGTGGTGCTCGACATGCTCGGCATCGAGCGCGAGCTGACCTCCTGCCCCGCGGGCCTGGAGACCATCACGGTCTACCACGACGGCACCGTGGCCCCCTGCGCGGCCCTGCCGCTGGGGCACCGGGCCAGCAACGTGAAGGAGAAGCCGCTGCGCGAGCTGTTCCTGACGGATCCGCTGTACGTGGCGATGCGGGCGGCGCGCCGGAATGGTCCGCTCCACTGCCTGCACTACGGCGACACCACCCTGCTCGCCGACCACCTGGAGACCCACGGCGACGCGATGGTCGTCCTCAACCCCGACACCGCCCGTTGGCTTCGAGAGCACGCGGGATGAGCGTCCGCCTGGTCACCGGCGGAAAGAGGCTCCGCGCGGTCCTGTCCCTGGCCTGGCGCCTGGCCCGCGCCGGCCTGGCGCGCTGGGGCTTCTTCGGCCTCGGCCGCGAGTTCTGGCGCTACCTGCGCGACCACCGCAACCTCTTCGACGGAGCCGGGAGCCACCTCGTGGCCCTGGAGGATCGCGGCGAGATCTACGCCGCCTCGGCCCTGCCCCCCATCACCTCGGGGCGCTTCGTGGACTACGTGCTGGAGGAGGTGGAGACCTTCAACCGCAGGCAGCCCGCGCCCCTGGTCTTCGCGCTGCTGTCGGTCTCCTCGCGCTGCCCCTTCCGCTGTCGCCACTGCTACGCCGCCGCGGAGCTGCAGGCCCAGGGTGAGGCCCTCTCCCTGGACGACCTGGAGCGAGCCATCCGCGACCTGGACGGCTGGAAGGTCCCCTCGATCTTCCTCACCGGGGGCGAGCCGCTGATGCGCCGGGAGGAGCTTCCCGCCCTGCTGGAGCGCGTGGCAGGCCTCGGGCTCGCCTTCTGGCTGGTGACCACCGGCTGGGGCGCGGACGCGGGGCTGCTCCGGCGCCTGGCGGTCCTCGGCCTGCGGGGCATCATCGTGTCGCTGGACTCGGCCGACATGCAGGCCGCGGCGCGCTCCAAGGGCCACCCCGAGGCCCTGCCCACGGCCGTCGCGGCCATCCGCGCGGCGCAGGAGGCCGGGCTCATCGTCTCGGTGGACTGCATGGTCCCGGCCGGCAGCCCCCTGCTGGAGCCGGGGGGCTACCACGCCTTCCTGGACTTCCTGACCCGCCTCGGCGTCCACTTCGTGAACTTCTTCCCGCCCCACCCCAGCGGCGGGGCCGAGGCCCACCACCTGCCCGCGCTGGCGGCCGCCGACGTGCACCGGCTGGAGGCCCTGATGAACGCCTCCAACGCTCGCCCTGGGGAGCACCCCCTGGCCTACGCCGCGGTGGTCTGGGAGCTGCACCGCGGCTGTGTGGGTGGGCAGCAGTTCATCTACGTGGACCCCCAGGGCGGCGTGCGCGCCTGTCCCTTCCTGCGGGGCACCTCGGGGAACATCAAGGAGGAGCGCCTGGCCGCGATCTTGAGACGCCTGCGGGCCGAGGGCGAGCAGCCCGGCTGCTTCGCGGCCTTCTCGGGGCTGGTGGGGCGGAGGAGGACCGACAGGGGGGGCTGAGGGCGCCAGTAGAGCGCAGCCGAACCATCCACTTCGCCGAGAGACCTTGCGCGAACCATCCATCTCAAGCGCCGGGCACCACGGTTCTCACCGAAAACAGACGTTCTTTCGTAGCCCCCCAGGCGCGCGGGGTGGGAACTGGATGGTTCGGGTCCAGTCTCTGCGGGAGGTGGATGGCTCGGACCCACTCTCCACGCGGCCTCTGGATCAGCCCCGCTCAGGGCGTCAGCAGCAGGTACACCTCGCCCTGGAAGCTGTCCGCGTAGGTGGCGCTGATCAGCAGGTCCGGCAGCCCGTCGGCGTCCACATCGCCGCCGCCCGCCACCCGCAGGCCGGAGTAGTCGTTGGCGTCCTCGCCCACGAAGCTCCAGTCGGCCAGGCTGAGGTCCAGGATGCCGGCGGCCACCAGGGTCCCGCTCCCCGCGAGGGCGGCGCCGGCGAAGAGATCCGGGTGGGCGTCTCCGTCGGCGTCCCAGTCTCCGGCGTAGGAGACCCAGAAGCCGGCCTCGTCGGAGTCGTCTTCGCCCACCAGCACGAAGTCGGCGCCGGAGAGGTCCAGGCCGCCGGGGGAAGCCACCGCGGGTCGGGGGCGGCGTTGAGCCGCGAGGCCGCAGGGCTCGTCGGATCGAACGCCGCCAGCGGAAGCCGCCGCGGGTCGGGGGCGGCGTTGAGCCGCGAGGCCGCAGGGCTCGTCGGATCGAACGCCGCCGGGGGAAGCCGCCGCGGGTCGGGGGCGGCGTTGAGCCGCGAGGCCGCAGGGCTCGTCGGATCGAACGCCGCCGGCGGAAGCCGCCGCGGGTCGGCTTCCGCCCTACTCGGCGCAGGTGATCTTGATGGTGACCGGGATCCAGATGCCGCCGGTGATCCAGTTGGCGATCAACCCCCAACCGCCCACCTGGCTCTTGATCCGCTTGATGCCCTTGGGGCCGCACTGGGCGTCCAGGTTCACCCGCCCCGGCGAGATGAGGCCCCAGAAGAAGGTCTGCTGGAACTCCTTGTGGGTCTCGCCGGCCGAGCCGGGGTTCTCGACGAAGGCGTACTTGGTGGTGTAGCAGCCGCTGGTGAGCAGGCCGAGGGTGAGGACGAGGACGAGGGCGAGGGTGATGCGACGCATGGGGGACCTCCTGGGACGGGGCTCTCCCTAGCTCGTGCGCGAGCGGCCGTCGCGGGCCACGTTTATCGGCCGCCCCGACTCATGGGCGAGTCTCTCTCCGGGTGGGCCCCCACGCCCCGTCTCCGTCCGCGTCCAACCGCACGGGGTTGGTGAAGGCGAAGGGGACATAGTCGGGCGCGATCAACCCGTATAGGCCGCCCACCGGGCCCTGCCCGCCGTCCAGGGGCCAGCCGGCTTCCGCCAGCACCCAGCCGTCGCGGGGCACGGGCAGCTCGAAGCGCGCCGCCCAATCCAACGGCGGGCCCTCACCCTCGCCGGAGAAGTCGATGGCCACGCGCTCGATCACCTCGCCGTCCCGGACCAGGCGCAGCTCCCGCACGGGCACCCAGGGCGCGGCGCGCACGCGCACCTCCACCTGCACGGGCTCCCCTCCCGTGGCGACCAGGTCCCCAGGCCCAGCCTCGCCACCCGCCGCGAGGACGCGCAGGTCGATCACCGGGCCCGTGCTGACCTGCAGCCGTCCGGCGCGCACCGCCTCCAGCAGCCCCGCGAGATCCAGGCCACCGGCGTCGTCGAGCCCGCCCTGCACCAGGTTGCGCGGCCAGCCGACCTGCTCCACCGCGATGGCGTGGGAGTCGCTGTTGCCCACCCCGGTGATGGCGTAGCCCTGGTTCAGCAGCGCGAACCAGTCGGCGCGCACCTCCTGGGCCTTGGCCCAGCCCATGCGGTTGACGACCTCCAGGGCGTCGAAAGCCAGCGGCATGCTGCCGTCGGGAGCGGCGGCGGTCATCCAGGCGTTGTTGCCCTCGCCCACGGGCACGTCACGGTCGAAGCCCTCGTGGTTGAACAGGGCCCAGGCCTGGTCCTTGCTGCGCTCGCCGGGTTGGAAGAGGATGCCGCGCGGGTGGGCCAGGGTGAGCAGGACCTCGGCGCCCGTGACCGGGTCCGGGTGGCGCTCCTGGCGCCTGCGCCAGGCCGCGAAGCCCTGGGCCACGCTCTGCGGGTAGCGGCTCGGAGGCGCGGCCGGGCCCACCACCGGCCAGGCGGTCACGTGCCCGATGTCCCAGTTCTTCTCCTCGTGGCTGCGCAGGTCCGCCTCGATCCCCGCGATCAGCCGGGGCACCGCCGCCGCGCTCCCCATGGCCGCCTGCAGGGCCTCGGGGTGGGCGACGCGGTTGTGATCCGCGAGCACAACTGCGTCCAGGCCCGAGGCCGCCAGATCCCAGGCGCGGGCCCGCGCGGGGGTGTAGGCGTCGTAGGACAGCCCGGTGTGCACGTGCATGTCCATGGCCACGGCGCCGGGAGTGGGCACCAGGCGCGGCAGGGAGAGCGACAGATCCGTGTCGTCGTCCAGGTCGATGGCCTCCACCGCGACCGCGTCCCGGATCCCGCGGGTCGCCACGATACGGTAGTGACCGGGCTCCAGGCGCACCGCGGCCTCACCGTCCACCGAGTAGACCGCGGTCAACGCGGCGTCGCGATGCCGGGGGTCGTAGCGCCAGCCGGCGGCGTCGAGGACCCGCAGCGGGCCCTGCTCGCCCACGATCAGCACCCGCGCGTCCACCGGGCGCCCGGCGCCGTCGTCCAGGTGCAGCCCGAGGCGCAGGGGCCGGGGCTGGGTGACGAAGCGCGACGAGACCGTGGTGGGCAGGCGCCAGGGCCGCTCGAAGCGCACCCTGAGCTCGTGCTCGCCCGCGGGCACGGCGGACAGATCCAGCAGGGCCAGGTACTGCGCGCCCGGCTCGCGCTTGTTGCCCTTGCGCTTGCGGATGGCGCCCAGCGGATCGTCCACCGACACGCCGTCCAGGGTCATGTGGATCGCCGTGGTGGACCAGGTGTTGGGAAGCTGCACCGCCACGGGGACCCAGTCGCCGCGCAGCAGCTCGCCCTCCTTGGGACTCTGGACCTTCTCGTCGCCGCAGGCGACGCACAGCGCGAGACAGCAGAACGACGCGATACGCACGCGGTACACCCGGGGTGGGAGGGGGCGGTAGGGTAGCATCGCCCCGTGGACCACGCCGCGCGCAACCACCGTCGGTCTCGGCCAGCAGCTCCCGCCGTCAGGCGGTCTCGCGCAGCCTCCGCTCGCCGGCCTCGCTGGGCATGACCACGATGAACTCCATACCGCGGCCGTCGGACGCCGGACCCAGGGGCGAGACCGCCAGGCCCTCCACGCCATCGAGCGCCACCCGCAGGGAGCCGTGCCCCTCGGGCAACCCCTCCAGGGTCTGGATGGAGAGGGTCAGGTAGAAGATGTTGTCGTTGCTGCCGCGCTTGACGTTCGCCTGTTGCTGCTGGCGCCAGGCTCCACCGGAGAAGAGGGAGATGAGCACAGGGCAACCTCGCGGACGGGGAGGTGAAGGGCTCGCCGGAGAGCATCACGATACGCGGGAATTCCCCTAGATCGCCACCAGTGAAAGCACGTAGATCGCGGATCTCCGCGATGTCGGACGTTCGGCGCCGAGAATTTCTGTGACGCCCGGTGACACCCGGTGACGTTTCCCGGCGCGGGGCTTTGCGCGTCAGTCGATCGCGACCCGCAGGGTGTAGCTGCCCGCCGCCTCGCTGCCCCCCTCGTCCACCCAGGTGTCGGCCACGATCAGGTAGCGCCCGGGGCTGATGCTGTAGGCGAAATCTGTGTGATCGCGGGCCAGGCAGGCGTCCGCGTCGTCGCCATCCAGCAGGTGGATGTCGATGTCCACGGGCTCGTCGCAGTCCACCGAGACCGTGAGCGTGCCGTAGGCGTCGGTGGTGAAGAGGTAGACCACCTCGGGCCCGCCCTCGTCGGCGGTGGAGCAGTTGTAGACGTCGAAGCCGTGGGCTGCTCCCTCCGTGGTGCGGGTGTCGGTGAAGGGGAAGCTCGTGATGCGGTAGGGGCAGGCGTGGGTGCCGTCGGGGACGCACGCCCCCCCCCACGCGGCCGGGTCGATGTCGCGGGTGTCCACCAGGAAATACTGTAATTCCGTGCCCTCCTGTTCCCAGGCGGCCTCGATGAAGGCGGTCCAGTTGGCCATGCCGGGGATGGTCTGGCAGCCGGCGGACCAGGAGTCCACCTGGGCGCTGCCGAGCGGGGCGTCCACCGAGGCCATGTGGATGTTGTGGCCCGAGCCGGTGCGCTCGTGGTCCTCTCCGGTATCGGGGGACAGCCAGCCGTTGCGATCCGAGTCCCAGTGGCCGTTGTGGTTGGTGTCGTCGGTGACGTGGTAGCCGGACTCGTCGATGGAGAGGGCGTTGTAGCCGCGATGCCAGCCGTCCTGGTAGTGGTAGCGGCGGTTGGGGCGCAGGGAGGAGGAGGAGTTGGTGCCGAAGTCGTGGGCGCCGGTGTCGGTGTTCACCGGAAATTCCCTGACATGGCGACCGTCGCCGTCCTGCCACAGCAGCACCAGGGTGTCGTTGAAGGAGTCCGGGGTGTTGCCGTGCCACGCGAAGGTGCCCGGGTAGGCGCCGCGCAGGCCGAGCACGCTGCGGTGCCCGGAGGCGGTGTCCACGGCGATACCCGTGGTCTCCCCGGCGATGGCCACGTACAATTCCCAGGCTTCGTCCTCATCGAGCCACACGGGTCCGCTTGGGGTCTCGTAGCAGCGCTCGCCGCCGTCCCAGCCCTCGGCACGTTCGAAGAGCGGCATGTCGTCGTTGTAGGAGGGCATGACCAGATCGGGCATGGGGACCGGCACATGGCGGTCCAGGGGCAGGGACCACAGGCCCGCGGGCGCGGGCTCGGCCCAGGCGATGGCGTCTGGACCGCCCACCTCGTCCTGGGGGTGCCAGGCGGGGCGCGCCCGGAGGGTGGGCGGCGCGGGCATGCCGAACTGCTGGTCGTAGTCGAAGTCGCAGTCCGCGTCGGTGTCCGTGTCCGCGTCGGCGTCGACGTCCGTGTCGGCCTCCCCGGAGTCCGGCGGCAGGCTGTCGTCCACCCATGGGGTGAGCGGCCGGGTGCCGGAGAAGGGATCGGAACCGCAGGCCGCGAGGCCGAGGAGGGCGAGGAGCCAGGCTGTCCGCATGGGCTGCTCCCGGGGTGGGAGGAAACGTGCGGGGCTCCTATGGCCTCCCAGCCCCACCGCCTACCCCCGGCGCGGGCCTCGATCGTCACGATCCCAGCCGGCGGGGAGCGCGCGGCGCACCTCGTCGAGCCAGCTCACGAGCTGCCCGCCGTCGAGGTGCCGCGCCCGGAGCTGCCCCTCACGCCGCAGCCGCTGCCCGAGCTCCCGCGGAGCGTGGACCACGGCGCCCAGATCCAGCCCCGCGGTGGTGGCGGCCAAATGCCCGGCGGCCAGGCCCACCAGCCAGCCGGCGGGGGCGTCCACCAGGAAGTGATACTGGCCAAAGACCGTGGCGAAGGCCACGCCGCTCGCCCAGGCCCAGGCCCAGCGGGGCGCGCCGTAGCGCCGCAGCAGCAGCACGAGGGCGACGGATTCGGCCACGTGGCTGGAGGGGAAGGCGGCCGCGAAGTGGGGTTGGGCCGCGTACAGCGCGTGGACCAGGGCGGTGAAGGGCCCCCAGGGATCGGAGGCAGGCGCGCCGGTGAGGTGGTAGCCGCCCGCCGGCCACAGCATCCAGCCCGTGGCGCACAGGGCGAAGGTGAAGACCAGGGCCAGCCCGAGCCGCAGGGCGGCCTCACGTCCATGGCGCCACCACAACCAGGCGAGCCCCAGGGGCACGGCCAGGTAGTAGGAGAAGTAGAAGAGGTTGGCCAGCTCCTCCATGGGCCCGCCCAGCGGCCAGCGCAGGGGCACCAGCCCGAAGAGGCCCAGGATGCGGGCGTCTGCCAGGGCGAAGCGGGCGTCCACGTAGCGCTCGGGGCCGAGCTGCACGACGTTCACGGCCGCTTTGTACCCCAGCCCCCAGACCAGGACGGGCCAGAGCACCAGGGCCACGGACCAGGCCCGGTGCTGCCGCAGGATCCAGCCGGCGGCGAGGGGCACCATGGCGATGACCAGCAGGGTGAGGGCGGGCACGGCTGCGGCCTCCATGGAGCCCTGGGTGTCGGCGTACCCGGCGATGATGGCGGTGATCGCGAGCACCGCCAGGGCGCCCAGGCCCTGCAGCGGCAGCTCCGATGTGCCTCGGCGCTCCATCCTCCGGACCTCCTGACGCCGGTGGCGCGGCGGGCGCTCCTGAGTTGAAGGGTTGCCGCGGTCTCGCGCACCGTCAACCCCGGAGTGGCGCCGTCTTGTCCCCGTGCGCGCCTCCCTGATCGTCGCCCCCGGAGTCGACGTTCAAACGTAATCTTCCAAGCCCAAGATCAATACATGCTCGTGTTCGGCGGCGCTCGGGGCGAGAAACCGGAGAGCCCTCTCAGCTCCCTTTCTTCGCCACCAGGAACCCATACCGCCACAGCCCCCGCTCGAGCGCCTGCCACTGCCACAGCGCGCTCCAGACGTGGTCGGTCTGCAGGCGGTCGCGCACGCGCAGTGGATAGGCCCAGGCCGAGACCGCCAGCCCCGGCCAGAAGCGCTGGTACAGGCGGCGGGCCGAAGGGACGACGTTGGGGGTGACATCGATCATGTGGACGTCCACGAACCCGGCCTCCCGCGCCTGCTCGGCGAAGCGCGCGAAGCCGGCGTAGGCCGGGATGGCCCAGGAACGCTCCCAGCGCGCCATCAGGGCCTCGTCGCGGGGCGCCATGCGCTCCTCTGCCCGAAAGAAATCAGCCACCACCAGGCGGCCGCCGGGGCGGAGCAGCCGGCACATCTCGCGGAAGAAATCAGCCTTGTCCGAAGCGTAGCAGCTCGACTCGATGGCCTGGGCCACGTCGAAGATGGCCCCGTCCCAGCCGGTGGCCAGGTAGGAACGCCGGTCGAAGCCGCACAGGGCACCCACCCCCGCGGCCTGGGCGTTCGCGATGGCCTGGCGCACCTGGCCCTCCACCAGGGAGATACCCACCACGCGGCAGCGGTGGTGCCGGGCCAGCCACAGGGCGCCGCCGCCCACGCCGCAGCCGGCGTCCAGCACCCGCTCGCCGCCGCGGATGTCCGCCAGCCTGGCCAGCTCCCGGTGGGTGTTCTGCAGGGCCTCGGCGAAGCTCCTCGTGCCCGCGTCCCAGTAGCCGTAGTGCAGGCTCTTGCTGGCGTCCAGGCGCCAGTTGACGCGGTAGTCGACCTCGCAGGTCTCGTAGTAGCGGATGATCTCGTCTTCGCTCACGGGAGCCCCCGGGCCGGCGACCTGCGGAAGGTATGCGAGGCGGGCCCGGCGCTCAACCACCACGGCCACGCGCCGATGGGCCAGGTGAACCCGGGAGCCCCGCCATGCCCGCCTGCCCGCACATCAAGCAGTGCGCGCTGCTGTCGCGCACCCTGGCCCAGATGCCCACCCTGGCGGGGGTCTACCGCCAGCTCTATTGCACCGAGGCCTGGCGCCTGTGCGCGCGGCATGTCGTCCTGGAGCACCTCGGCGCACAGCGCGTGCCACCGAGCCTCTTCCCCTTCGAGGGGGATCGGGCGGAGCTGCTGCTGAGGTTGGGGTAGCTCAGGCCCGAACCGTCGGCCTCGCCGACGGGTTCCGGATCACAGGCTGCGGACCTGGGGCTTCTTCGCGCGCTGGCCACGGGGGACTCCAGGGCGGAGGGTGCAATGGAGCAGCGCACGCACGGAGTGGCGGTGCCTCTGGAGGCTCCCGGAACGATGTAGGGACGGCCCCGAAGGATCGCTGCGCTCACGACACTCAGCCGGTGTGATCCAGGTCCGAGGGCCGAGAGGAGCGCACATGAGGCTGCCGACCCCTTCGCCGTACCCTCCCCGCCGGTCGCCGCGACCGCGGAGCTGCTGGCGGCGGCCGGGATCGGGTAGAGGGGAGGGAATGCGTGCCCTGCCGCTGTTCTCTCTGCTCCTCGTCCTGGGCTGGCCTGCTCCCACCCTGGCCCTGGACTGGTGGGCGGT
Organism: Pseudomonadota bacterium; assembly: GCA_043814015.1. Classification (GTDB taxonomy): domain Bacteria; phylum Myxococcota_A; class UBA796; order UBA796; family JAFGLY01; genus JBDRKM01. The sequence continues at coordinate 24,597 of JBDRKM010000426.1, forward strand.
GGACGCATCCCGCGCCGCGGACCTGCAGGTTTCCCTGGACCACCTCTGGCCCGAGCACCCGGTGCAGGTGCGCGTGGGCCCGCCACCGCCGGAGGGAGATGCCGTCTGGGTCGAGGCGGACGAGCTGGTGCTGCGCACCGCGGAGGGCGTCCGGCGAGAGGTCGAGGTGGACTCCGTCCCCACCCAGGTGGCGCTCGTGCGCTCCTGGCTCGAGCCGGAGCTGATCCTGGCGATACCGTCCCCTCCGCGTCCGCCCCCGCCCGCGCTCCTGGAGGGGGGCCCGCGCGGCGCCCTGCAGGGGGGCTGGCTGCTGCCCGGGGCCTGGAGCACGACTGGGTTGAACCTCAGTGTGGGGGGCGGCCCGACCGCCGTCGCCTACGTCGACTCGGACCAGCGGAGCTCCGTCGGGCTCACCCCGGTGATCGCCGTGGCCGCTGGGCACGGGCGTTGGCGTGCCAACGCCACGGGCGCGAGCACCTGGACCCCGGGGCTCGAGCGCGGACCCATCGGCGTGGTGGGGGTCGGGTTCCTGGTCGTGGATCGAGAGGAATACCGGCTGGCACCCTGGCTGGGGGGCATGTTCGGCTGGAACCAGGGGGGTGACTTCCAGAGCAGGACGATCGACTCCCTGCTGGGGGAGGCGACGGCGGTGGGCTTCGGCGGGGTCGGTGGGGTCGGGATCGCCGGAGAGGGTAAGTACAGGGCGACCACCTTCGATTTCTCCTTTCCCATCGTGGGGGTGGGATTCGGTCAACTGGACCCGACGGCCACCGCGGCCGGCGGCGTGGACGCGCGTTGGTGGGCGGCGCCCAGGCTCCTGCTCCTGTTCCCGGAGCTCGGCTATTCCTGGAACGCCACCGACCATGACCGCCTGCGGGTCGGGATCCTCGCCAAGAAGCCCGCCGTGTCCTGGAGACACGACCGGGAGCGGGCCTTCTTCGAGCTCGGGCTCGTCGTCGGCGTGGACCTCCTCACCGGGCCCGACAGCGGGCTCGAGCTGAGCGCCGCCGGCTTTGGCCGCGCGGGGGCCAAGCTGTGACCGCGGGCGACCTGGTGGCGGCGCTCAGGGCCGGAGAGCCCTGGGCCGTGGACCGCCTCTACCGGGACCACGCCGCGCGGGTCCTGGGCTGGTGCATCCGGCTCGGCGGGCCCGCGCTGGACGCCGAGGACCTCGCGCAGCAGGTCTTCGAGACGGCGCTGCGCACCTGCCATCGGTTTCGCGGGGAGAGCGCGCTCTCCACCTGGCTCTTCGGCCTCACGCGCAACACGATCCGCAACGCGCGGCGGCGCGCGGCCCTGCGGCGCTTCGTGGGGCTGGAGGGGCTGCCCGAGCCCCGGGACCACGGCCCCGACACCGAGGAGCAGGTGACCCTGTACGAGCGCCGACGGGCCGTCCAGCGCGCGCTGGAGCGCCTGGGCACGAAGCCGCGGGAGGTGCTGGTGCTCGCCGACCTCGAGGGCCGCAGCGCCCCGGAGGTCTCGGCCCTGCTGGGCATCCCGCCGGGCACGGTCTATTCGCGGCTGCACAACGCGCGGCGGGCCTTCGCGGCGGCGCTGGAGGCCGAGGGGCTGGCCGGCCGCGACGAGCCGGCCAAGAGCACGGTGATCCCGCTGCGGAGGGCTCCGTGAGCCGCTGGCCGCCCGAGGTGACCGGGGCCCTGGCGCCGGAGCCCAGCGAGGTGGCCGGGCTGCGCCCCGCACCCCCTCCCCCGTGGTGTGCGGAGGTCACCGCCCCCACGGAGGCGGAGGTCGCACGCCTGCTGGCCCGCGCCGCCCGCGTTCCCGCGCCCCGCCGTGTCCTCCGCCCCGCGCTGGCCTGGGCCCTGGTCGGTGCGCTGGCGGTGCTCGCGTTCATCCACCTGGTGCCCCTCTCCGGTCAGCCGGCCCCGGTGCCCGGCGCCCAGGCCACCCTCCACGGTCAGGTGCTGCACCTCGGGCCCTCCATCAGCGTGACCGGAGACGGCGAGATCGAGGTTCTGCGGGCCGACGAGCAGGCCACCGAGCTGGCGCTGCTGGAGGGCAGCGCCACCTTCGAGGTGGATCCCCAGGGCGCGCGGCGCCACCTGGTGGTCCAGGCCGGAGGGGTCCGGGTGGAGGTCACGGGCACGCGCTTCATCGTGAGCTGCCGTGGCGAGAAGGTCGGGGTGGAGGTCCTGCGGGGCTCCGTGCAGGTCCACCGCGCCGACGGCAGCCTGACCCTTCGTGGCGGGGAGCGTTGGAGCGGGCCCGCCTGGGGGGGCGACCCCATCGCCCCCATCCAGGGGGAGGAGCCCGTGCCGCCGAAGGCGCCCGAGCCCGCGGCCCCGAGCCCCGCGGCGCGGGCGGTCAACCCCGGACACTCCGCCGCACCGCCCGCGGCGAACGCCGAGGCCGAGGGTGTGGCCACGTCACCGACGCCCGAGGTCGAGCCCCCCTCCGAAGCCGAGGAGAACCCCGCCGCCGCCGCTGAAGCCTGGGCGGCCCTGCTCGCGCTGCGGGCGGACGGCGCCAGCACCCACACCCTGTTGGCGGATCTGGAGCGGTTCCTGGCCGAGCACTCCGACCCTCTGCTCGGGGCCGAGGCCTCCGCCCTGCGGCTGGGCCTGCTCGCAGAGCAGCTCCCGGGGGAAAAGCTCATGCCCCAGATCGACGCCTGGCTGGGAGCCCACCCGCGGCACGCCCGCGGCCTGGAGGTGGAGCTGCTGCGGGCCACGGTGGCGCGGGAGGAGCTCGGTGACTGCGCGCTGGCCCTGCCCTCCTACGAACGGGTCGCGCGTGAGGCCGCCGGCGACATGCAGGCCGTCGCCCAGGCCTGGGCCGAGCGCTGCCGCGCTCAGGAGCCCTGAGCCGGGTCCCTGGGGCCGCTCGGAGGGAAAGGAACCTCAGAGACGCCAAGGTTGGTGACCCGGGGGGACAGCTCCTGCTGGTCCGGAAGGCCTCCGGAGTGGGGCCGCGCCTATCGCCCGCAGCCCGTTTCTCCGAGGAGCGTCGGCCAGGGGCGCGGTCCGGGTGGCGTGGCGGCATCGCGAGCTGCCTCACGGCCCGCTGGGCGGGTGCCCGCGCAGGTTCGGGGAGGGATGGCGTATCCCTGGACAGATCCTCACGCGGCAGGCGAAGAGCCGCGGATGGCCTGGCACGATGCCGCGGGTGTCCGACCGTGGCCCCGGAGCGGAGAGGAGGACAAGCGGTGGGTGAGGGGATGACGTTACCGGACACCTCGCCGGGCATGGCGTGGCTGGCCGCGCTCCCGTCCCGACCGCCTCTCCCGATCCGCGAGCGCTGCTCGCTCTCCCCACCCACCCCAACGCCGAGGACACCATGCAGTGGTCATTCACCTGCCAGGGGCCCGTCGAGCGCGGTGAGAGCTTCCACACCAAGGTCGACGCGGAGTGCTTTGCCCTGGCCCTGGTGCGCTTCGAGGCCGCGTACCGTGTCGCCAAAGGCGCCGCTCGCCTGGGCGCGCTGCCCTGGCGGCTCCAGGCCTCCTACGGGCCAGAAACAAAGTCCGTCGTCCTCTCCCCGAGTGACGCGAGCGCCTCCTCGTTGCAGATCGCCATCCGACAGGAGGGGCAGACGCCCTACGGGTCTGTGGACGACGCGCGAGCGGCCGACCTGGTCCTCGATGCGCTGCTGGACGCGCTGGACACCCGGCCGCCCGGGCTCGAGGAGAAAGCAAGGAACTACGCTCGCCAACACCGCCCGCTGTCTCCCCCGCAGGGCCCCGACGCCTTCCCTGCCGAGCTGCAGGCCCAGATTCGCCTCCTCTCGCGGTTGAACTTCTTCCTCTGGTCGGAGATCGATGCGGGCGTTCTTCCGTCCAGCATCCTCCGTGCAGAGGCCGCCCAGAGCGCGTCGCGCTTCCTCCAGACCGTCTTGAGCGAGCAGCCAACGCAGGCCGGCCTCGGCGACGCAATCGTCTCGGACGTCAGCCTGGGCACTGACCTGCTCTGCCTGTGGCACCGGGACGCGGTGGCGCAATGCCACCGCGCGTTCTCCGCCCGCCTGTTCGTGAGGGAGAGAGACCGCCTCCGGCGCGAGGCGTTGGGCCGGGAGGACCTCCTTCTGCGCGAGGCGATGGACCGGGAGGACCGCCTCCGGCGCGAGGCGTTGGGCCGGGAGGTCTTCTACCTGGAAGATCGGGTCGAGCTCGCCAGGATGGGCTTCTTCCACTACGCCCGGGAGGCGCTGGGGGAGCACCGGAGGCGGCTGCCGGCGCGGTTCGATCCCTCCACCGCGGACGACCTGAACGCCAGCCTTCGCGACGCTTCGCTCAGCGCCCCGAAGGGAGCCCTCGCCGCCGCCTTGACCAGGACCTTGCGGAAGCACTCGCCGCTCTCGAGGGGCACTCGGCAGCGGCTCACCCAGCTGTTGGTCCGCGATCAGCTCATCGACGTGGAGCGCTGGCCCCAGACGTTCCCGCCCTTCGACTTGGCCCTCATGGAGAGGCTCGCGAAGTGCACCCTCGATGACCTCCTGTGGGACGAGCTGAACCGCCGCGGCACCTACCTGGGCCTGCCGGTGGTGGGACGCCTCGACCCGCGCCTCTTCGAGCTGCTGCCGAGGTGCCGGGCTCCCGAGCGATACAGCGTGATCGTCAGCTCCGAGGGCGAGCTCTCCTTTCCCTTCCTGATCTCGTCAGAGCTGGTGAAGGGGTTCTCCTTCGGCGTTCTCTCCAGGGAGCAGATCCTCCTGCTCCTGGGCGTCGAGGCGGTCCGCTACATCCAGCGTGACGACGCGGAGCTGGCGCCGAGCGGCGCGGAGGCGGGCGGCGAACTGGAGCCCGGTGGTGGCACCCCCGCGGAGGCGCTGGGGCGACCGAGCACCGTGGGGCGCACCTGTGTCGAGCACGGCGATCAGTGCCTGATCGCGATCGTGGACGAGTGGTTCGACCCCTTCCACATGGCATTCCAGCGTGCGGACAGCGGCGAATCGTCCATCGAGGTCATGTGGATCCCGCGCACCGACGCGGCGCAGGGCTGGTTGCGCAACGAGAGCATGCTCTCCCAGGTGCATTTCCTGAGACGAGACGCGATCACCGAGCTCCTGGAGGCGAGGATCTGGCCCCAGGGGCTCCCTCCGCCCGAGCCGGGCGCCATGCACGGCGCGATGGTCGCCGCGGTCGCGGCCGGCGCGGCGCTGGGTGCCGGTGACGATGACGCCTTCACAGGGGGCGCCGCCCCCGCCGCGCGCCTCCTCCTGGTGGACACCGCCGGGTCGCCCGTCGAGAAGTCACGAAGGGAACGCCAGGTCGGCTACGAGAAGGAGAGACACCTGCAGTTCTGCAAGCGCATGGCCAACGAGGCCCGCCAGCCGGTGGTGTTCGTGATCGCGGCGGGCTGCCACGAGGGGGCTCATGACGGGACCACCTTCCTCGAGCGGGCCATCGACGACATCACCTCTGGCGGGACCCGTCGGGGAGTCGCGGTGGTGGTCTCGGCCGGAAACGAAGGAGGCAAGGGGCACCACGCGAGGGTGATCTGCGGGCCCGCGTGCCCCCGTGGGGTGCTGGCGTGGCAGATGCAAGCGCCGGTCGAAGTGGAAGGAGGCGACGGGTGGGAGCGGGTGGTCGGGTGGTTTCCAAGGGAAGCCGAGCTGGAATTCAGGCTGACCGCCCCAGGGAAGCCCAACGGACCGATCGGGGTTGCCGGCGTGGGCAGCTACCTTGCGCCAGGCGACGGGGTGGAGGAGGGGTGGAGGATGACCTTCGAGCCGAGGTGTGACCATCCCACGCTCGGTCGCATCACCGTCGCCATGTCGGCGCGGGAGGAGCGGAACTGCGGCCTCTGGCGCCTCGAGGTGCGCGCTCGGGGAGGCCGCCCCGTCCGGGTGGATTTCTGGATCCAGATTCCCTCCCGCGCCAGCGTGCGCTTTCTCGACCCCGGGCACCCATGGGAGGGTGGCGCGTGCACTGACGGCACCCTGACCATCCCCGCCACCGCAAAGTCGGTTATCGCCGTGGGGGGCGTGGACACCATGGCCGTGCCCGCGCGGCCGTGGCCCGACTCCTCCCGTGGGCCCTGCCGCGATGGCTGGGAGCAGCCGAAGGTGTCGGCCGCGGCCTGCTGCGTCGAGACCATCAAGCCGGGCAGCGAGCGCACTGCCTGGTGCAGGTCGGGGACCAGCCTCGCGGCCCCGCGGGTGGCCGGAGCCATCGCGTGCGTGTTCTCCGCCGCCCACAAGAGGGGAGAGAATGGGCCCCCCGGCAGCGAGATCGCGGAGGTCCTGAAGCAGACCGCGTCCCGACCGGCGGGCTGGGACGAGGGGCTTGGTGCGGGCATCTTCGACGAAGAAAGGTTCCTCGCCCACTATGGTATCAGTAGCGCGCCGCCCCGGCGGAAGTCCCTCCTCCCCACAGCCCGGGAAGCGACGGCCCCCCGTTGACCATGGGCGCTGAAGCCCCCGGCCTCGCCAAGGTCAACGCGGTCGAGCACACGGCGGTCGAGGTCGGGGCGCTCCAGCGAGCTGTTCACCGGGACGAGGCGCTGGGGGTCGAGGCGCGTCTCGTCGCCCTACTCGATCTGGAAGCGCCCGGCGGCGCGGCCCGGGGAGCCGGCGTCCAGGCCGGTCCACCAGGCCCAGACCTCACCGCCGTCCCCGCCGAGCTGGACGGCCGCCACGCGGTCGAGGAAGGTGCCGTCCTCTTCAGCACCAGCGTCGTCGTAGAGCACCAGATCGTCGTCGCCGCCGGAGCTGTCCCGGTAGGCCAGCAGGGCGAAGCCGCCCTCCACATCCAGGTCCCAGGGGGTGCCGGCGTGGCCGGTGAGGTCCTGGCAGTCCAGGGCGGTGAGATCGCCGGCGTCGTAGCGTGACAGGGCGTGGCCGGCGATGTCGAGGACTCCCACGGTGTCGGAGAGATCGTCGGACGAGACGCGGGCGCAGCCGGACACCTCGCCGAGCACCACGCGATCCCAGGCGCCGCCCTCCTCACGGTACAGGTAGGCGCTCCAGGTGGTCCCGCGATCGCGCTCATAGGTGGTGATGTAGGTCACGCCGGCCTCGTCGCGGTCCATGTCGCAGTAGTAGCGGTCGGCGGCCGCGGTGGCGCCGGTGGTGGGGATGGGCAGCCCGATGGAGCGGGTCGTCACCAGGGAGGCGTCGTATTGGACGCGGGTGCCGTCGGGTCGCAGGACCCAGACGTCGTCCTCGTGGCCCGCGCCGTGATCGGGCGCGAGGGCGATTGGAGACTGGCTGAAGGGCAGGGTCACACTCGCCAGCGCGGCGCCGGTGCTGGCGTCGAATACCCGCAGGGCGTGGGCATAGCTGGCCGGGGAGGCGCGGAAGTCCGCCGCGAACAGGTAGGCACCGTCCGCGCTCAGGGACATGGCGGCGTCCTTGGGCCTCAGGAGATCGTCGCAGGTCACCAGCGGCTCGTAGGTGGTGAAGGCGCAGCCGGCGAGGGTGAGCAAGGTGAGGGTGAGGGTTCGCTTCTGCACGGTCTCCTCCATGGCGGCGGGGCCACCGGGTGGGTTCGGGCTCGATGTCGGTTGGCTGCTGCAGGGTCGCTGCGTCCGGTGCTGGCGTCGGGCGGTGGGGTATGGCGTCGTTCACGTGGGCTTGGTGTCGCGGGGTCGGGAACCCTTCGGTTTTTCTGGCTGGATCGTCTTCACTGTTCACGGCTCGCGGGGGTGGACGTCGACGATCCCCTCAGGCTACTTAGACCACCCAGTCCAACCACTCGGTCTCCATGCCCCGACCCCGCTTCCAGCGCCTGGAACCCGAGCGCGCCGCCCGCATCCTGGAGGTGGCCGCCGAGCATTTCGCCACCTTCGGCTACGCGGGCGCCTCGCTCAACCGCATCCTGGCCGAGGCCGGGCTCTCCAAGGGCGCAGCCTACTACTACTTCGACGGCAAGGCGGATCTGTTCGCCACGGTGGTGGAGCGCGCCTTCACCGAGGTGACCGAGCAGGCGGCCTTTGCGCCGGATCAGCTCGACGCGGGCAGCTTCTGGCCCGCCATGGAGCGGCTGTACCTCGGGCAGATCGCGCACTTCCACGCGCGCCCCCAGGCCTGGCGGGCGGCCAAGCGATGTGCTTCGGCCTTCGACGATCCGCAGGTGGGGCCGGTGCTGCAGGCCCGCTTCGCGCCGCTGTTCGCGCTCGGGCGTGGGCTGCTGGCGCGGGCACAGGCGCTGGGCTGCGTGCGCACGGATTTGCCAGAGGATCTGCTCATCGGAATGCTGCTGGCCCTGGACCAGGCCATCGACGCCTGGATGCTGGCCCACCCCGAGGTCCTGGCCGGGGCCGAGGGCGAGGCCCTGGCGCGGCGCACGCTGGGCGCCCTGCGCCGCCTGCTGGAGCCGGCGTAGACATGGCCAAGCCCCGCCTGCGCGTGCCCACCGGGCGCCTCAGGCGCCTCGGCAAGGTGGCGGCCCTGGCCCCGAGGGCCGGGGTTCTGATGGCGGGCGAGGTGCTGCGGCACGCCGCGGGCGAGGATCCCACCGAGCGGGTGGGCGAGGTGCTCTTCGCCACCCTCGGCGAGCTGAAGGCCGGCTCCCTCAAGCTGGGCCAGCTCTTCGCCCAGGTGTCCGACGGCCTGCCCGAGGCCATGCGGGTGCGCCTGGGACGCCTGTTCTCCCGCGCGCCCACCTTGCCCTGGGAGGCGGTGGCCGAGGTGCTGGCGGCCGAACTGGGCCCGAACTTCGAGGATCGCTTCGCCTCCTTCGAGCACGAGCCCTTCGCGGGCGCCTCGCTGGGGCAGGTGCACCGCGCCACCCTGCACGACGGCACGATGGTGGCCGTCAAGGTCCAGTACCCGGGCGTGGCCGAGGCCCTGCAGCACGATCTGGACGTGGTGGGCGGCCTGGCGGGCAGCATCACCGGCGGCGGGATGCTGTTCGACACCGCGGCCTACCTGACCGCCTTCCGCGCGGACACCCTGGCCGAGCTCGACTATCGGGTGGAGGTGGCGCGCCTGGAGCGGGTGGCGGCGGTGGTGGCCGGCTGGCCCGGGCTGCTGGTGCCCCGGGTCCACCGCGAGGTCTGCAGCGAGCGGGTGCTCACCTGCGATTTCCTGGAGGGTCCCACCCTGCACGAGCGCTTCGAGGCCCCCGGCGCCCCGGCGGAGCGCCGCGCGCTGGGCTTCGGCGTGGTGCGCGCGGTGCTCGGGCCCCTCTTCGCCGCGGGTGTCATCAACGCCGACGCCCACCCGGGCAACTTCGTGGTGCTGGCGGATGGGCGCCTCGGCTTGCTGGACTTCGGCGCTGTCACCGCCGTCCCCGCCGAGCTGGTGGACGGCATCGCCGCGCTGGCCCTCGCGCTGATGCTGCCCCAGGGCCAGGACATGGTGGCGGCCCTGGCGGGGGCCGGGATGCGGGTCACGAAGGTGGACGCACGCACCCGCGCGGTGCTGGAGGAGCTCGCCGATGCCCTGGGCGCCATGCTGCGCGGCCCCTGCGACTTCGCCCGCGACACGGCGCTGGAGCGCCTCGGCCAGATCAAGCAGCGCAACCCGCGCCAGATGCTGCACTTCCGCCCGGATCCGGGCCTGCTGCCCGTGTTCCGCGCCCTGATCGGCGTCTACCACGCGCTGAAGCACCTCGAGGTGGTGGGCGATCTGGGGCCGGTGGTGCGGGCGCTGGTCGCGACGCGTTCTTGACGGCTGCCGCCCGCCAGGTCCGCTATGCTCCCACCATCTGGAGGAACCGCCATGCACACCTTCGCCCTCGCCCTGCTCTTCGCCGCCTGCCACAATGTGGGCGGGCTGAAGCCCCTCGACACGGCCGCGCCCGACGGAGACGCGGACACCGACAGCGACGCGGACACCGACACCGACACGGACGGCGATGCGGATGGGGACACCGACGCGGACACCGACGCGGACACCGACGCCGATACGGACGCTGACGCCGACATTCCCGCCAGCTACGTCGGCGAGATCACGGGGGAGGGGCGCTACTCGAACTACGCCTACTCCTGCTCAGGGCCCTTCCTGGTGGAGGTGGCCACCGGCGGCGCCGTGACCGGGAGCGCGGACTGCGACATGGGCCATGGCTACGGGCTCGAGGGCGACCTCACGGGCACCGGTCGTGACGGCGACTTCGCCGGCTACTGGAACGCGTCCTTCGGGGGGACGGCCTGGGCCATCCCCATCGATGGCTTCTACACCGACGACATCTTCCGCGTGGTCGTCGACGCGGAGGCCTACGGCGCGAGCATCCGCGCGGACATGATCGGGGAGCGGCAGCGGTAGGCGCTGCTCACTCCGTGAAGCAGGCACAGACCACGGAGCGGGTGCTGCTGCTGTTGGGATCGCCAGGGTACGCGCCGTTGCCGGAGGACGTGCCGCTGGCGCACTTGCCGTACATGTGCTGCCCCACGTAGCCGTAGCCCAGCGTGTGGTAGCTGGTGCCGCCCGCGGCGCCGGACCAGCCGCCCGCGTTGCCGTTGACGTAGAACCAGTAGGAGACGTCCTCGCTGGAGGAGAAGGCCGAGCAGTGGTCCGACCACTCGTGCTCGGCAGAGTAGGCCAGGTTGCTGCCGCCGATGGCCGCGCAGGCCGTGTCGCAGGAGACGCCGAGCCCGCTCAGGTACCAGCAGAAGCCGTACCGGGTGTGGGGGCCGGCCAGAACCGAGCTGGAGGAGACCGTGGGGCAGCCCGCCGCCGCGGTGACCGTGGCGCCGGCGCCGGCGGCCGTGCCGTCGTCGTCGCCGTCGTTGGGGGTGACGGTGCAGGTCCAGACCTCGCCCTCCAGCAGATCGCCGGCCGGGATGGTGTCGTCGGTCAGCGTGGTGGTGACAGGACCGGTCCAGCCGCCCGAGGCGAAGCCCGTGTCCCAGTCGTCGGGGTAATCCACGCCGTCCACGGTCCAGGTGATGGTGTACGTGACGGTGTCGCCGTCGGCGTCGCTGGAGGCCGTGTCCACCTGGCAGATCAGATCGTCGGTGCCCTCCTCTGGATCGGTCGGGTCCACCGAGACGCCCGGGGCGCCCGGCGGGGTGTTGCCCACCACCAGGCTGGCGCTGGCCGGGGTGCCGCTGTCGATCCCATCGCTCGGGGTGACCGTGACGGCCACGGTCTGGCCCTTGTCGAAGGCGGTGGCCCCGTTCAGGGAGGAGCCCGTGCCCGCGGCGCTGCCGTCCACGGTCCAGGCGTAGGTCACGCTGACGCTGTCGCCGTCGGCATCGCCGCTGGCATAGCCCGCGGTGAGCACCGAGGAGGTGGTGGCGGCGCTGGGGGAGATGGCGACGCCGCTCACCACGGGGGCGGTGTTGCCGATCACCAGGCTGTCGGACACGGGCGTGCCGGAGGCGCTGCCGTCGGAGGGGGTGACGGTGCAGGTGACGCTGTCACCGCGGGCGAAGGCCCCGCCCAGGGTGGTGCCCGTGCCGGCGGCGGCGCCACCGACGGTCCAGGCCACGGTGGAGGCGTCGGCATCGCCGTCGGGGTCGGTGTAGCCGGACCAGGCACAGGTGAGGGTGTCGGCCACGCGCGCCGGGTCGGGGGTGATGGTGACGCCGGTGATGCTCGGCGCGCTGTTGGCGATGGTGACGCTGGTGCTCGCGGCGCTGCCCGCGGCGTGGCCATCATAGGGCGTGACGATGCAGGTGACCCGGTCGCCGCCGGAGAAGCCGCCGCTGAGGGTGGCGCCGGTGCCCGCAGAGGAGCCGCCCACGCTCCAGGCCACCAGGGAGAGGTCCGGATCGCCATCCGCGTCGTCGAAGTCGCTCCAGGCGCAGGTCAGCGTGTCGCCGGCATACGCCGGGCTGGGGCTGATGGAGAGCCCGGAGACGGTGGGCCGGGAGTTGGCGATGGTCAGGCTGGCGCTGACCGGCGTGCCGCTGTCGGCGCCGTCCGAGGGGGTGATGGTGCAGGCGACCACGTCGCCGCCAGTGAAAGCGCCCACCAGGGTGTCGGTGCTGCCGGCGGCCACGCCGCCCACGGTCCAGGCGTAGGTGGAGGCGTCCGCGTCGCCGTCCGGGTCGGAGTAGCCGCTGTACAGGCAGGTCAGGACGCTGTCCGCGTAGGCGGTGCCAGGGCTGATGGAGACGCTCGAGATGCTCGGCGCGGAGTTGGCCACCGTGACGCTGGCCTGCACAGGCGTGCCCGCATCGGCGCCATCCGACGGGGTGACGGTGCAGGTGACGGTGTCGCCGCCGGCGAAGCCGCCGCTGAGGGTGGCGCCGGTGCCGGCCGCGGCGCCGTCCACGGCCCAGGCATAGGTGGAGGCGTCGGCGTCGCCGTCGGGGTCGGCGTAGCCGCTGTGGCTGCAGGTCAGCGTGTCGCCGGCGTGGGGGCTGGCGGGGCTGATGCTGGCGCTGGTGACGCTCGGGGGGCTGTTGGAGACCGTCAGGCTGCCCGTCACCGGCGTGCCCGTGTCCGTGCCGTCCGACGGGGTGACGGTGCAGATGGCGACATCCCCGCCCACGACCGCGCGGGTCAGGGTGGGGCCGGTGCCGGCGGAGGCGCCGTTGAGGGTCCAGGCGGCGGTGGAGGCGTCGGCATCGCCGTCGAGATCGGCGTAGCCCGACCAGGCGCAGGTGAGGGTGTCGCCCGCGAACGCCGGGTTCGGGGAGACGGTCACGGTGGTGACGCTGGGCGCGCTGTTGCCGATGGTGACGGTGTTGGAGGCCACGGCGGCGCCGGCGTCGCGGCCGTCGGTGGGGGTGACTGCGCAGGTCACGCTGTCGCCGCGCTCGAAGTGGCCCGTGGACAGGGTGGCGGTGCCGACCCCAGGGTCGGCTCCCGAGACGGTCCAGGCGTAGGTATAGGAGACGCTGTCGCCATCGGCGTCGCTGGCGCTGCCCGGGGTGCAGGTCAGGGTGCTGGAGGCGGAGGCCGGGTCGGGGGTGAGGCTGGCGGAGGCGAGCACCGGCGCGGTGTTGGAGATGGTGAGGCTCGCTTGTCCAGATGCACCGTCCGACATGCCGTCGTTGGGGGTGACCACCACCCGCCAGACCTCGCCCTTGGCGGTGGCCGAGGCGGGCAGGGTGGAGGTGGTGGAGGCGCTGGAGAGGGCGCCGTCCTGGTACCAGGTGTAGGCGTAGCTGACGGTGGCGCCCTCCGGGTCCACGCTCGGGCTGTCGAGGACGGCGCGCAGGGCGTCCGCCGTGCGCGCCGGGTCGGGGCTGAGGGACACCACCGGAGCCGAGGGCAGGCCGTTGACCGTGAAGTTGACCATGGCCATGGCGTACAGGCCATCGAGATCGGTGACGGTGACGGACAGGGTCTGGGCGCCGGGGGACAGCGCGCTGGAGGTGAACTGGGCCAGGCCGGTGCTGTCGGCGCCCTGGGTGGAGAAGGGGCCGTCGAGGCTGGAGACCCAGGAGAGCGCCAGCTCGGTCGGGGCGTCCTCGGAGTCGGAGACCCGCGCGCTGAAGGTGACGGGGGCGCCCTCGGCGACCACATCGCCCGCGGTGGGGGCCGTGAGCGTGATGGTGGGGGGGGTGCCCACGGTGTAGAGCACCCAGTCGGAGCAGTCGGCGCCGACCTCGTCCGTGGCGGTCAGGGTCACGACGTGGGTGCCGACGGTCAGCGCGTCCCAGGGGAAGGCCACCGCGCCGGCGCTGTTGGGGGTGCTCTCGCCGAGATCGCCGTCCTTGTCGCTGGCCCAGGTGACGGCGAGCCAGTTGGCGGGGACGTCCGGATCGCTGACCTGGCCCTCGAAGACCACCATGTCGCCCTCGGACCCCGCGTCGCCGCTCTCGGGGGCGGTGATGGCGCAGGTGGGGGCGCTGTTGGGCGGGCCGACGGTGATCACGACGCTGTCCGCGTCGGACTTGCCGCTGGAGTCCAGCACGTTGAGGGTCAGGAAGTGCTCGCCTTCGGAGAGCAGGGCGGCGTCGGAGACCGTGCCGTCGGAGGAGGGGGCCGTGTCGAGCGCCAGGGTGCCGTCGAGATCGCTCTCCCACCAGGCGGTCAGATCCTGCGGATCGTCCTCGGCGTCGGACACGCGGCCCACGAAGGTGATCTTCTGGTCGCTGTACCAGGTCCCGTCGGCCTCGGGCGCGAGGATGTCGGCCACGGGGGCCTCGGTGGGGGTGATGATCACCTCCACCGTCGCCGCGCCCTGGGCGCCCTGCGGATCGTGCACCTCCAGCCCGATGCGCTCCTGGCCGAGCTCCAGGCTCACCTCGCAGGTGGTGATCCCGTCGGCGTCGGGTGCGGCGGCGGCGCAGACCTCGTCGCTGCCGGCGGTCCAGGTGGCCAGGAGGCTGGCGGTGTCGTGGTCGGCGTCGCTCACGATCCCGCGGAGCGTGACGGCCTCGCCCTCCATGACCGCCTGCCCCGCGCTGGGCGAGGTGATGGTGGCCTCGGGCGCGGCGTTGTGGGTGCCCACGTTCTGCTCGGGCGGGCAGCCGAGCACCAGCAGGGCGGGGAGGACGAGGAGTGGGCGAGACGACATGGGGCCTCCTTGCGGAGGCCCCATCATAGCCGGCGGACCGGGAGGTTACTTCACGGCTTCGGTCAGCAACGGGACGATGGTGAAGATGTCGCCCACGATGCCGTAGCTGGCGAACTGGAAGATGGGGGCGTCGGGGTCCTTGTTGATGGCCACGATCACCTTGGAGGTGCGCATGCCGGCGAGGTGCTGGATGGCGCCGGAGATGCCGCAGGCCACGTACAGGTTGGGGTTGACGACCTTGCCGGTCTGGCCGACCTGCTCGCTGTGGGGGCAGAAGCCGGCGTCCACCGCGGCGCGGGAGGCGCCGGGGCTGGCACCCATGGCGGCGGCCAGGGGCCGGATCAGCTCGTCGTAGCCTTCCTTGCTCTTCACGGCGCGGCCGCCGGAGACGATCACGTTGGCCTCGGTGAGGTCCACGACCGCGGAGCTGGGCTCGAGGGTCTCGACCACCTGGGTGAGGTGGTCGGCGGCGCCGATGGCCACGGCCAGGGCCTCGACGCCACCGGGGGCGCCGGCGGCGGCGGGCACGAAGGAGTTGGGGCGCACCGTGAAGATGGCCGGGCTGGAGGCCACCTTGACGTCGTACAGGGCCTTGCCGGCGTACACCGGGCGACGGCCCACCACCTGCCCACCCACCAGGCCCAGGCCGACCACCTCGGAGGCCATGCCGATGCCCAGGCGCGCGGCCAGGCGGGGCATGACGTCCTTGTTGATCATGCTGGAGGCGGCGAGGATGACGGTGGGCTGCACCTTGGCGACGGCCGCGGCGATGGCCTTGACCCACACGCCGGTGTCGAAGGCGCCAAAGTCGGGCCCATCCACGGTGAGGACGAGGTCGGCCGGGAGGCCTTCCCCGCCGGCGGTGCCGATGGCCAGCGCGGCCACGGGGCCGCCCAGCTCACGGGCCTTGCCCACCAGCTCCAGGGCGGTGTTCTTGAATCTGCCGTGCTCGTGATCGGCGATGACGAGGATACCAGGCATTGTTTTCTCCTTTTCGCCCTAGAGGACCTTGGCTTCGGTGCGCAGCAGGTGGACCAGCTCCTGCACCACATCGGCGGGCTCGCCCTGCAGGATGCGACCGGCGGGCCGCTCCGGGGGCAGACCCCAGTTGCCATCCGAGACCATGGGCGCCCCGACGGCGACGCCGAGGGCGGCGGCGGTCTTCTTGGCGATGGGCTTGCGGCGGGCCTTCATGATGCCAGGCAGGGAGGCGTAGCGGGGGGTGTTGAGGGCCTTGTCGGCGGAGAAGACCGCCGGCAGCGCGCCCTGCACCACCTGGCGCACCCCGCCGCCGATGTCGCGGGTGGCCTTGAAGGCGCCGCCGTCGATCTCGAGGGCGGACAGCACCAGGGCCTGGGGCCAGCCGAGGAGCTCGGCGACCATGGCGGGGACCTGAGCGTTGTCGTCGTCGACCGCCTGCTTGCCGCCGATGAGCATCCCCACGCCCTCGGCCTTGGCCGCGGCGGCCAGCACCTTCGCGATGGTGAGGGAGTCGGCGCCGGCGAGGGCGGGATCCTCGATGGAGACGCCGGTGTCGGCGCCACGGGCGAGGCCGTCACGGATGCGCTGCTCGTTGTCCTTGCCGCCGATGGAGATGATCACCACGTCGGTGGCCTTCTTGGCGTCCTTGAGCTTGAGCGCCTCTTCGAGGGCGTGCTCGTCGTAGGGGTTGATCTCCCACTTGACTCCGGCCTCGTCGATGCCGGTGTCACCGGCATTGATCTTGATCCGGGTGTCGGTCGCGGGGGCCTGCTTGAGCAGGACTCCGATCTTCATGCTGTACCTCCGGGTTCGGGTTCAGTTGGCGGTTCAGGCGGCGATGCCCTTGATGAAGATATCGGCGACCGTGTCGGCCGCCTCGTCCAGGTGGAACCTGGCCTTGCCGCGGGCGAGCACCCACTGCATGGCCAGCTCGTCGAGCGCACCGAAGAAGGCCCACTTGGCCACGAAGGGATCCACCTCGGCCCGCACCTGCCCCGTGGCCTGGCCGGCGCGCAGGATGGCGGCGAACTGATCGAGGTAGGCCCACAGCGGCTTGGGGCGGTACTCCTTCAGGAACTTGTTGGAGAGCCGCAGCTCGATCTGCAGGACCTCCGCCAGGGCCCGCTCCTCCTGGACCAGGCGGAAGTGGTAGCGCGCGAAGGCGCGCACCTGCTCGAAGACGTCCTCCACCCCCGCCAGCTCCCGCTGGAGCCCCGCGTTGATCTCGCCCATCTTCTCCTCGAAGATGGTGAGGAGGAGATCTTCCTTGTTGCGGAAGTAGAGGTAGATGGTGCCATCCGCGACGCCGGCCTGCGTAGCGATGTCGGTCACGCGGGCCTGGTGGAACCCGCGCTCGGCGAACACCCGGATGGCGGCCTCGATGATGCGGGCTCTCTTTTCGGTGCGGCTCCCGCCGCCACGGTCGACCATGCGACGCTCCTGGAAGTATGAATGAGGGCTCATTCACGTAGCGTGGGCCCTCGGGGCGCGCAACGGCGGTTTCGCCAGCCGCCAGTGCACGCGCCCAAAAGTCAGGGACCACCCCCTGACCGGCCCGCGCGTGCACTGGCGCGGACGCGCAGCGGCCGCCGGGGGGAGCGCGCCATGCGCGCGTGGGGGGCAAGGCCCCCCTGACAAAGGGTAGTGCCGATGAGCCGCGAAGCGGCCGGCGCGCCAGCGCCGCCGGAAGTCCGGGGGCCCCCCCCGGGGGGGGCCGGCCGTGCCGGGCGCGGCGCGCGCGGCCCCCCCCCCCCGACCCCGCCCCCCCCGCGCGGCGCGCCCGCCGGGCGC
>JBDRKM010000427.1:0-31614 GCA_043814015.1 Pseudomonadota bacterium
CCGTTGCCCGGCGACGGCCGCGTGACGGAGCGCTCCGCCGCGGGGGACGCGACGGGCCGCGACGGCTCGACGAGCAGCAGCCAGTCACCGATCTGGACCCGCTGCCCCACCGCCAGCACCGCCTCCCGCACCTTGTGGCCCTCGACGTAGACCCCGTTGGTGGAGCCGAGGTCCCGCACGGTGACCTGCCCACCGGCCCAGGCGAAGCTGCAGTGCCGGCTGCTCACGTGGGTGCTGGGGAGGTGGACCGGGTTCTCGGCGGAACGCCCGGCGGGGTTCTCGCCCGGCGCCAGGGGGAAGCTCTGTCCGGGCTGGGGGCCACGCAACACCGTCAACAGCATCGTCACATCCCCTGCTCGAGAGCGAGCTGATCACCGAGGACCGTGCCGGTCTCGGTCGCGGTGCCCGCGGGCAGCTCGATGGCCAGCTGGGCACCTCGGTAGAAGCGGGTCATGCGCCATGGCCGGATGGCGTGCACCACCCCCACGACGCGCAGCTCCCGCGACGCGAACACCACGTCGATGGGGTAGCGCATGAAGAACATGTGGATCGAGGAGCAGGGATCGAGCACCAGCCCCTCGCCCGCGGGCAGCGCGGCCGAGCCCATCAGGCCGATGAAGCGGTCGCGCCAGGAGTCGGCCAGGCGCGCCCCGGCTGCCAGGGTGGTGCCGCGGGTCTGGTTGAGTACGCGCAGGCGCTCACCCACCGAGCACACCCGAGCCGTAGACGAAGTTGAGCACGATGGGCCCGAAGATCACCACGAACACCGCCGGCATGATGCAGAGGATGAGGGGGAAGAGGATCTTCTGGGCGGCCTGGGCGCCCTGGCGCTCGGCCCGCTGGTAGCGCTGGGTGCGGATCAGATCGGACTGGGCCCTCAGCACCGGCCCGATGCTCGCGCCCAGGATGTCGGCCTGGATCAGCAGGGCCGAGAAAGAGGAGATCTCGGCCATGTTGCAGCGGTAGCCGAGGTTGCGCAGCGCCTGCTGGCGCGAGGCGCCGATCTGGATCTCCCGCAGGAAGAAGGCCAGCTCCTCCACGAGGGGACCGGCCTTGGCCTTCTCCACCACCTTGTGCAGCCCGGCCACGAAGTCCAGACCGGCCTCGACCGACAGGGTCAGCAGATCCATCACATAGGGGAGGTTGCGGCGGATTTCCTCCTGCCGGCGCTTGACCTCACCGCGGATCCAGATCTCGGGGAAGAACGACCCGAGGGCGATCACGCCCAGATCGAAGGCGAAGGGCTCGTCCCAGTGGGTGATGATCTTGCAGAGCAGGCCGACGAACAGCCCCCAGAAGATCACGGCCATGACGATCTTGTAGGCCATGAACTCGTCGGCGCTCATGGCGCCGGTCAGGCCGGCCGTGACGAACTGGCGCTCGATCCAGTCGCGGTAGCGCTGCGCCTGCACGCCCCGCACGAGGGGCGCCACCATCCGCAGCAGCGGGCGGAACATCTCGACCACCGGGCTGATCTGCCCGGACGACACGCCCTGGAGGCCGAGCTGCTCCTCCACCTTGCGCCGGCTCTCGTCGGGGACGAAGGCGGCCACGGCGACGAACAGCCCGGCCGCGGTGATGAGCAGGAGGAGAAGGGAGAAGGCGGAGATCATGGGGGATAGTCTACCAGGGGTCGGGGGGAGCCCCGAGCGAAGCCCGGGCCGCCGCGATGTCTTCGTGGATCTGGGCCACCAGCGCGGGCAGGTCCGGGAAACGCACCTCGCCGCGGAGCCGGCGGATGAAGTGTATCTTGACCTCCCGGCCATACAAGGCGTCGGCGCCGATCACGCCCTCGGGCGCGAGGATGTGCACCTCTACGTGGAGCCCGCCGCCGCCCACCGTGGGGCGCGCGCCGAGGTTGGTCACGGCCTGACAGGGCTCGCCGCCGTCGACCTGGGCCCAGCCAGCGTAGACGCCACCGGCCGGCAGCAGCTCGGTGTCGGGCAGGAGGTTGGCGGTGGGGAAGCCCAGCTCGCGCCCGCGCCGATCTCCCGGCACCACGGTGCCGCGCAGGAAGTGGGGACGCCCGAGCAGCGCCGTGGCCTCCCCGACCCGCCCGGCCAGCAGGCAGGCGCGCACCCGGGTGGAGGAGACGATTTCACCCTCCAGCACCAGCGGGGGCACCACCTCGACGGGCATACCGGGCAGGTGGGCGGTGAGGGCGGCGTGATCCCCCCCACGGTCGGTCCCGAAACGGAAGTCGTGCCCCACCACCATGGCGGACGGCTGCAGCCGGCGCCCGAGCACCTCCCCGGCGAACCAGGCGGGCGAGCGCGCCGCCAGCGCTGGAGAGAAGCGCTCGATACAGACCTGCTCCACCCCGAGCCGCCCGAGCAGGGCGACCTTGTCCTCGACCTGCAGCAGGCCCAGGTGGGGCTGACGCCCGAGCACCGCGGCGGGAGGGGGGTGGAAGGTGTAGACCATGGCGGGCCGGCCCAGCGCACGCGCACGCGCCACCAGGCAATCCAGCAGCACACGATGCCCCCGGTGCACGCCGTCGAAATTGCCCACGGTGAGCACGGGGTGCGCATCGCGGGGCCGGCAGGAGGCGGAGGAGAGCAGGACCAGGGGCTCCATGGGGGGCCTCTTAGCGGGTGGGCGCCCCCGGGGCCCGGAACATGATCGGGATCGCCGTCCCAGCGGCGCATCCTGGCGCTGCACCCGGGGGGATGGATTAGTACCCCTGCCCCTCTACAGGAGAAATCCCATGAACGTCCTCATCGCCGACAAGGTCCCCGGTTGGTTCGTCGAGAAGCTCAAGGCCGCTGGCTGCAACGTGCTGTGGGAGCCCACGCTGGAGGCCGACGCGCTCACGGCCGCGATCACAGCCCATGAGCCCGCGGTCATCGTGGTCCGCTCCACCAAGGTGCAGAAAGCCCAGATCGAGGCCGGCGCCGCCCTGAAGATGGTCATCCGCGCCGGCGCCGGTGTGAACACCATCGACGTGGCCTGCGCCACCGAGCGCGGGGTCAAGGTCTGCAACTGCCCCGGCACCAACTCCGCGGCCGTGGCCGAGCTGGCCATCGGGCACCTGATCAACCTCGACCGCCGCATCGCCGACGGCGTGGCCGACCTCAAAGCCGGTGTCTGGAACAAGAAGGGCTACTCCAAGGCCAACGGGCTCAAGGGCCGCACCCTGGGTATCCTCGGCATGGGCAACATCGGCATCCTCACCGCCCGCATCGCCCAGGCCATGGGGATGCAGATCGTCACCTGGGACCCCTTCCTCTCCTGGGAGAAGGCCGAGGAGCTCGGTGTCCGCAAGACCGACGAGATCCTCGAGGTCGCCCGCGAGGCCGACGCCGTCAGCGTCCACCTCGCCCTGGTGCCCCCCACCCGCGGCCTCGTCGGCGCCGAGTTCATCGGTGCCATGAAGCCCGGCGCCTACCTGATCAACACCTCCCGCGCCGAGGTGCTGGACAAGGCCGCCGTGGTGGCCGGCATCCAGGAGAAGGGCCTGCGCCTGGGCACCGACGTCTACTGGAGCGAACCTGCCGCCAACGACACCGTCTTCGCCGACGATGTGGTCGCGCTGCCCGGCGTGTACGGCACGCACCACATCGGCGCCTCCACCGATCAGGCCCAGGACGCCGTGTCCGAGATGGCCTGGGACATCATGGACACCTTCCTCACCACCGCCCAGATCATCAACGCCGTCAACTAGCACCCGGCCGCTGGCCCCGGAGTCACCATGAAGTACGATCGCGTCCACAACTTCTACGCCGGCCCCGCCGTGCTCCCCGTTTCCGTGGTCGAGGCCCTGGCCGCGCAGCTGCCCAACCTCGACGGCTCAGGCATCGGCCTGATGGAGATCTCGCACCGCTCCAAGGCGTTCGACGCCGTGTTCCAATCGGCTAAGGCCGGCCTGGCCCGCATCCTCGGGATCCCCGAGGGCTACGATGTGCTCTTCCTGCAGGGCGGCGCCTCGCTGCAATTCCTGATGGTCCCCATGAACCTCATGGGCAAGAGCGGCAAGGCCGACTACCTCGACTCCGGGGCCTGGGCGAAGAAGGCCATCAAGGAGTGCAAGTTCGTCGGCGACACCAAGGTCGTGTGGAGCGGCGCCGAGGGCGGCTACGCCGATCTGCCCGCCGTGGGCGGCTACGAGGTCCGCCCGGATTCCGCCTACCTGCACTACACCACCAACGAGACCATCGGCGGTGTGCAGTGGAAGCGCACCCCCGAGTCCGGTGACGTGCTGCTGGTGGCCGACGCCTCCTCCGACATCGCCTCCCGGCCCATCGACGTGGCCCGCCACGCCGCGATCTACGCCGGCGCCCAGAAGAACATGGGCCCCAGCGGGGTCACCATCGTCATCGTCCGCAAGGACCTGCTCGGCAAGACCGGCGACGCCATCCCCACCTACCTCAACTACCAAACCCACATCGACAACGAGGGGCTGTTCAACACCCCGAGCACCCTGGGCATCTACGTGGTCGATCAGGTCTGCAAGTGGATCGAGGGGCTGGGCGGCCTGGCCGCCGTGGAGGCGATCAACGAGGAGAAGGGCGGGATGCTCTACACCGAGCTCGACCGCACCAGCTTCTGGAAGCCCCACGCTGCCAGGGACGTACGCTCCATGATGAACGTGACCTGGCGGATCGCGAACAACGACCTGGAGCCGAAGTTCATCAGCGAAGCCACCAAGGCCGGGCTCATCGGGCTCAAGGGCCACCGCTCCGTGGGCGGCCTGCGCGCCAGCCTCTACAACGCCTGCCCGCTGGAGTCCGTCAAGGTGCTGGTGGACTTCATGCGTGAGTTCGAGCGGGTCAACGGCTGATCCGTCCGCCACACTCCGGCCCGGGAATCCGCGCGTCGATCCCCGGGCCGTTCTGTGCCAATGGCTGGCCGGGCGCGGAGCGGTTGCATAGCCTGGGAGAGCTTCCCCTCCCCTCGCCTCCCGAGCCCCAGAGCTGTCCATGGGTGAGCCTCGCTCCCGCACCCGCTACTGCGGTCGCTGCCTGACCTCCTTTCCCATGGATCCGGACGTCTGCCCGAACCTCTCATGCCGCACACGGCGCCCCGAGGAGGGCTGGGGCACCATCTTCGAGACCGGCGAGGTCATCGACCGCCACTACCGCGTGATCAAGCGCCTCGCGACGGGCGGCGCCGGGGTCACCTACCTGGCGCGCGAGGTAGAGCCCGCCTCGACCTCCGAGGACCTGGATCTCGCGGTGAAGGTCCTGTGGGCCAGCCGCGATCACGGCTCCTACCTCCGGCGGCTCTCCCAGGAGGCCCAGATCCTCCAGGAGCTGGCCCACCCGCACATCGTGGAGTACCGCGGCTTCGTCCACCGCACCGGCTCGGCCCCCTACCTGGTCACGCTGTTCGAGCACGGCGGCAGCCTCTACGACCACGTCCGCCGCCGCCAGCGGCTCGGCCTGCGCGAGGTGGCCAGCGTCGGGCGCCAGGTGATGGAGGCCCTGGGCCGCGCCCACCAGGCTGGCGTCATCCACCGCGACCTCAAGCCCGAGAACGTGCTGCTGGCCCAGATCCCAGATGCCGGCCAGCCGCCCGTCGTGCGCGTGGCAGATTTCGGCATCGCCAAGGTCCAGGGGCTCTTCTCGGATGGGCTCACCCGAATGGGGGCCTTCGTGGGCACCCCCCAGTACGCCGCCCCCGAGCAGTTCGACGGCCTGCCCCCCACCCCGGCCACGGATGTCTTCGCGGCCGGCGCCATGCTGTTCTTCTGCCTCCAGGGCCAGCCGTTCCTGCCCCTCGCCAACCGCCTGCCGCCCGAGGAGGCCCGGGAGCTGCTGCTGCAGAAGCTCCCACCGCGCCTGAAGCTGCCCGACGAGCGCCCCGAGCAGGTCAAGGCGGTGGAGCAGGTGCTCGAAGCCGCCATGGCGCCCGAACCGGGCGAGCGCGTCACCGTGCGAGAGATGCACGGGATGCTGGAGGCCATCGAGGAGGGGACCTTCCTGGTCCGGCCAGCCCACACGGCGGTGCCATCGCGCTCCCACACCTCGGACACCAACGTCTTCCTCTTCTCCCAGGACGGGGTGGAGTTGCCCGATCCAGAGCCAACGGAGCATCCCGGGCCCGTACAGACCCAGACCACCGAGCTGCCGCGGGCCGAGGAGCCTCGCCCCGCCGGCCGGGCCGAACAATTCGTCCCCCCGCCCATGACCCCGGCGGTCACCGAGGAGCAGCCCCCACCCCCGCCGACGCGGCCCCTGCCCGGCCCAGGCCCCGTGGACCTCCCGCTGAAGGCCAAGGCTCCCGCACTGGCCCCGACCGTGGAGCGCGAGCCGCCCCCGCCGCCCCCGTCCGAGCCTGGCCCAGCAGCAGCCCCCATCCCGGCGCCCACGCCCACGCCCGCGCCACGGCCGACCCCGAGCCCAGAGCCGCCCACCCAGCGCAAAGGCGGCCGGGGGTTCGGCATTGGCCTGCTCCTGGTGGGGGGCCTGCTGCTGGCGGTGCTGTGTGGCGGCGGCGGGATCGGTGGCCTGGTCTGGTACCGGCCGGATCTGTTGGCCGACATCCCCGGCCTCTCTGGCCTGGTCACCGCCCCCACGGGGCCGGCTCCTCTCGTCCCCACCACCGATCGGCTGCGCGTGCAGGTAGAGGGCCTGGTGGACCAGGGCGTGGCCAGCTGTGACATCCGCGCCGCGGTCCACCTCGGCTTGACCCTCGCCCCCGACGGGCGCATCGCGGTGGAGGAGATCACCGGCGTACCGGTCCCGCGCAAGGCCCAGTGCCTGCGCGAGCACCTCCAGGGCCTCGCGTTGCAGCCCGGGCCGGCGGAGCCCCTGCACCTCGACCTCGACAACCCAGGCAGGATGCCGTAGGGGCGCCTACTCGTCGGGAACGAGGGTGTCGTCTTCGAGGTCGCCGGGGCCGAGACGCTCGACGCGGGCCACCATGACCGTGATGTTGTCGGTGGAGCCCTGCGCGATGGCGCGCTCCACCAGGATCTCAGCACAAGCCGCCGGTTGGGGGACGTCGCGCAACGCGTCGGCGATGCGGCGGTCGTCCACGAAGGAGCTCAAGCCGTCGGTGCACAGGACGAGGGAGTCGCCGGGACGCAGGTGGCGCGAGCCGGTGTCGCGGCCCGGATCGATGCGGATGCCGGTGTCGTCGCCCAGGCCGCGAGAGCCGTAGACGAAGCTCTGGGCCAGCCGATCGGGATCTGGCGGGATGGGACGTTGATCCCGCAAGGCGAACTCGCGATGGGTGTGATCCTGGGTGAGGCGCACCAGCACGCCGTTGCGGAAGAAGTAGAGGCGGCTGTCGCCCACGTGGACCCAGAACAGGCGGCCGTCGAGGATCCAGGCGCCGGTGAGGGTGGTGCCGAGGCGCACGCCGCCGCGACGGGCCACGGTGGAATGCAGGCGCTTGTGGGCCTTGAGCACGAAGCGCAGCAGGGCCAGCTCGGGAGCCTGGGGCCGCCCCTTGCCCCACAGCAGCGAGAAGGCCTGGACCGCGGCGGCCGAGGCCAGGGCCCCATCCTCGTGGCCACCCATGCCATCGGCCACGGCCAGCAGGATGCCGGCGCCCTCTTCGTGTCGCACGATCTCGTCGGCCCCGTCGCGGAACCGGACCTGGCCACCGCGGCAGACGAGGTAGTTGTCCTCGTTCAGGGAGCGACCGCCCCGCGCCGGCTCGATCCCGCTGGAGCACACGAGGCCGATGGTGAGTCCGGAGACGGTGGACAGGAGGACCTCCCGCGGAAATACCTCGCCAAAGTAACCGGGAGCCCGGAGGCGAGCAGGGTCAGCCCTGCCCGAAGCGGTAGACCGCCCGTCCGGCGATCAGCATGTCGCCGTTCTCCAGATCGATGGGCGCGCCGTCCTCCGGGACGGTGAGGAAACGGCCCGGACCCCGACGCCAGAAGAACGGCTGGTAGCGGCCGTCTCCGAACGCGTAGGAGTCGAGGTAGTCGGAGATGCGCAGGCGCTGGCCGTCGAACTGGGCGATGCAGTCCACCGGGCCGAGACGGATGGGGGTCGGGGCACGCAGGGGTAGCCCGCGGGTGAACATGGCCGCGACCATGCGCTCCTCGAGCTCCACGCCGAGCAGCGCGGCGCGCGGATCCGGCAGCCAGGGCTCGGTGGAGAGCACCAGCCGTACCACGAAGTCCTCCTCGCCGAGCTCGTCACGCCGGGGCAGCTCAAGGGCCGCGGCGAAGGCCTCGTCGGTCGCCTCGACCGGCTGCTCGTCCACCAGCAGGCGGGCGTCGGCGCCCGCGACGCGCTCGATCCTGGCGCGGCGACCGCGCAGGTTCAGGCGAGCGTAGTCCTGTGGCACGAAGGTCTGCTGGGGGTGGGTCCGGTTCTCGGGCACCACCACCTCGGCCCCGGCGTGGTTGCCGAGGCCGACCTTGCCCGAGACCATCCAGCCGATGAGCTGCAGGCGCGCCGGGCGTGACAGGGACAGCTGCCAACCCGACTCGTCCACGGCCATGACGTCTTCGGCCCGGGGGGCTCCGGCGATGCGGGCCGCGCTGGGGGGCGGCCCGGCAGGAGGGGCGGAGGGTGGCGCGGGTACCGGGGCGGGCGCAGGTTCCGGAACGGGTGCCGGGGTGGACGCGGGCTTCTTCCCGCGTTTCGGCGCGGGCGCCGGGGGTTCGATGGGCGCGGCGCGCAGGCTGGCGGCGGGCTTGGGACGGGTGGGGAGCTCCTCGAGGTGCCGCGGCAGCGGCGGGTCGAGCCCCAGGAGGGAGTCGAAGCCGTGGTCGGAGAACGCCAGCCCGCGGGGGGGCGGCCCAGACTCGCCGAGGCCGGCCGCGACCGGGGCGTCCTCCACGGCGAGATCGGGCTCTGGTGGGACCGACGCGCCCAGGACCGGCGGGTTGGCCAGCACCTCCACCGGCCGCCGCGGCGAGGCCTCGTCGGGCGTCGCGGGGTCGGGGGAGAGGGAGCCCTGCTCCTTCGCCTCCCCCGGAGGCACGGGCACGGAGCCTGAGGCCAGCGCCACCGGCACGGCGCGGGAGCGGGTCGGTGGCGGCGCGGGCGGGGGGGCGGCCACCGGAGGTTCCGCCGTGACGGCCAGGGCGGCGGTGGGGGCGGCCAGGTTCGGCGCCGGATCGTCGGGCTCGTCGGCGAAGGAGTCGTCCGGCAGGCTCTCGGCGGCGCGGGCCAGGGCCTCGGCGGTCAGCTTCTCCAGCTCGGGCGTGCGCGGGGGCGGGTACGACACCTCGAAGAGGTTGTTGCCCACCATGATCTCGTCGCCCGGGAGCAGATCCACGTGGCGCAGGCCCTTCTCGTCCCGGGCCGGGAAGAGGGAGAAGATGTCCTGGCCGCGGCGCACGAAGCTGAAGCAGTGCCGCGCCAGGTTGCGCAGCATGGGCTCCCCCTCGAGATCGATCTCGGCGTGCAGGGAGGCCACCATGATGGAGTCGTTGTAGAAGCGGCTCTTGGGGATGTCACCGTTGCGCGAGCGGATGAACTCGCCATCGCCCATGTCGACCCGCCAGACGATGTTGTCGTTGTGGGGCTCGTCGGGCAGGCGCACCTTGCAGCGCCGGTCGCGGCCGATACGGAAGACGGAGCCGAACACCAGGTAGGTGCTGCCGGCGGTGCGGCGCAGCTCCCCGAGGTAGGGCCAGCCCTCGGCGGCGGTGGCGGTGAGATCGCGGTACTCCAGCACCTGGTTGCCGACGCGGATCTCCAGATCGCCGCGCAGGCGCAGCGGGCGGTCCTTCGGCGCGGGCCGGCCGGCGAGCAGGATGCGCTCGTCACGGGCCACGAAGAAGACCTTGTCGTCGCGCACCTGGAAGACGGCCTCGGGCTCCTGGATGGCAGTGCCGAGCTGGCCGGTGCGGCTGACGTAGACGTCGTAACCCTGCATGAAGGCGGAAAAGTGCACGCGCTGCAGCAGCGCGCCGCGCTCCTTGAGGGTGAAGATGCGCTCCTCGACGGCATCGGGCACGATGGTGTGGTGCCAGGGGGCGCCGCTGTTGCGCAGCTTGACCCCGCCGGTGTCGGGCTGCAGCGGGGAGAGGGACTCGCCCGCGAGCTGCACCGCCGCCTTGGCGGGCTCCTCGGGTAGGGTGGGCGGCCCGGCCGGCGCCGGGGTGGAGGCAGGCGCGGGCGCTTCGGGGGCGGGCTCTGGGGCCCAGTCCCGCGAGATCTCGACCGGAGCCTGGGAGGAACCCTGCTCCTGCATGAAGGTGTCGACCACCCCGAGGACGAGGAAGGCCACCGGCGCGCCGCCGCGCTCGGTCACGGCCAGCACCGAAGGACCCTCGGCCGACTGCACGCTGCCGACCTCGTAGCGGTTCTGGTACTCGGGGTTGATCACGTGGACCAGCGAGCCATCCGGATACTGCTGCAGCTGGTAGAGAGCCGGGACCCCGAGGGCCTCGTGCGAGAAGTTGTCGAGCCAGTGGTTGCCCAGGGTGAAGCAGAGCTGGTCCGAGTAGACCTTGCCGACCTTGCGGTAGCCCTCCCAGGCGCCGGGGATGTTGAGATGGACCACCAGCACCTGCGCCGAGGACGGCAGGGGCTCGCCGTAACGGTTGGGCAACAGGACGGTCACGAACTGCCCGGGCTCCAGGCCGATGGCGTGGTTGCGCAGGGCCGGCCCACCGTCGCAGGCCAGGCTGACCTGGAAGGGGCGGTCCGGGAACACCTCGTTGAACTGCTCCTGCTTGCACCAGGCGCCGAGCTCTCCCCGCAACAGCTCGGTGGCTTCGTTCTGCCAGTAGTCACCCGACTCCTCGAAGGCCCGCTCCCAGTCGGCGCGGTTGATCACCACCAGGACGTCGGTGAAGCCAGCGATGCCATCGCCCAGATCGTTGGTCAGGTGCTGCAGCAGCCCCCCACGGCGCTTGCCGCGCTGCCCGGTGTCCCACAGCAGGCCGGGATCGTCGATGAGGTCGCCCTCGGTGCCGTGCAGCTTGAGGCGGGAGGCGTAGAACCCTCCGCGCCCGTGCTCGCCGGCGATGAAGGAGGCGTCCCCGCTGAGCCCACGGGTGCCGTCGTTGGAGAAGACGCGAGAGAACCAGTTGCCGAGCTGCGCCATTCGAACTCCATCGCGGGATGTGGTTGCCTAACCGGGGCTGGCGCCGGGGGCAGGCAATGGCGGATGGCGAGGGCCCCAAGCTATGGTGCGCTCGCTCCCCGGAGGCCGCCATGCCCCGCGTCCGCCCGCGCCTGCGCCTCACGCTCTGGCTCCTCGCCGCCCTGGCCATGATCGGCGCGGGTGTCGCCCTCGCCTGGGCCTGGCAGCGGCGCCCCGCGCGGTCCAGCCGCCAGGCCGCGTCCACCCTCCCCGAGGTCGATCCGGCCCGGGTACGCCGCGCCATGGCCCATGCGCCCGCCATGCCGCTCGACCTCGCCGACACCGACGTGCTGGTGGCCATGGTCTGCACCTTCCGCCGCGACCGGTTGCAGCCCTACGGGCAGCAGCGCCCCACCAGCCCCTTCCTGCAGCTGATGGCCGAGCACGGGGTCCTGTTCGAGCACGCCGTGGTCCAGAGCCCCTGGACCCGCCCGAGCACCGGCTCGCTGGTCACCGGGCGCTGGGCGAGGGTCCTGCAGCTGGACAGCCCTGGCCCCGAGTCCTTCCAGAACCGCGCCCTGGCCGAGTCCGCCACTACCCTCGCCGAGCGGCTCCACGAGCGCGGCTACCGCACCATCGGCGCCTCGGGCAACCCCAACATCAGCAGCACCTTCGGCTTCCGGCAGGGCTTCGACACCTGGCACGAGCCCGCGGTGCTCTGGCGCGACGCCGAGGGCCCCCCACCCTCCGGCGACCTCCTGGTGGACGCGATCATCGCCGATCTCGACGCCACGGAGGAGGGCCAGCGCGTCTACCTGCAGGCGTTCTTCGTGGATACCCACACCCCGCGCCGCCCCTCACGCCAGGCGCTGCGCGCCGTGAGCGCCCGGGGTGCCCAGAGTACCCGCCGCGTGCTGGTGTACGACGCCTCCCTGCGCACGCTGGACGCCCACCTCGCGGCGCTGTTCCTGGCGGTCCAGGCCCGGCGCCCCAACCTGCTGTTCGTGGTGGTGGGCGACCACGGCGAAGGCCTCAAGCTGCCCGACAACCACGGCCCGGGCCACGGCAACCACCTCTACACCACCACCACCGAGGTCCCCTTCCTGTGGTTCCACCCCTCCCTGCCGGAGCCAGGCCGCCGGATCGAGGGCCTGGCCATGGGCATCGACCTGGTGCCCACGGTGATGGATCTGCTCGAGGGCGCCCCCCCCGAGGGGCTGGACGGCGCCTCGGAGGCCCCCGCGCTGCGGGGCCTGAGCACCAGCGCGGTCCACGATCTGGCCTACTCCGAGACCTGGTTCCGGCGAGCGGACAAGATCGCGGTCACCGGCCACGGCTTCCACCTGATCCGCGACCACGCCCCGAAGCACGGCTCGGGCGTGCCCACCGAGGCGCTCTACTCCAGTGAGGAGGCCCTGGAGCAGACGGACGTCGCCGCCCAGGAGCCGGGCGCCATGCGCACCCTCACGGTGGCGCTGGACGCCTGGGAGCGCGAGGTGCAGGCCGCCACGGACGCCGCGGGCCCCCCGGTCCAGGGCGACCCGAGCGCCCACGACATCGAGCAGCTCAAGACCCTGGGCTACCTCGATTGAAGCTGCACGCGCTGGTGGAGGTCCCCCGGGGCTCGTTCCTCAAGCGAGAGCTGCACGGTCGGGCCCGCCTGGCCTTCGTCTCTCCCCTGCCCTGCCCCTTCAACTACGGCTGCGTACCCGATTTGCCTGGCGCCGACGGCGATCCTGTCGACGTGGTGATCCTGGGCCCACGCCTGCCGCTGCGCGCGCGCGTCGAACGGGCCGTCGTGGCCCGTGTACGCTTCGTGGACCAGGGCCGGGACGATCCCAAGCTCGTGCTCTCGGACCATCCCCTGAACGCCTGGGACCGCGCTGGCCTGGTGGCCTTCTTCAGCTTCTACGCCCGCGCCAAGGGGCTGATCGCGCGGCTGCGGGGCAAGCCGGGGCCGACGAGGTTCCTCGGGATCGAGGACTACCGGGCCTGATACCCCGGCTCCACCTTCACCAGGTTCTCGTCGAAGACCAGGTTGTCGGCGAGGTTGTAGTTCTCCGTGTCGTCGAGGATCTCCAGGTCGCCGATCAGCACCACCTCCCCGCCCCAGCCCAGGGGCTGATCCTTGGCGACGATGTGGTTGCCCTCCCAGCTCACCACGTACGGCGCCCCGTTGGCCTCGACGAAGCAGGGGTCCGAGAAGCGCATCTCATCCACACCTTCGGTCATCTGCTCCTGGCCGATGAAGCTGGCCGCCACCATGCTGAACTCGTCCACCCCCTCCCCCGAGAAGCGGGGCAGGATGCCCCAGTTCTCGAGCAGGTTCCCGATGACGTTGGTGTCGCAGTTGTCGACCTCGTTGAAGATGGCGATCCGCGTGCCCCGCCGCCGGGCGTGCTCCAGCAGGTCGATCTCCTCGACACTGAAGGTGCCGCCGCCGTTGAGCCCCGGCGCCATCAGGCCCACCAGGCGGTAGCTGGAGAGGTCGTCGCCCAGGCTGTCGCGCACGTCCGTGTTCCAGCCGTAGAGGTCTTTCCAGTGGGCGTCGATGTCGTCGAAGGAGCCGAAGCCGCCCGAGCCGGAGGGCGTGGCTCCGCCGTGCCCGGTGTACAGCAGGATGCGGTCGCCCGTGGGGTAGACCGGCCCCTCGGGGGCGGTGTCCTCCGGAGGGGTGGTGTCCACCGGCTCCTCCTCGCGATGGCAGGCGGGCAGGGCGGTGATGAAGACGAGGTACGGCAGGCAGCGGCGCACGACGGGCTCCGGGGTGGGCGGGCGCCACCATCATACTCCGGCCGACAGCGGCGCGGTCCACGGTGGTCGCTTGTCACGCCCCCCCTCGGCGGTGTACGAGGCCAGAGCGGCACCGGGCTGATCCGGATCGCCGCGGACCTCTCTCACGACGACGGCAACCGGATGAGCCTGCTCCTGCTCCTCGGCGTGATCGCCCCGCTGTCTGCGGCGCCGCCAGCCTGCCCTGGGGACGCTTCGGTCCGCCACCTCAAGAAAGCCCAGGACGCGCTGCTGCTGGCCCTCATGGCCTCCCCGGACCAGCCCCTCGTGGACCCCTCCCTCGGCGGGGACCTCGAGCTCTTGCTGGCCTGCACCCCGGACCTGCCCCGCGCGACCGTGGCACGCAGCTTCCTGCTGCTGGGCGCCGAGCGCCTGGCCGGCGGCGTGCCGCCCGCGGCCAAATCCTACGTCGACGCGGCCGGCCTGCTGGGCGCCGAGGACGCCTGGGCCGACGGCCTCGCGGCCGGTCTCCGCACCATGCTCGACGCCGCCCAGGCCCCCACCAAGCGCCCGCGCGGTGTCGTGTGGGCGCCAGCCGCGCTGATGCCCGGCAGCATCCACCTGGTGGGCGCCGAGGGCCAGGCCCCCTGGTCCGTCGCGGTCGGCACCTTCACCTTCGAGTGGAACGACCAGACGATCCCCGTCAGCGTCAACGAGGGCGAGCTGTCCGTGGTCACCCCCCAGACCATCCGGGAGTTCAAGGCCCTGGTGGAGGGCGTGACCGAGGCCGATCTCAAGGAGCCCGACTTCGGCGCCCCCATCCGGTACGAGACCCGCCGCGAGGAGCGCCGCACGCGCCGTCAGGAAGAACCACCCCCGGAGCAGGCGTCGAGCGACGCAGGCGCCACCACGCCCCAGGGCCCCGGCCAGATCCAGGGCGACGATCTGGACGCCGAGGTGTTCTTCGATGAGCTGTCCGACATGGAGGACAGCGGTCCTCCCCCCGCCACCCCAGAGCCCCCCCCGCCGGAGCGCACACCGCTGGCCGTGTCTCTGCACCCCCACCTGGGGGCTGGCGGCGCGTGGACCTTCACCGGCACCGGCGCCGAAGGCGCCGCCATGGCCGAGGAGCACTTCGGCGGCCCCGGCGTTCGGGCTGAGCTCGGCCTGCTGCTCTCCCTGGGCGAGCGCCTGCTGCTGCGGCCAGGGCTCTCCTTCCACACGGCCGCCTCGAGCGCCGATCTCGGCGTGGATCGCTTCGCCGCCGAGGGCTGGGGTGGTGAGATCCCGGTCGAGCCGCTCCGCAACCGCCTCCTCGCCGCGGGCGCCGAGCTGCCCGTGCTGCTGCGCGCCGGGCCCCTGGCCGTGGGCGCCGGGCCCGCCTGGTCCATGGCCTTCGCCAAGGTCACGGGCGCCACCACCTGCGACGAGGGCGACTGCGTCGCGCCCGTCAGCGGCCGCATCATGGCCGGTGGCGGCACCCTGCAGGTCGGCCTGCTCCCCGCCCACTTCCCGCTGCGGCCCTGGCTCGAGGGCGGGCTGCTGCACGACGGCGAGCGGCCCTACGGTGCGGCCGCCCTGGTCCTGTCCTGGGAGGGCGCGCCATGACCCGCACCCCATCGCTCCTCTTTCTGCTGGCCCTCGCGGGCTGCGGCACCTCCTGGCAAGCCCTGGACGCCGACGGCGACGGCGTCACCCGCCAGGACGGCGACTGCTGGGACGCGGTCCAGGGCCCCGCCGGCTCGGGGCTGTCCGGGGCCGACATCCACCCCGGCGCCGCCGACTCCCCCTACGACGGCGTAGACCAGGACTGCGACGACCGCGACGACTACGATCAGGACGGCGACTCTTACGTCCCCGCGGGCATGGCCGGGCTCGTCACGCTGGGCGTGGCCGGCAGCGGCGCCCTGCCCGAGGGCGACTGCTGGGACGATCCAGCCGAGCAGCCCGCCGAGCACACGGTGGTCTCCAACGAGCTGCGCGATGCCTCCGGGCGCCAGCTCGCCTGGAGCCAGCCAGTGGCCGGGGAGGTCCACCCCGGCGCCGCCGACACCTGGTACGACGGCGTAGACCAAGACTGCGACGGGGCTGACGACTTCGATCAGGACGCCGACTCCTGGCGCACCGCCGCCTACCCCGACCAGGCGGGCGACTTCGGCGAGGACTGCATC
This sequence comes from Pseudomonadota bacterium, assembly GCA_043814015.1. Taxonomy (GTDB): domain Bacteria; phylum Myxococcota_A; class UBA796; order UBA796; family JAFGLY01; genus JBDRKM01. The sequence goes on from JBDRKM010000427.1 coordinate 15,852, forward strand.
GACGGCTCCCCGCTCGATGTCGCCAATCCGGCCGAGCTCAGCCCGGCCCAGGTCCACCCCGAAGCCGAGGAGACCTGGTACGACGGCACCGACCAGGACTGCGACGGCGCCTCGGACGACGACGCCGACCGCGACGGCTCCGACGCCGCGACCATGGGCGGCGAGGACTGCGACGACGGAGACGCCGGCATCCACCCCGCGGCCACGGAGATCTGGTACGACGGCGTGGACCAGACCTGCGACGGCGATGACGGCGACCAGGACGGTGACGGCTACTGGGCCGAGGACTACGAGGCCCGCGTCGCGGCCGCCGGCGGCGCACCCCTGGAGATCCCCGCGGGCTTCGACGGGGACTGCGACGACGAGGACGACGCCATCCACCCGAGCGCGGCCGAGATCTGGTACGACGGCACCGACCAGGACTGCAGCGGCGGCTCGGACGACGACCAGGACGGCGATGGCTACGACGCCGTCGCCACAGGCGGGGCCGACTGCGACGACTTGAACGGTGCGGTCAACCCGGGGGCCATGGAGGCCTGGTACGACGGCGTGGATCAAGACTGCGACGGCGCCTCCGACTACGACGCCGACCAGGACGGCCACGACTCCCTGGACTGGGCGGGCGACGATTGTGACGACACGGACGCCGCCACCTACCCCGGCGCTCCCGAGGTCTGGTACGACGGCACCGACCAGGACTGCGCCGGCGACTCCGACTACGACGCCGATCAGGACGGCTTCGACGCGGTGGACTGGGCCGGCGACGACTGCGATGACGCCGACCCCGACGTGAACCCCGAGGCCCCCGAGGACTACGACGGGGTCGATGACGACTGCGATGGCCTGGTGGACGATCTCGACGTCAGCCTCGCCGCCGCCGGCTGGCTCGACGGCCTGGCCGGCGATGCCCTGGGCGCCCCCGCCTCCATCGCCTGCGGCGACATCGACGGCGATGGGCAGCTCGAGATCCTGGTGGGCAGCGCGCTGGAGGAGTCCTCCCGCGGTTTGGTCTGGATCGTGGACGCCGCCACCCCGAGCAGCTTGCACGGCACCGCCGACTCCTACGCCGCCATCACCGCCCGCGGGCACACCGACGGCGGCTCCCTGGCCACCCTCGACCCGAGCCTCGCCGACCTCACCGGCGACGGCCAGGTGGACCTCGCCATCGCCGGCACCGACGCCTTCGACACGAGCGCGGTGGCCGTGTCCCTGTGGGAGGGCGGCGCCGGCCTGCCCACCTCCATCACCCCCGCCAGCGCCCTGCTCACCCTGACCAACGCCCACGGCAGCGAGGCCGGACAGCTCTCGGCCCACCTCGACGTGGACGGCGACGGCGTGGCCGAGCTGGTCTACGGCGACTGGTCCGCCGCGTCGGGCACCGGCTGGGGGTTGAGCGCTGTCTACCTGATGAAGCCCATCGACTGGAGTGGCACGGTGGCGCTCGACGTGGCCTGCCCGACTCCCCTGATCGCGGTCGACTCAGGCGCCGAGCTGGGCCGCAGCCTGGGCGGCGGCGATCTCGACGGCGATGGCTACGACGAGCTGCTCGTCGGTGCGCCCGGGGCCGATCCCACGGCCGGCATCGACGCGGGCGAGGTGGCCCTGTACCTGGGTCCCGATCCCCAGCTCGCCTGGGACTGGGACGACTTCAGCGCCTACGCCAGCCTCCTGCTGCAGGGCTCCGCCGCGGGCGACCGTCTCGGAGAAGGCGGCCTGGCGCTGTGCGATCCGGACGCCGATGGCGCCCTGGACCTCGCCGTGGGCCTGCCCGGCACCGACTCCGTGGCCCTGTTCCTGGCCGTGGGCGGCCTCACCGGCACCCACGACATCAGCGAAGCCGACATCACCCTCACGGGGGATTTTGGCAGCCGCTTCGGCCAGGCCGTCGCCGTAGGAGACTTCGACGGCGACGGTGTGGACGACCTCTCCATCGGCGCGCCGGGCGCCACCGACCCGGCGGCCGCCTCCACCACCTGGGGCGGCGCCGCCTACCTCTTCACCGGCCCAGCCATCGCTGCCGGTGCCGACCCGGCCCCCATGGCCAGCCTGCTGGACGGGGACTCCGGGCTGCTCGGCCTCAACCTGCTGGCCACCGACATGGACGCCGACGGCCGCTCCGATCTTGTGGTGACCGCCCCCGGCTTCGACAGCGCCGCGGGCCGCGCCTGGCTGGTGCTGACGCCGTAGGCGGGTTCACAATCAGGCATCAGTAGCAACAAAGCCCTTTCTGCTGACGGCTCGCGGGCTATTCGTCTGGATTGTCGTCCCAGAGCTCGTCGTGGAAGGACTCTTCGAGCTCATCGCGCTTCTTCCGCGTCACCTGCACTTCGGGCGTGGCGGCCGGCGCGGCCGCCGCCCCTTGCGCTGGCGCTGGCGCTGGTGCCGCTGGCTGACCAACCTTGGCGCCGATCCGACGCAGGGCGGCCTCGAGCTCGCCGCGCATGGAGGGGTTGCCGCCCAGGGCCTGGTAGGCGCGCCCGTAGTGGTACTCGGCACCCGAATAGTCCCGCGCGCGCTCGGCGACCTGGCCCAGGCCGTAGTGGGCCATGCCGTTGCCGGCGTCGTCCTTGAGGGCCGCCATGAAGGCGTTCTGAGCGCCCAGGAGGTTCCCGGAGTCGAGCGAGGACCAGCCCTCGCGCAGATGGGCCATCAACCCGGAGGCGGGCGCGACCGGCGCGGGCGCGGGCTGGACCGGGGCGGCGCTCGGGGCGGGCGTGCCGACCTCGACGGTGGGCGTGGTCACCCACGGATTGAACGCCTCCGAGGTGCCGGACGCGGGCGTCGAAGGGGCCGGGGAGGAGGCGCTGGCCGGGGCATGGGTCGCGCGGATGGGGCTGGGCTGTATGGACGGCGCGGGCGACACCGCGGTGGGGTGCGCACGCTCGGACGCGGGCCGAGCTGCGGGCTCCGCTACGACCGCCCGCAGATCGATGGGTGGCGCCTCGAGCTCGGGAGCCTCCACCGTGGAGGGCGGCGGGGGCATGGACGGCAGGGCCTCGGGCCGCACCACGGGCGCTGGCGGCACCTCGACGCGATGGGCCGCGCTGCCGCTGGGCTCGGTGGTTCCATGGAGCAGAACCCAGGCCAGCCCGAGGACGACCGCGAGCGCAAAGACCGCGAGCAGCCCGCGTTTCACCCAGGCGGCGCGCTCGGGGTGATCACCGAACACGTCGGCGGCGATGTCCGAGGCGGAGGGATCGAACACCTCGTCGAACTCGTCGTCCACGGGCCGCGTGTAGGGATCCTCCCGCGGCTCCCGCGGCTCCCGCGGCTCCAGGCCGGAAGCCCCCTTCTCACCATGGAAGGAGGCGTCGTCGTGCCAGGACCAGTCGTCCTCCTCGGGCAGCTCTTCCTCGGGCTCGCCGGGCCAGGTCGGGGCCACGGCGTCGCCCTGATCCGGCACCGCCTCAGGTCGCGGTCGGGGGACAGCTTCCGGCAATCGGGGGATCCCTGGCGCCTCGGGAAGCTCGGTGGCGAAGCCATCATCGCCAGCCTCCTCGAAGCCCATGTCTTCCTGCGGCGCGGGCGCGACGGCGATGGTGGCGACGGCCCCGCTCAGGCGCGGCGCCTCCGCCTCGGGCGACTCGGGCAGATCGTCGTAGCGGTCGAACCAGGAGATGTCGTCGTCATCGCCCGGGGTGGCCGAGGGCGCCACGGGCAGGGGCATGGCATCGGCCGCGGCTGGCGGGACCATGGGGGGATCGGGTGCGTCGTAGGCTTCTTCGGGCGGGGACGCGGGAAGCGCCGTGGCTTCGGGGACGATGGTCGGCCGACCCGCCAGGCCGACTTCGCTCGGGTCCGGCACCGGAGGAGGCGGCACGAAGGCCCGCGCACTCCTCCGCCGCTCCGCGACGAAATCGACGGGCTCCGGCTGCTCGTCGGGCTCGGGGCTGACCGTCGCCCGCTCGGGCACGGGTGCTCCTGGGGGCTCGACCAGCACTGCCTCCTCACTGGGCTCATCCTCGTGGACGAGGCCCAGATCCATGATCCGGGGCGCCTCATGCGGTTCGGGAGAGGCCGCCCCCGCTCGTTCCTGCGCCGCGGACTCGTCGTCCGGCGCCGGCAGCGCCTCGGGCTCCTCCTCCAACGACAGCGCTGGAGGCGCCTCCACGGGCGCGGGGGACGCGGGCTCCTCCTCGACCGCCGGCAGCACCTCGGGCTCGCCGTAGGGCTCGCCGTAGGGTTCGTCGTAGGGCTCGTCGTAGAGCTCGTCGTAGGGTTCGCCCACCGGGACCGACCCCACACCCAGCGGATCGTCAGCCGCTCGCCGTTGATCGACCTTGTGGACCTCGAGCACCCTGCCCGCCTCGGGGACCTCGGCCGAGCCGGGGCCCTGGCGCAGGTTGGCCAGCGGTGGCGGGGGCTGGTGCCCGCGAGGACCCCAGCCCGGAGGGGCGAAGGGGAAGGGGGTCTGGAGCTGCTCGCGGCCGAGCACCGAGCTCAGCAGCCGCACGGAGTCCATCGCGTTCCCGGCCGACCTGGGCGGAGTGGGGGCGGCGGGGGCATCGTCCGTCCGCAGGCGCGATGCCAGGCCGAGGGCGGCCAGGAAGCTGGACAGCTCCCCTGGGCGGGCAGCAGGATCCGGGTCGGTGGTCTCGAGCACGATGCGCCGCAGCGGCAGCGGGACATCGTCGCCCGGGTCGAGCGGCCCCATCCGGAGCTTGAGCCCCATGAGCCTGGCCACCTGGGGCGCCGGCTTGAGCCCGGGCTCGAGCGGGAACACGCGGCGCCCAGTCAGGGCCTCGTAGAGGATGAGCCCGAGGGAGTAGATGTCCGCGGCGACGGGGCTGCAGGAGTCGGGATCGTCGAAGTACTCCGGGCCGACGTAGGCCAGGGACTCGGGATCCACCCGACCCTGCTTGCCATCACGGAACACCGTGCCGAAGCCGGTGAGCCGGATCTGCCGGCCCTCGGCGATGAGGACATCCGAAGGGCGCAGATCGCCGTGGTGGGAGCCGTGGGAGTGGATCAGGGCCAGCACGCCGGCCAGCCGTCCGAAGACGAACCCGACCTCTTCCGGACCGAAGGGGCGCCCCTCGGACAGCCGCTCCTCGAGGCTCTGGCCACGAAGCAGCTCGGTGGTCATCCACAACATCCGCCGCTCATAGTCCTCACCCCAGCCCAGCAGCCGGATCAGGGCCTCGTGCTGGAGGGTCAACAGCGGCTCGACCTCGGCCACGAACGAGGCGCGGGCTTCTTCGTAGTCCGATGGCTGCGCCACCTTGAGCGCGCCACGCAGGTTGAGGTTCATGCCGTGGCGAGCGAGGAACACCGCGCCGCGATCACGCTCTCCAAGCCTTGTTTCGACGATCCAATCGCCGATACGTTCGCCGGGTCGCAGCATGACAGGGGCCCTCCGAAAGGTCGCGGAGCCAAGGCCGGATGCCGATAGATACGGCATACCGGAGGTCTATATGCCATTGCTGGACCAGCGTACACTACTGTTGACTCGTCAACTTAGCACCATGAAGAACTGGTGGAAATCCAGCCCCCTTGCTGCCTGTGGGGAGCCGACGGCATCCACATATTGGTCTTTTACACTGTCTTTTGGTGTCCGCGCAGGGGGCGGGCGGGTTTTCCACAGGCGTCATGGAGGGCTGGAGAATCCGTCAGCGGACCTTCAGCGCGCGTCCAGGCGCGCGTAGCCCAGGAGAATTTTCAGATAGTTGGCGCGCTCGCGGCCCCCGGGCTCCGCCGCGCAGCCCCCAGCTCACTGCACCCCGGGCCTGGACTCCGACCTCCAGCGCACCCAGGAGCTCCAGGTCCACCAGGCCCACACACCCGCCGCCAGGCCCACCCAGGCGACGCAGGCCACGGGCCAGGGCGGCAGGGCGCGCAGCAGCCAGGGCGCCTCGGCGGCGTTGAGCACGGAGACGTACAGCATGAGCGGCGCGGCCAGGGGGAAGGCGAACGCGAACAGGTTCACCCAGGCCACCAGCCGGCGGGTGCCGCGCCCGGCGCCGTAGGCCCTCCAGAAGCTCCGAAAATCCGGGGCGAGGTCGCGCGGCGGGTAGAGCCCATGGCGCTGTGCCAGGTAGAGGGTGAAGAGCTGCCAGGACAGCAGGGCGAGCAACAGCTTGCCCGTGAGCCCGTACGCGATGGCCACCGGCAGCCCCGCGCGGGCCAACACCGCGCGCCAGAGGGGGTTGGCCTCGATGGCCAGATCGGGTGTGACCGCCAGCGTGACGCCGATGTCCTGGAGATGGCAGCCGAGGGCCACGAGCCCGACCGCCAGAGCCCAGCGGCGCTCGGAGCGCGAGCCCCTCACGCCCCGCAGCAGCAGGTGCAGCCCCAGCGCCCCACCGGCCACCGTGACCCAGGCCAACGCGGCCAGCGGCAGATCGAACGACGCGACCCAAGCGCTGAAGGTGGCTTGCAGCTCGTAGGCGAGATCGTGGAGGGGCATGGGGCTCCCGTACCCCCGAAGCGCAGAGGCCCGCCACGAGGGCGGGCCACACAGGCATGATCGGCGGCGCAGCTACCGCGGCAGCACCAGCTCGCTCATGTGCTTGTAGAGGGCCAGCTTCTGGCGCACGCCCAGGCGAGCCTGCTCCACGAGGCGCTCGAAGCGGGCCGGATCGGCCTTGCGCACCTGCAGGAAGCGGGACTCCCTGGCCATGAAGTCCATGATGTCGGCCTTGGGCTCCATGGTGGAGTCGAGCTGCAGGGCCGGCTCGCCCCTGGCCACCCGGCGCGGGTCGAAGCGGTACAACGGCCAGAGACCGGAGTCGACGGCCAGCTTCTGCTGGTCGTGGCCCAGGCTCAGGTCGAAGCCGTGGGCGATGCAGTGGCTGTAGGCGATGATCAGGGCGGGGCCCGGGTAGGAGTCGGCCTCGAGGAAGGCCCGCACCGCCTGGGTGTCCTTGGCGCCGATGGCGATGGCCGCGACGTAGCAAGAGCCATAGTTCATGGCCATCATGCCGAGGTCCTTCTTGGCGATGTCCTTGCCCGCCGCGGCGAACTTGGCGGCGGCGCCCACCGGGGTGGCCTTGGAGGCCTGGCCGCCGGTGTTGGAGTACACCTCGGTGTTCATGACCAGGATGTTGAGGTTGCGGTTGTTGGCCACTACGTGGTCGAGGCCGCCGTAGCCGATGTCGAAGGCCCAGCCGTCACCGCCGAAGGCCCAGACCGACTTGGGCGCCAGGTAGTCGAGCACGTCCAGCAGCCGGCGGGCCTCGAGATCGGTCCTGTCGCGCAGCAGGCCCCGCGCCACCCCGATGCGGGCGCGCTGGGCCGTGAGCCCGGCCTCGCTGCGGTCGTGCCTGTTCTCGATCAGCTCGGAGACCAGCTGATCGCCGATGGTGCTGGCCAGACCCTGCACCAACGCGGTCGCGATGCGGGTGTTCGAGTCCACGGCGAGGCGCATGCCGAAGGCGAACTCCGCGGCGTCCTCGAAGAGCGAGTTGGACCAGGCCGGACCGCGCCCGTTCTTGTCCGAGCAGTAGGGCGTGGTGGGCAGGTTGCCGCCGTAGATGCTGGAGCAGCCGGTGGCGTTGCCGATGAGCAGCCGGTCGCCGAAGAGCTGGGAGACGAGCTTGACGTAGGCCGTCTCGCCGCAGCCGCCGCAGGCGCCCGAGTACTCGAACAGGGGCCGCAGGAGCTGGGAGTTCTTGACGTTGATGCTCTCGAAGCGGGCCCGATCGATCTCTGGGATGCCGAGGAAGAAGGCGTACTTGGCGCGCTCCTGCGCGCGGATCGGGAGCTGCTCGACCATGTTGATGGCCTTGTGGTCCGGATCGGCCTTGCTCTTGGTGGGGCAGGTGTTGACGCAGAGCCGGCAGCCGGTGCAGTCCTCCGCCGCCACCTGCAGGGTGTAGCGCATCCCCGCGAACTCCTTGCCCTTGGCCGCCGCGGACTGGAAGCCCTCGGGCGCGCCATCGAGGACCGCCGGGTCGTAGACCTTGGGCCGGATGGCGGCGTGGGGGCAGACGATGGCGCACTTGTTGCACTGGATGCAGAGCTCGGGATCCCAGCTCGGCACCTCCAGGGCGATGTTGCGCTTCTCCCACTGGGTGGTGCCGGTGGGCCAGGTGCCATCGGGGGAGAAGGCGGAGACGGGCAGGCTGTCGCCCCTGCCGGCGACGATGGTGCCGATGACCTCCCGCACGAAGGCCGGAGCCTCGGGCGAGATGGCGGGCGGGCGCGAGAAGCTGCTGGTGACCGCGGCGGGCAACGGCACCTCGTGCAGATGGGCCAGGGTCTGGTCCACGGCGAAGTAGTTTCGCTTGACGACATCCTCGCCCTTCTTGGTGTAGGTCTTGCGGATGGCGCCCTTGATCTGCGCGATGGCCTCATCCCGCGGCAGCACGCCCGAGATGGCGAAGAAGCAGGTCTGCATGATGGTGTTGATGCGGGTGCCCATCTCGGTGTCGCGCGCCACGGCGTAGGCGTCGATCACGAAGAAGCGCATCTTCTTGTCGATCATGGACCGCTGCAGCTCGCGCGGCAGGTGATCCCAGGTCTCCTCGGCCGGATACGGCGAGTTCAACAGGAAGACCGCGCCGGGCTTGGCGCAGGCCAGCAGATCGAGCTTGTTGACGAACTCGAACTGGTGGCAGGCCACGAAGCCCGCGCTCGAGACCAGGTAGGAGGCGTTGATGGCCTGGGGCCCGAACCGCAGGTGGGAGACGGTGCCCGCGCCCGACTTCTTGGAGTCGTAGACGAAGTAGCCCTGGGCGAAGTTGGGGGTCTCCGTGCCGATGATCTTGATGGAGTTCTTGTTGGCGCCCACGGTGCCGTCGGCACCCAGGCCGAAGAACAGCGCCCGCACCACGCCATCTCCCTCGATGTCGAAGCCGGGGTCGTACGGGAGGGAGGTGAAGGTGAGGTCGTCCTGGATGCCCACCGTGAAGTGGTTCATCGGCCGCTCGGTGGCCAGGTTGTCCAGCACACCCTTGACCATACCGGGGGTGAACTCCTTTGAGGAGAGGCCGTAGCGCCCGCCCACGATGATGGGATCGGCGGCGAAGTCGCCGGCCAGGCGCGCCTCGCGGATCGCGGCCACCACGTCGAGGTAGAGCGGCTCGCCGATGGCGCCCGACTCCTTGGTGCGGTCGAGCACGGCGATGGCCTTGACGCTCGCGGGGAGGGCCCGGACGAAGTGCTTCACGGAGAAGGGACGGTACAGCCGCACCTTCACGACCCCGACCTTCTCGCCCTGGGCGATCAGATAATCCACCGTGGTGTGGGCGGTGGGGGCGCCCGAGCCCATCAGGATCACGACGCGCTCGGCCTCGGGGTGGCCGATGTAGTCGAAGAGGTGGTAGGGCCGGCCCATACGCTCCGCGAAGCGGTCCATCACGGCCTGGACCTTGTCGGGGCAGGCGTCGTAGAAGCCGTTGCAGGCCTCGCGCTGCTGGAAGAAGGTGTCCGGGTTCTGGGCCGTGCCGCGCAGCAGAGGGCGATCCGGGGTCAGGGCGCGAGCGCGGTGGGCGGCGATGGCCCGCTCGTCGAGGACAGCGCGCAGATCGTCGTCGGTCATCTCCTCGACCGAGGCCACCTCGTTGGAGGTGCGGAACCCGTCGAAGAAGTGCAGGAAGGGCACCCGGGTGTCGAGGGTGGAGGCCTGGGCCACGAGGGCCATGTCGTGGGCTTCCTGACCGTTGCCGGAGGCCAGCATGGCGAAGCCGATCTGCCGGCAGGCCATGACATCGCTGTGGTCGCCGAAGATGGACAGGGCGTGGGTGGCGACGGTGCGGGCGCTGACGTGCATCGAGTACGCCGTGAGCTCGCCGGCGATCTTGTACATGTTGGGGATCATCAGGAGCAGGCCCTGAGACGCCGTGAAGGTGGTGGTCAGCGCGCCGGCCTGCAGGGCACCGTGGACCGCGCCGGCCGCGCCGGCCTCGGACTGCATCTCCATGACGTCGGGCACCACGCCCCAGATGTTCTTGCGGCCCTGGGCGGACCAGGCGTCGGCGTACTCACCCATCGAGGACGACGGGGTGATGGGGTAGATGGCGATGACCTCGTTGGTGCGGTGGGCGACGGAAGAGACGGCTTCGTTGCCCTCAACCGTGACGATGCGGCGCTCGGCCATGGTGACGCTCCAGGTTGGCGGTGAAGAACTCGCTTGATAGTTACGCTTCTGACATTTTGCCGGCGCGCGCGCGCGGCGAAAGGCCGGCAGTCTATGCGAGGCTCCCCGGAAGTCAAGCACGGAGGGTCATGGTTTGAGCCCCCCGGGGGAGTTCGCGCGCCGGGGCTGATCCTCGCCATGCACGGCGTGGCTGGCTAGGCGTTCATGCGGAGCTGCGCACATGCCCACTGAAGAACTCCACCTCCAGCCCCTCGAGGGCCTGGCTCACTGGGTCGGGCCGGGACTGTCGGCCTTCGTCCTCCGGCTGCTCTCCATGGAGGAGCTGCCGCGGGAGGCCCTCACCGGGCTGACCGTCTCCCAGGAGCAGTTCTTCCGGCGCGACCGGCACACGCACCCGCTCGTCGATCCGGTGTCGTTTCGCCTCCAGGTGACGGGGCTCGCCACGGAGCGCTCCTTCACCCTCGCGGACCTCGAGGCCCTGCCCGCCGCGCGGACCGCCTGCGTGGCCGAGTGCGCCGGCAACGGCAACCACCTGATGGGCTCGGCCGGGCTCATGGGTCAGGCCAGGTGGGAGGGGCCGAAGCTGGAGACCCTGATCTCAGCGTGCGGGGGGCCGGGGACCGCCACCCATCTGGCCTTCCATGGCGCAGATACGCTCGGTCCGCGCGGGGCATACCACTACGGGTTGTCCATCGAGGAGGCGCTCACCTCCGGGGCGGTCCTGGCGCTGCGCCACGGCGGGGCGCCCCTGACCCGTGCGCGGGGCTTCCCCCTGCGGCTGGTGGCGCCCGGGATCTACGGCATGGCCTACGTCAAGTGGCTGCGGGGCATCGAGGGCAAGACCTCCCGGCACCGCGGCTTCTACAACGACGTGCTCTACAACAACAAGCGCCTCGTGGACGGGCGCTGGGAGCGCGAGCAGGCGCGCTGGATCTCCTTGAAGTCCGTGCTGACACGCTGTGTGGAGGTGGAGGGCGGCTACCAGCTCTGCGGCTGGGCCTGGGGTGGCGGCGAGCGGATCGCGCGGGTCGAGGTCACGGCCGACGGCGGGCAGAGCTGGCATGAGGCGACGCTCCAGCGGCTGACGGACGAGAGCGACCTCACACCCGAGGAGACCCGCCACGCCTGGACCGCCTTCGCCTGGACATGGCCCACGCCCACGCCCGGCGCGCACCTGCTCACCTGCCGCGCGCACGACGAGGCGGGGCGTATGCAGCCCCAGGCCGAGCCCCCGGACGTGCGCGGCCACTACGACCAGGTGCGCTGGAAGTGGCGGAGGGTGGTGGTGCCGGGGGGGTAGCCGGCTACGGGCTACGGGCTACGGGCTACGGGCCGCCAGGCGGTCGGTACCGGGCTCTCCGCGCCCCGAGATGCGAGTACGGGCCGCCAGGCGGTCGGAACCGGGCTCTTTGCGACCCGAGCGGCGAGTACGGGCCGCCAGGCGGTCGGTACCGGGCTCTCCGCGCCCCGAGATGCGAGTACGGGCCGCCAGGCGGTCGGTACCGGGCTCTCCGCGCCCCGAAATGCGATTACGGGCCGCTACGCGGTCGGTACCGGGCTCTCCGCGCCCCGAGATGCGAGTACGGGCCGCGTTACCGGGCCGGTGGCAGCGCTTGGACCTGGGCCTCGAGGGCCAGGCGCAGCAGCACCGCACGTCGCACGGGTGCAGGCAGGGGCTCGGAGGCCAGGCGCCGGGCAGAGCGCGATCCAACCTGCGCCACCGCGGCCATCGTCGAGAGCGGGAGCCCGATCTCACGGGCCAGGACATGCGCGGTTCGGCGGGCCTGCGCCTCGTCCGGGGTGTGACTTCCCGAGCGCGGGACAACACACAGCGCGGCACACGCGGCGTCGAACAGCGCACCGGCGCCCAGCAGCCGCAGCGCCTCCGGCCCCGGTTCCTCGAGCCGGCGCGGGGGGAGGCCCACGGCCTCGAACGCGTCGCGCAGGGAGTACCGGGGCAGCGCATCGCACAGGCGCAGGCGCAGATCCGGCACGATCCGCGCGCCCACCAGGTCCGGGAAGCAGCCGCCACTCCAGAGCGCAGAATGGACCGGCAGTTCGTGGTGCTCGGGCTGCCGGAGCACGTAGTCGACCACGTTCTTCATGTGGGCGCGGTCCTGGATGACCTTCTGCCGCGGGCCATCCAGGGACACGACCGCGAGGCCGCGCATGCTCCTGGTGATCGCGCGCATACGGCGCCGGAGCACCTCGGGTTCACCCATGAGCGCGGCGTGGACGTGCTCGTCCACGAGGCAGAAGACGGTCAGGCTTTCCCTGGCCACCTCGGCGAGCTTGCGCACCGCGCGGCGGCGCAGGGCCTCGTCGGGGAACAGGGGGTGACGGCCCTCGGCGGACCAGGTGACGTGCAGGTGGACCATGGGGAGGCTCCGGGTGATGGGACGCGAACCCCACCATCAAGGCCCGTGCCAGCCGATTCCCATGCTTCGACCGTCCTCGGGGTGTCGAAGTGTCGACGGATCCGTCGACGGACCGACGGATCCGTCACTGGATGGTGATCGCGAGGTTCTGGTCCTCGCCGTCACCCGCCCAGAAGTGGACCGAACGCCAGCCATGGATCCTCGCCCAGAACCTGATCAACCTGTTCTCGAAGTCGTCATCGAGGCCACACCCGCAGAGGGCCAGCAGGGCAGGGCGAGGAGGCGCACGACGCCTTCAACGCACCATGCCGGGCTCCAATGGCACAAGCGCCCGCACCTCCAGGTCGAGCCAGCGCAGGCGGCCGCCGGCGTCCCTGAAGATGCGGGTCGCGGGCGCGCCGGGGACGCTGAGCTGGCCACCGGTGTAGCTGACCAGGGGCGTAGCAGGCAGCAGACCATCGCCCAGGGGGACGGACGCGCCGCCGTCGAGGGGCTCCAGCGCACAGCGGTATCGGCGCTCCGCCTCGAGGATCGCCACCCCATCGTCCCGGCAGACCACGACCTGACCGGGGGCGGGCGCGCCGCCAAGCCTGACCCGGCGGGCCAGGCCGAGGGCACGGGGGCTCCCACGCGCCGTGCCGTCCGCGTCGAAGGCACCCAGGAACCAGAGGCCGCGGTCCTCGGTGGCCGGGATCCGCCAGGCCAGCGCGAAACCACCGTCCGCCAGCGGAACGACGCCCACAATGCGCGCCTCGGGAGGGAGATCCAGGGTGACCTCTTCGCCACCGCCATCCCCGCCCAGCAGCACGACCGCGGAGGGGTGTCGAGCGGTGAGAAGCAGCCGTCCATCGGCGAACGAGAACGCGGTGGTCCTGGCTCCGACGGGGATGTCGGCGCTGTGAAGCACCTCCCCGCCCAGCCCGAGGTCCACGACCCGGACTCCGCACCAGAACCGACGCTCGGGCCGCTCCGGCTCGGGGCAGGCGATGTCCCGCACCAACTGGAGCCGATCCCCCGCGAGGAACCTGGCCACCTTGAGGCCGCCGCGCATGCCGGCGGTCGGCGGCTCCATGGCAACGGGGTGGCCCCCCGGCAGCGCGACCACGCGCACGCGCTGGCTGTGCCAGTCTTGGATCGCCAGGTGCCCCTCGGGCGAGAGCGCCTCGATCCCATCCGAGGACGAGAAGGTCCCTGGGACCACGACCATCTCGCGGTCCGGGTCACCGAGGTCCCGGAAGAGCGGGCTCGCCCGCTCGCCCCGTTTCCACACCAGGGAGCGCCCGTCCGAGGCGAAGGCCCAGTCCCAGGTGTCCCGCAGATCCTCCATCGGGAAGGCCTGGCCGGTGGCGAGATCCGCCACCAGGACGCGGTGGTAGGCCACCCGGCCGCGAGCCCGGCCCTGGAGCACGGCCCAGGTCCCCTGCGGCGCGACCTCGACCCAGTCCACCACGTCGAGGTCCGCCAGGCACACGTCCAGGGCCCAACGCGCGCGCGCCCCGACAGCCCCGACCCCGAGCAGCGCCAGGGCCCACAGACCCAGGCTGGCGCCGAGGTGGCTGCGGCCCGGATCGGCGCGCCCCAGGGCCACGGCCAGCCCGCTGCCGAGCAACCCGCCGAACAGCAGGGCGGTGGCCAGCAGCGCCCCGCCCAGCACGACCTCGCCCCAGGCTTCCTGCGCCAGCAGGGGCTGGAGCGCCCAGGACATCCCCAGCGCCACCACCCCGAGCCCGGCGACATCGAGGATCAAGCGTGGGCCACGGTCGCGCAGGGCCGTGCCCAGGAAAGTCGCCAGCACGACGAGCCCCAGCAGCCCGAGCGCGAGCAACGTCACCTGCGGCGCCGGCGCCCAGGCGGTCCACGGGTCGGTGAGGGCGGGGAGCAGGACCTCGGAGGAGCGCACCCAGGCGTTGCTGTGCTCCACCACCTCGGCCCACTCCCGGTACGGCCAGGCCAGCAGGTCCCCCAGTGCGCTCCCGAGCAGGCCGCCACCCACGAGCGTCGCCGGGAGCAGCCCCAGGACCAGGACGGCCACCGCGCCACCCCAGGCCGCGCCGAGCTGCCCCGCCCAGATCGCCGCGGCGGGCAGCCCCAACCCCAGCAGGAACGCGCGCTCCCGCGGGGCGCCGAGCCGTCCGAGGCCGGCCTGGACCGCGCCCAGGGCGGCCAGGGAGAGGGCCAACACCAGGGCCGACCCGTCCCGCACCTCGGCCCCGTGCCCACCGCTGACGATGGGCAGGCCCAGCGCCAGGGGGATCAGCCCCGCCAGGAGCGCCACCCCCGCCAGCGCGCGCCAGCGCGCCAGCTCCAGTCCCAGCAGCGCCAGGCCCTTGCTCATGGAGCACCTCCGCGCAGGGCCACGAACAGATCCTCCAACGAGAGTGCCGCGGGCTCCTCGGGGGGTGAAGCCAGCCCCAGCGCCGGGACCAGCGCCCGCCAGCGCTCCGCCTCGAAGGCCGCCACCGTCACCTCCAGCCGCTGCCCCAGGCGCGCATGCCCCAGGGGCTCCAGGGGTGCCAGCGCGGCCAGCAACGCCGCCGGCTCGGCGCCGGGGGCCAGGCACAGGTCCAGCCGCCGGAAGCGGGCGCGCAGGTCGTCCCGCGCCGCGTCCAGCAGGAGCCGCCCGCGGTCCAAGATGCCCACGCGATCCGCCAGGCCCTCGATGCCAGCGAGATCGTGGGTGGTCAACAGCACCGAGGTGCCGCCCTCCGCCAGGGCCCCGACCACCTCGTCGAAGACCGCCCGCCGCGCGACCGCGTCGAGCCCGAGCGTCGGGTCGTCCAGCACCAGCAGCTCTGGGGCGTGCCCCAGCGCCATGGCGAGGTGAACCAGGCGCCGCTGGCCGCGGGAGAGGCGGCCGAGGGGCCGCGCGGCCTCGATCCCCCAGGCGGCGAGCCGGGCGGCGAAGCCCGCGGCGTCCCAGCGCGGCCGCACGCGCGCGAGGAAGCGGGCGATCTCGGCGATGGGCAGGTCCAGAGGGGCGTCGTCCTGCTCGGCCAGCACCCCCACCCGCGGCAGCACCGCCGCGCCGCGGGTCCAGGGGTCCTCCCCGAGCACCCGCACCCGCCCGGCGGTGGGCCTCTGCAGCCCGATCAGCGCGCGCACGAGCGAGGACTTCCCCGCGCCATTGCGCCCGAGCAACGCGTAGACCTCGCCGGGCAGCACCCGCAGCGAGACCCCGTCCACGGCCGCACGACGGCCGTAGCGGACCACGAGATCCTCGACGCGGACGACTTCTCTCATGGCTCGCCTCCTCTCATGACCACTGCCACCACCTCGACCGCCTCCTCGGCCCCCACCCCCAGCGCCCGGCAGCGCGCCGCGAAGGTCTCGGCGGCCTCGGCCAGGG
>JBDRKM010000428.1:0-42751 GCA_043814015.1 Pseudomonadota bacterium
ATCTCCCATCACCCGACCTCGCGTGGGTCGAGAGCGCCTCGGGTTCTGCGCTATCCTTCGCGCCTTTGCGCCTTTGCGCCTTTGCGGTTGGTTTCATGGCTCCGGGAGCCGCGTCCCGCGCGGCATGGGGAACTATCAAGATACAGCCGCAGGCTCTCGTACCCGTTCCCGTTCCCGTTCCCGTACCCGTTCCCGCGTCCGGAGGCGGGGCTCGGAGGCGCCGCGCGCGCCGGACCAATTGCTCGACAATCCCGGTTCAGGGCTGTGCAGCGCGACCTGAGCGCGCCCCCGGCGGCACCGGCCAGATGGCTGCCGCTATTCCCCTCCCCCCTCCTCCTTGCCCGGCGGCGGCACCTCGGCCGGGACGGTCGTGAGCAGCTCCCAGGACTGCTCGGCCTCGGCGTTGTGGGCCTCCACCATGCGCCTGGTGGACTCCAGCACGCCCAGCAGGCGCTTGAGGACGGTCTCCATCTCGTCGAGCTGCCGCGGGAAGGCGTGGGCCACCGCGTACAGGGAGGTGACGGCGGCGCCCAGCTCGGCCTCCTGCGGGGGCCAGCGGCTGGCGTCGTGCCGGGCCCGCTTGCGGTACCGCTTGAGGGCGCGCCGGGAGATCTCCAGCAGCCGGCGCTGCTCTACCAGGGTGGCGCGCTCCTTCTCGCGGGCCTTGTGCTGGGTCTCCAGCTGGCGCAGGAGCTGATCGGCGCGGGCGCGGGTGCGCTCGGCCTCCCGCGCCTGGGCGTCCACCAGGGAGCGCGCCATGTCGGCCTCGGCCCGCACATGCTCCAACAGGTGCGCATCCGGGAAAGGCTCGGGCTGCTCCTGGGTGATCTCGTCGAAGGTGGCCTTGACGGCCTCGAGCTCGCCCTCCAGCTCGGTCAGCCTGGCCTGGGCGGCCGTGAGCTGCTGGGCGAGGGACTCCCGCGCGGCATCGAGCTCGGCGCCTCGCTCCTCCACCGCCGCCAGCTCGGCCTTCAAGGCGTCGGCGCGCTCACGCTCCTGGCCCCGCTCGGCCTCCAGACCCGCCGCCCGGGTCTGCCCCTCCCGCTCGCGCTCGGCCATCTCCCCCTCCAGCGCCTCGGCGCGGGCCCGCGCCTGGTCGAGGCGGGCCTGGTGCTCGGCCACCGCCGCCCGCAGCTCGCCGACCCGCGCCTCCTGCTCGACACTGGCCAGGCGCTGCGCCTCGTGGGCCGCCTGCAGCTCGGAGAGGTCCGAGGCGGCCTGCGCCCGCTCGCCCTCCAGCTCGGCGATCCGGGCCTCGGCCGCGGACAGCGCGCCCTGGGCGTGCACCAGCTCGGCCGAGGCCGCTTCCAGCTCCTCGCGGACCGCCCCGAGCTGGGCCTCCAGGTCTGCGCGGGCCTGCTCGACCTCGGCCCGCTCGCGGCGTTGGGCCTCCACCTCGCCGCGGGCGGCCACCTCGCGCGCTGTGATGGCGGCCAGATCCTCGGCCACCCGGCGCACCGCCTCCTCGGCCTCCTCGGCCACGGCGCGGGCCGCGCGCACCCCCGCCGTGCTCCGCTGGGCCAGGGCGCGCTGGCGCTCGCCCTCGGCCAGGGCCTCCTCGTGGCGCACCCGCAGGGTCTCCAGCTCGACCCGCGCGGCGTCGAGCTCCTGGGTCAACGTGGCCTCGCGCTCGCGTAGTGCTCCGAGATCGGCCTCCAGGCCGGCCTCACGCGTCTCGGCCTTGCGGCCCACACCCACCAGGCGCGACACCTCCGCGCGCAGGCCCTTGAGCTCGAGCTCCTGCTGGATCAGCCGCTGGCGCTCCTGGTCGAAGGCCAGGCGGGTCTCCACGAGCCGCGCGCTCTCCAGGCGGACCTCGGTGCGGTATCCACCCAGCTCGACCTCGAGCGCGCGCGCGCGCCCTTCGGCCCGGAGGTGATCGCGCCGCACGCTGGTCAGGTCGCGCCGCGCCGCCGCGCCCTCCGTCATGGCACGGTCCAGGGCGTGGCGCAGGCCGGCGATCTCCTCGGCGGCCCGCCTTCCCTCGTCCACGCTGCGCTGCAGCTCGGCGAGCAGGCTGGCCACGAGCTCGTTCTGCGGGCCCCGCGCGCGCGCCGCGCGCTCCATCAGCTCCACGCGGGCCCGCATCCCGGGCGGGATGGGCGCGGTCACGTCCTCGTGGTCTTCGCCGGGATCCGTCGGGGCATCGAAGACCGACCCACCCGACGTCACGCGGACGGTCGGAGGGGCGCTCGGTCCCCCATCATCGAAGCGCGGCCGCTGGCCCATGGTGCGCCTAGTGGTACACGAATTCGTCGGCACCGCTGGTGACGGTCACCATGACGACGGTGTCGGCCTGCAGGCTGGCCGGGAGCACCTCCCAGGCGGTGCGGAGGCAGTCGGCGTGCTCCGGCTCGTAGGCCATCACGTGCAACACCTGCCTGGCCCAGGCGTCCTCGTCCGTGACGTTCTCGCTGGAGAGCAGGATGTCGCCCAGCTTCTGCTCCAGCAGGTCGGTGGCCATCTGAACGGTGTAGGGCTCGGATGGGGGGTAGTGGTAGGCGCGGGTGACGCTCACGCCGATCTTGAGGTCCGCCAGCTCCACCAGCAGATCGGTCTTCTTGCCGCCGGCATCCTCGTACAGGATCTCGCCCTCGGTCTTGAGCAGCGCGGCCAGCTCGCAGCGGTAGAGCACCTCGTAGGAGAAGATCTCCGAGTACAGCGAGCTGCCGCCGAGGTTGCCGTCGTCGTAGACCTTCTGGCCGCCCTCCGAGAGTTGTTCGTAGTCGAAGGCGAGCTGCCCGAAGTCGAGGTCGTTGAGGAACATCAGCGGCGCGGCGCCCTCGATCACGGCCTCGTCGAGCACGCCGCAGTCGCCGGTGATAGCGCCGAAGCCATCGAGGGGCAGGTCGGAGTCGGCGTCGGTGTCCGCGTCGGAGTCGGCGTCGGAGTCGGCGTCGGTGTCCCCATCGGCGTCGGTGTCGGTGTCGGTGTCGGTGTCGGTGTCGGCGTCGGCGTCGGTGTCGCCCTCGGGGAGCGGTGTGCCCGTGTCATCCTTCTCGGGGCAACCCAGCGCCAGCAGCGGGAGCAGGAGCAGCGGGAGACGGAGGGGGGACATGGCCACCTCAGGGCATCACCGGCCCACCCGCCGCGGCCTGGACGGCGGAGTAGAGCCGATAGAGCTGGTAGAAGGGGAGGAGCACCGCGCACAGCCCGCCCGCGTAGGCGACCGCCAGGGGGGCGGTGGCGCGCCACCATGGGGGCGGTGGGGCGTCGGGCCGCTGGGCGCGTTTGTCGTAGAAGACCCACGCCACGCCACCCGCGGCCGCCACCACACAGAGCGCGTAGAGCCACCATGGGAAGGGGAGATCCGGCTGGACCGGGTCGAGGTTGCCGGAGTACATGGCGAGGACATCGGCCAAGGCCCAGCCGACGTGATCGACGATGAGGCCGCCGCCCAGCCCGGTGAGCACGAGCACGATCACCCACGCCCAGCCCAGCATTCGCAGGAACTTCACGGAGCTACTCCGGGCGCAGGGAGAAGCGCTCCCACGTGCCGCCGACGAGCACGCCCGGGTAGCTCTCGGTCTCGTCGCGGATCTCGGCGCCCCCGCCCTCGTCGATGTGCCACAGGGCCAGGGTGGCCTGCTCGACCTGGTAGGGCTCCCAGGCGACGTCGAAGGAGCCGGCGTACAGGGCCGCTCCCGAGAGGCGGGCCTCGGCGATGACGCCGGAGAAGGTGGCACCCTCGCCGGTCCAGCAGCCCAGCTCCATGACCGGCTCGGGCTCCTGGTCGAGGGCCACCGGGGCCGAGGACTTCAGGGTGCCGTCCAGGTAGACGCTCATCACGCCATCGCTGCTGTAGTTGAGCGCGACGTGGTGGCGGGCGCCGTCCATGAGCGAGGTGGGGGTGGAGGCGCCGCCCCCGGGCACGGGGTTGGAGGCCGGCGCCGCGATGACGTAGCCGGTGGCATCCTGCAGGAAGGCGAAGACCCCGGGCCAGACCACGATGGGGCTGACGTAGCCGGAGCGCACATCGGCCTGGAGGTAGGCGTCGAAGGACCAGGGGCCGTCCAGGGCGAGGCCCCCCATGTCCACCTGGATGCAGTCGGGGCGGTCCCGCAGGCGCACACCCCAGGCGCCCACCAGCTCCTCCTCGTCGAGCTCCTCGATGCGATCCTGGTACTTCCCGGTGTTGATCAGGCAGCCCTCGCCGAGGACGAAGGCCGCGAGCAGGACGGGCGAGAGGCCCTTGGACATGGAGCATCCTCCGCGGAGGCCGACCGGACGTTTCAAGATAGCACGTCGGCGTGCGCCTGGCGCCGCCGGGCCCGAGCCGCCACGGTGTGCTATCATCCACGACCCCGAACCCGACGACCCCCGCGGGAGAACGCCCATGCTGAGCCTCCTCTGGTTGGCAGCCCTCGCTGGCGCGGCCCAGGCCGACTGCGGCGACTTCCCCACCCTGGTGAACCAGGCCGAGCAGGCCCTGATCGCGGGCCGTGTGGAGCCCGCAGCGGCCACCTTGCGGCAGGCCGAAGCGGCCCTCGGGTGCGGGCCTGTGCCCGCGCGGGAGGTCCTCGCGCGCATGTGGCTGGCCCAGGGCACCCAGGCCTACCTCCAGGGCGACGAGAAGGTCTCGCACCTCGTCTTCGCCGCGGCCGGGCGGGTCGCGCCTGATGTGTGGGTGGAGGGCTACGGCCCCCAGGTCCACCAGATCTACCTCGCCTCCCGCACCCCCGAGCCCGGCGAGGGCAACGTGCGCGTGCGCCCCGACCCCGCCGGCTGGTCGAGCGCGCTCGACGGTCTCCAGGTAGGGTTCCCCGTGGACGCCCCCGCCGGGCTGCACCTCCTCCAGGTGGGCCCCGACGCCCAGCACACCGGCTACGCCGAGATCTTCTACCTGCCCGCAGGCCAGACCTACTTCGTCCTGACCGGCCTCACCCCACCGGCTGTCGCCGAGGCGCCCGAGGCTCCTCCGGCACCCGAGGTCCCCGCCGTCGCCGAGGCGCCCGAGGCTCCACCGGCGCCCGAGGCTCCCACCCTGGTCGAGGCCCCCGCTGCGCCCGCGCTGCCGGTCGAGCCCCTGCCCGTGCCCAAGCCCCCCCGGGTGCGCAGCGGCCACGCCTCGCCCGTGTTCCTGGTGGTGGGCGGCGCGGCCGCCGCCGGGGCGCTGGTCACCGCCATCCCGGCCCTCAAGCAGAACGCTGTCTACGACGACCCGGACGCCACCAGGTTCGACGTGGAGATGGCCTACTGGAGGCAGCGCATGTGGGGTCCCCCGTCCTACGCGCTGATGGGCGTCACGGCCGCCAGCCTCGGCCTCTACCTCGCCTTCTCGTTCTAGGGCCGTGCGCTCCCCCTGGCTCGCGGTGTTCGCCCTCGCCGCGGCCTGCGCGCCCGCCGCCGAGGACTCCACCGCCGACAGCGCGCCCCCGGCCGGCCCGCCCGATCCCGCCACGTGGGACTGCCGCGCGGGCGCCGTCCCCGTCCGGATCGACCCGGTCCCCGTGGCCTGCATGACCGACCGCGCCTGCACCGAGCTGCTCGTGAGCGGACATCGCGGCATGGGCGGGCCGCTGGGCCGCCTCGCGCCCGAGAACACCCTGTCCGCCGTGCGCGCCGCCATCGCCTACGGGGTGGACTTCGTGGAGACGGATCCGCGCCCCACCGCCGACGGCGTCCTGGTGAACCTGCACGACACCAGCGTGGACCGCACCACGGATGGCACGGGCGAGGCCGAGGCGCTGACCCTGGCCGAGATCCAGGCCCTGCACATCGAGGCGGAGGGCTTCGAGGGCGATTTTTCCTGCGAGTACGTCCCCACCCTGCGGGAGGTGCTGCAGCTCGCCCGCGGCGGCGTGCACGTCCTGGTGGACGCCAACAAGACCGACCGGGTGGATCTGCTCGTGGCCGCCATCCAGGAGACCGACACGCTCGAGTGGGCCATCTTCGACACCTCGTCCGTGGCGAAGATCGATGAGGCCCTGGCGCTGGAGCCCGCGCTGCACACCATGATCCGGGTGGACGATGAGCAACAGCTCAACGAACAGCTCGCCCACTTCGCCGATCATCCTCCCGTCATCGTGGAGATCGACGAGGGCAGCCCGGAGCTGGCGCCGGTGGTGACCGCGGCTGGCCACCGCCCCTTCAGCGACGTGTTCATGACCGACATCGGGGCCTACAACACCGATGATCCCAGCGTGTACGCGGCGCCCTTCGCGGCGGGCATCCTCATCGCCCAGTCGGACAGGCCGGAGCTGGTGGTGGAGTACCTGGGGCGCTGAGGGCGATCAGCGCACCGGCAGCGCCATGGCCCGCTGGATCACCGCCTCCGGGATGCCGGCGCCCTTCCACGCCACCAGCTCGCTGACGCCCAGGGGGCGGGTCAGGGCGCGGGCGGCCACGTACAGCAGCAGGCTGTCCTCGCTGAGACCCCCGGCCTGGAGCTGCTGCAGCTCGCTCAGCAGGGCCTCGGGGGCGAGCACCGCCACGGGCTCGGCCGGGGCCGGGGAGGCGGCGGGCGCGGGCACGCTGCCCGGCGCCGGGGCTCCCACCCAGGCGGCCTGCAGCGCGGCGTCGTTCAGCATGCGCACCATGGCCTCCACGAGGGCGTCGCTCAGCACCTCGTTGGTGTTCTCTGTGCTGCCCGTGCGCCCGTAGCGGGTGGCGTCGCCCACGGCCCCGCCCTCCCACAGCGCGGCACCGGCGCCGTCGGCGAGCACGCCGCTCAGGGTGGCGTGGGCCTCGTACGAGGAGCCCAGGGCCTCGTAGGCCTCGTGCACCCTCAGCCCGTCGAGGCTCACCGTCAGGACCCGATCGGCCCTCACCGGCGCGATGCGCAGCCCCCAGAGGGTGGCCTTGCGCTCCAGGCCGGGGCGCAGCGCCGAGAGCAGATCGTTGTCGAGGCCCAGCGACAGCAGGGTGTCATCGCCCATGTGGCGCGTTCCGACGCGCTCCCGGTCCCCCTCGGGGCGCCCGTCCACCACCTGGAGCAGGACGGGCACGGTGTGGATCGGGTGGGTCTCCTTCACCCTGGCCTCGCCGGTCTGGGTGGGCGTGAAGGCGAAGGCGAAGTCGCGATCCGCGGCCAGGGCGGGGGGGACGGCCAGGGAGAACAGCAGAACGAATAGCCTTGTCATCGCGACATCCTCAGAACTCGTCCCACGGCAGCGCCGTGACCCGCTCGGTCAAGGCCTGGCGCCGGGGGCAGCGACACACCACGTAGCCCCGATGCGCCAGATCGGCGTGCAGGTCGAGGAAGGACTCCACGTGGCGCGCGTCGGCCGGGCGAGGGCTGTCCGTCCACTTCACCTCCACAGGGACGACCTCGTCGGGGGTCTCCACGACGGCGTCCACCTCGGCCCCGGCCGGGGTCCGCCAGGTGGAGAGGGAGAACCCGCGCCCGTGGGCCTGGCAACGGTAGAACAGCTCGGCCAGCACCCACTGCTCGAAGATGTGGCCCGGGTCCAGCCGCAGCAGGGCCTCATTCAGGGGCAGTCCCGCCAGGACGTGCCGCACCCCGAGGTCGAACAGCAGAAACCGCGGGGCCTGCAGGATGCGCCGGCGGCTGCGGGTGAAGGCCGGCACGCGCAGACCGACGTGGGTGTCCTCCAGCACCTGGTAGAAGTTCCGCAGGGTGTTGGGTGCCACCCCGACCTCCTGGGCGAGGCGGGTGAAGTTGGCGGCCTGCCCCGCCTCCAGCGCCGCGAGCCTCAGGAACCGGACGAACGCGCCCATATCGCCCACCACGTTCTCCTGGCGGATCTCGTGCTCGATGTAGAGGTCCACGTAGGCCCCCAGCGTCTCCGCCCAGGAGGCGCGCGGCTCGTGGAAGAGGCCGGGCAGGCTCCCGAAGAGGAGGCAGTCCTCCAGGCTTCGCGGGGGGAACCGCGGCTCCTTGCCGAGGGGCAGCGGCAGGATCTCGGCGGGACGGATCTCGGCCACGAGCACCGGAGAGAGCAGCGACACCTGCACGCGACCGGGGAGGAGGTTGGCCGCGCCGCGGCGCAACTGCCGGGCCGAGGAGCCGGTCAGGACGAACCGGAAGCGGGTGGGATCCCGGTCATGGAGGAGCTGCACGTCGTCCAGCAGGCCCGGCACCTTCTGGACCTCGTCGATGAACACCGTGCGCGCCTCCCGTTCTGCCTCCAGCTCGCGCAGCAGCAGCCCGTCGTCAGCCTCGTAGCGCCGGCGAAGACGACGTTCCTGTAGGTTCAACGTCAGGACAGGCCCCGCCTTCGCCGCCACGTGCTGCAGCAGGGTGGACTTGCCCACCTGCCGCGCGCCCAGGACCAGGCGGACTTTGTCGGGCGAACCTGGGCCGAGCGCCAGGCGCGTCTCGAGGTGACGAGCGAAGTAGGAAGAAGGCATTTCGTTCTGCCGCCTGCACGATTACAGGTCAATCATGCAGCACCATGATCATTCTGTCAACTTCCTCCCGCCCCGATGATCCCGAACCGCGCGTTCAGCTCGATCCACGGAAAGACGTGGCGGTCCTTGGGCATGTCGTAGATGCAGCGCTCGCGGTCGCGCTGGGTGGTGATGAACTCGGTGGTCTGGGACAGGGGCGACCAGTGGTGGGTGGCCTGGGCGCGGCAGCCCACGTCGCAGTCGGCCATGCGACGGGCCCAGGCGTTGCCCACGTGGACCGGGTGGCCCACGCCCTCCTCCACGGCCACCTGGGTGTCGTGCTCGGCGCTCTCGATCTGGCGGGTGAGGACGTTGGACAGGAACTCCAGGGCTTCGGGCAGGATGGGCTCGCGCACGGCGCCCCGCAGGATGGTGGTGGGGGCGGTGTCCACGATCTGGACCTCGCGGGACAGGGCGATGACGCCCTCCCAGGAGAGGGAGTCGGCCCCGCCCATGGTCTTGACCGCCAGGGGGGAATCCAGCAGCAGCCGGAGCATGCGCAGGGCCTGCTGCGTGGCCTGCCGCGAGAAGATGGCCTGGTAGTGGGAGAGGAAGCGGTCGCCATCCACCATGGCCCGCAAGAACTTGAGATCTCCGGCTGAGCCGTGGGCGGATCCGTTGGCCGCGGAGAACAGCATGTGGCGGCTCTTGAAGCCCGCCAGCAGGCGCTGCTGCTCGGGCGTGCCGGACAGCAGCATGCTCTCGGCCCACAGGCCGTTGGCGCAGCCCTGGGAGTAGCCCACCCAGCCCCAGGGGCCCTCGACCTTGCGCGCGGCCTCCTCGATGCGGCGGGCGTTGTAGTCCAGCGAGCGCATGTTGGCGGTGTCGGCCCGCACCAGGCGCACGCCGCGCTGGGCCTCCAGGCGCTGGAAGGCCTCGTGCAGCTCCAGCCCGGCGGCGCCGTCGGTGACCACGCCCATGGCCGAGACGATGGTGAAGTCGTAGCGGCCCTCGGGCGGATCCAGCAGGAGGCGCACCAGGGGATCGCGCTTCATGGCGCGGCGGTCGTCGGCGTAGACGTAGAGGGCGTCGATGGCGGCCTCGGCCTGGGCCTGCTCGGCCCGCGGCAGGGCCTCGCCCGTGCGGGCCTGGAGCCACTCGCGGACCCGATCCACCCGTTGCTGGGCGTTGCGCACCACGGAGAGCACCTGCAGGGCCTCGTAGTTGCGGGCCATGTAGGCCTTCAGCCAGGGCTCCTGGAAGGCGCGGGGCTGCTGCCGGATCAGCTCGGCGCACAGGGAGAAGCTCTCCTCGAAGGCGGCCCTGGCGGCCTGGCGCTTCGCGGCCTCCCCACTCGAGAAGGAGCAACGGCGGCCGAGCTTGTCGGCCTCGCGCTGGGCGCGCTGGGCCGCGCGCACCAGGCTCTTCTCCAGGGGCGGACGCGCGGGGACGGCGAGGCGCCGGGCCTGCAGCCAGGTGCGCAGGGCCACGTAGGGCTCGGCTTCGGCCAGGATGACCTCGGCCACGGTGGAGAGGGCCTCGTAGTAGGAGTGGCGCGCGCGCCGGCCGCCGGCGAGGAAGTCGTCGAGCCGCGGGATCTCGGCGCCGAGGCGCTGGGAGAAGAGGGCGACCAGGTCGAGCGGCTCGCGCAGCGCGCCCTGGTCCATGCCCAACAGGGCGTTGAGCTCGGCGGCCAGGATGCGCGGGCTGCCCTGGCACATCTCCACCAGCACCTGGCGCAGGAAGGCGGGCGGTTGCCGCAGGACGAGGCGCAACAGGAGCAGCTGGTTGTGCTGCACCACGCGGCCCTGCAGAGGGCTGGCCAGCCCGGCCTGCAGCAGCACGGCCACATCGAGCGGGCCGAGCAGGCAATCGGGCTCGCAGAGCAGCCCCTCGGGCTCACCGGGGATGGGCGGGACCTCCTCGCCGGGCACGGGGACGAAGCCCACCACCGGCGGGAGGAAGAGGCTGATGGCGAGGCCCTGGGGGGCATGGCCCAGGCCGCCATAGCGCTCGCCGATCCCGCGCACCCGCTGCTTGACAGCCTGGATCGCCGCCATGCGCTGGCGCAGGGGATCGCTCCAGCCCGCGACGGGGGTACCGAGCAGCCAGTCCACCTGTTCGAGGGAGAGGTAGGGCGCGACGCGGCAGATGCGCGTGAGGAAGTCCGCGGGCAGGGGCTCCTCCGCCAGGCCGCGGCGATACAGCTCCCCGGCGGCGGGCAGGGCCGCGAACATGGCGACGTAGTGCGGCTGCTCCGCCAGGGAGGGGATCTCCCGCAGCGGGATCCTGGGGGGTGGCTCCGTGGGGCCCAGCACCTGGGCCAGCCAGCGCACCGCGCGGTCCACCTCGTAGCCGTGCTCATGCGGCGGCAGGACCTCGTCCAGCAGGCGCTTGGTGGCGATGAGGTCGAGCCCCTCGCCGTCGGTGACCTGCTTGACCAGGGGGTGCAGCCGGGGCTCCAGGGATGGGTTGTCCACCAGCAGCCAGGAGAGCAGCCGCGCCAGCATGGGCCCGGGGATGGCGTCGGCGGGCTGGGAGATGCCCTCGGCGTCCAACGCGCGATCCACACGGCGCGCCAGGCTCCGCAGGCTCTCGGCGAGGTCGGCCGCCTCGGAGGAGAAGACCCGGAGCGCCCCCACCACGCGGTCCAGCGCGCGGTCGTCGCGCAGCAGATCGAACAGGCGATCCGCCTCGTCACCCGGGTTCAGCAGGGCGTTGAAGTAGCGGGCGTCGAACAGGCCGCGGTCGGGACCGGAGATGGTCAGGTGCCCCAGCGGGCCGACCGCCAGCTCCAGGTCGCCGCTCAGCAGCTCGTCCACCAGCAGCTCCACCGGCTCGGCGCCGGGCCCGGAGAGGACCGGGGAGGCCGAGAGCTGGTACGCCAGCCCCACGCGCGAGCGGCCGAGGCCAGCGCTGTCGAGCTGGGCATCCAGCAAGGTGGCGGACAGGGCCGTGCTCGCCGGGACCTCCAGCCTCCGGGGGCCCAGCCCCGCCTCCACGCCGTCCAGCGTGATCCCCAGGCGGGAGCCGCCGAAGTCGAGCTCGATGCGGTCGCCCTGGCGGCCGGCCGTGGCCGCACGCACGCCGAGCACCATGGCGCCGGAGGTGTCCACGACCAGATGGCCCTCGTCGATGTCCAGCTCGGGCAGGGTGGCCACGTGGGTGGCGGAGCGCAGGGCGAAGCTGGCCTCGCTGTCGGCCCATACGCGGGCGTCGTCGGCACCGCTGGCCTCCAGCCGGCCCACCAGCTGCCCTTCGAGGCGCGCGATCTCCACCTGCGTGGTGCCGTCGGAGAGGCGGCTGCCCGGCAGCAGCGCGTAGCGCGCCTTGAGCCCCACGTTGAGCTGCTGGGTGGAGCCCGCGCCCGTGTCGGGGTCGATCTCCATGGCGACATCGCCGGCCAGCTTGAGCTCGTCGACGCGCGCCTCCAGGGCCACCTCTCCATGCAGGGCGGGCTGGGTGTAGCCGAACCCGAGGGAGAGCCCGGCCAGCCGGGCCTCGGGCAGCAGCCGCCCGGTCAGGTGCAGGCGGAGCTGATCGGTGGGCAGGCCGCCATCCACGGCGGAGCTGGCGCACAGCGCCATGATCCCCTCGCCGTCCGCCGTGGGGTGGGCCAGGCGCAGCTCGGCGCGCCCCTCCGCGCCGACCCGACCGCCCTCCACCTCCAACTCCAGGCTGTCCACCTCCACCGAGACCACGTCGGGGGCGATGCTGCCGGCGAAGGAGGCCACGGCGTGGGCCGGCTGGGGCGGCCGGGCGTGCAGTCGCAGCGTGCCACCGTCGGGCATGCGAACGTCGGCCGCCACCTCGGGAAGATCCGTGACCAGGTCGAGGTGACCCGAGAAGGCCTTGAGGGCGCCCGCGAGGGCTGCGGCCAGATCGCGGGTGGGGATGCGGTCGGTGCGCACCGCGGCCGTGGCCAGCGGATCTCCCGAGAGCAGGCGGGAGAGCGAGGCGTAGGGGTACGGGATGACCAGCTGGGGGACGTGGATCTCCTCGAAGGGCACCGGGGCGCGATCCAGTAGATCCAGGTGGCCGGTGAAGCGCAGGTCGAGCTGCCAGGTGCCACCCCGCAGCACCGGGCGGGCCGAGATGTGCCGCAGGCGCACCCTCGCGATGCGGTGGGCGCCCACCCGCAGGGCCTCGCGGATCTCCCGCGCGCGCTCGCGGCCCGCGCTGCCCTCAGGCAGCAGGCGCTCCATGCGGGGCCGTACCCGCTGGCCGAGGGCGCGGCCGAGGAGCCTCAGGCCCTCGACCCCGGGCCCGCCGCTGGCCAGCTGGCCGAAGCGGCCGAGCAGCTCCGAGAGCTCGCGGTCCTCGAAGATGGTGTTGAGCCGGGCGAGCACCGGCATGATGTGATGCAGCACCAGGGGCGGGTCGAAGGTGAGCGCGGCCGAGGTCACCAGCACCGGGCCGTCGCCGCCCTCGCTGCGCTCCGCCGCCACCCAGCCGCGCCCCACGCAGCCCGCGGGCACGTCCACCGGGAAGACCTGCCCCGAGATCAGCGGCATGCTGATGCGCCCAGGCTCCAGCTCCAGCCGCAGGCGCAGGTGCAGGCGGCGGAACAGATCGGGATCCACGCCCTCGCGGTCGAGATCGAAGCTGGTGGGCAGCACCAGCGGCGTGAACCCGCGCCGGCCGAGCCCGCGGCTGCTGAAGCGAACCGTGAGGATCGGGCGCGGCTGTGCGGGGTCGGGCATGGGTGGGCTCCTCGATGGACCCGGGCCGGGGCCGGGGCAGGGGCTGGGGCAGGGGCTGGGGCTGGGGCTGGGGCTGGGGAGGGAGCGTATCAAGCCGCCTGGAGGGACGCCCCGGACGCTCGGAAGCCGACGGGACACCTGCCTCCGCAGGCGGCTTCCCGCTGGGCTGGGGCGGACCCGCGTTCACACGGCCGGCTGGATGCGCGCAGGCAGGTCCACGAAGAAGGTCGAGCCGCAACCCTCCCGGCTCTCCAGGTGCATCCGGCCCCCCAAAGCCTGCACCAGCCGCGCGCAGATCGCCAACCCCAGGCCCGTGCCCCCCCTGCGGGCGGCGGGATCGGCGTGCACCTGCGTGAAGCTCTCGAAGATGCGCTGGTGGTGCTGCTCCGAGATGCCGATGCCTGTGTCGCGGACCATCAGGCGCCACCAGCCGGCGCCCGTGGGAGACGGACCCACCCACAGCGCCACCTCGCCCCGATCCGTGAACCGCACGGCGTTGCTCGCCAGGTTCAGGAGGATCCGCCGGACCTGGCGTGGATCGCCGACGAGCACCTGGGGCAGCTCGGGCGATACTTCCACCAGCAAGCGCAGCGCGCGCTCCTCGGCCAGGGGGTTGATGACGATCTGGACCTCCTCCACGAGGTCGCGGGGCTGGAACGGCACCGCCAGCGGCACGAGCCCCCCGGACTCCAGGCGGGTCAGATCGAAGATCTGATCGAACAGCTCGGCCAGGGTCGATCCGCTGACCCGGATGGTCTCCAGGAAATGGCGCTGCTCCGCGTCCAGCTCCGTGAGCTCCAGCAGGCTGGTCATCCCCACGATCCCCGTGAGGGGGGTGCGGATGTCGTGGTTGAGCTGGGAGAGGAATCGGGACTTGGCCTCGTTCGCGGTCTGGGCTTGCGCGGCCAGGCGCTCGGCCTCCGCGGCAACCTCCGCCAACCGCTGGTTGGCCTCCTCCAGCGAGCGCTCTGCGGCGCGGCGCTCCTCCACCTCCGCGCTCATCTTGTCCAGGGCGATGGCGCGGGCGTGCTCGTAGGCCCACGCCACCACCGACAGCAGGGCCAGCAGGCTCAGGAAACGGACGGGCAGCTCCAGCGCGGTCAGCGCGGCGCGGTGGTAGAAGCCGGGTCGGAGCACGAGCAGACAGGCCGCCACGAGGTAGGCCGGCAGCACCCAGCGAGCCAGGCGCGCGCCACCGGCGTAGGCCACCAGCGGCGGGATCAGCAGACACCAGATGAAGTCCCCCGCGGGGAAAGCGGGCGAGGCCAGCAGGAAGAGGGTGGCGCCCATGGCGTAGGCCGCCGCCACCGCGAAGGCCGGCCGGTCTGAGCTGCAGCGGCGCAAGGCGACCAGCATGACGCCCACCACGGCGGCCGCGGAGAGCGATGCCACCGCGCGCTCAGGGTGCCCCATGGCGAGGTGATAGGCCGCGAATCCCAGGGCCATCAGCCCCGCTACGGCTGACAGGAGTGTCAAAAACTGGCGACGCATCTCGCGGGAGGGCCAAGGCATCCACGGCCTCCTCATGCTGAGGCAGATATACACCATGAAGCGGCTCAGCGCAGCCACAGTCCCGAATCGTCGGCTCTGCCGAGGAAGCCGTCAGCTATCAGCGGTCAGCTATCCGGCCTTTCGAGCGGCAGCCGGCATGGCGCGCTTCACCTGCAGGGTGAACAGGCCCGAGTTGGGTGAGTCGCGAGGAAGGTGCTTGCTGAAACCTGATACCTGACAGCTGATGGCGCTGTGTCCGACGATTCGGGCCACAGTCCTCCCGCGATCGGGGTCCACCCTGGAGGATCCCGACCCGTGGGCCCGTGCCTCCGCTCCCGGAGCGGAGTTACAAAAGCCCGACCCCGCCACGGAGCCCGCCATGGAGCACCTCGAACGACTCGGCAAGGGACCGCACGATCTCTCCCAGGCCTCCTGGTACGCGATCCGCGGCGGAGATGACGACGGCATCGAGCGCTACGTGGTCTCCACCCCCGGCACGCGCCGCATCTGCAACCAGCCCGAACTGCTTGGCCTGGCCTACACCGACACGCTCCGCGACAGCATGGCCATGGCGCTGGGCCAGGCGCCCTTCCGGCCCCAGCTGGTCGAGGCCCCCGAGACCTCCCTGTGCGTGCTGCACCTGCTGCGCGGCGGGCTCAACTTCGGCTTGAGGGCGGCCCTCGGGCAGGCCTTCGGCTTCAGCCGCCACGGCTCGGCCTTCATGTCGTCGCAGCGCTGCGTGGCCGGGGGGCAGTGGGGCGTCACCGAGGACTCCTACCGCAAGCTCGACATCCCGCACGGGGCTGTGCTGTTGGTGGGCGACGTGGTGGCCACCGGGGTCACCCTGGAGCACGGGCTGGAGGTGCTCCGGCGGCACATGCTCGAGATCGGCGTGGCCCCGAAGGCCATGATCTTCGTCACCATCGGGGGGCCGAGGGCCGAGGCGGTCCTGGCCGCCACCCATCGCCGCTGGCGCGAGAGCTTCCCCTCCTTCACGCGCTCCTGCGTCGTCTACATCGAGGGCCGCTTCACCCTCGCCGGCGAGCAGACCCCCCTGCACATCCGCGAGCCCGGCACGGACCTGCTGCGCCGCGACGCGCTCATGGCCCCCGAGTTCGCCCTCTCCCAGTACGAGTCCCTGGCGTTCCCGCTGGAGCGCTGCACCATCTACGACGCGGGCGCCCGGGCCTTCACCATCCCTGCCTACGTCCACGATGTGATCGACTACTGGGAGCAGGTCCGCGCCCTGGCGCTGGGCGGGTTCACCCTGCGCGACGCCCTGCTGGAGCGCTGGCCCGAAGGCGCGCTCACCGACCGCGCCGGCACCCTCACCGCCGCCCGCGCCGCCTGGGTCGGGGTGGACGCCACCCTCCTGCAGCAGTACCTCACCGCCCGCCAGGCCTTCTGGGCCGAGCAGGTCGGCCCCTTCGGCGCCCACGCCGAGCCCCTCGCCACCCTGTGCGACCAGCGCGTGGAGATCCTGCGCGCGGCCGCCGGACTCCCTGGAGCCACCACATGAGCCCCTTCGAGCCCCACCACCTGCGCGTCGCCGCCGCCGACCTCACCGGCAATGGCGCGCGCGGCCGAGTCTTCCTGATCCCGGGCTCCCTGGCCCGGGTCGAGGCCATCAGCGCGTTCCTCACGGATCTGCGGGTCTTCTCCTCTCCCCGGCGCCTCGACGTCCACGTGGGCCGCTACGAGCGCGATGGCGTGAGCGTCGATGTCGGCACCTGCCCCACCGGCATGGGCTGCCCCAGCCTCGGCATCATCGTCACCGAGCTGATGGAGCTCGGGGTGCGCTGCATGGTGCGGGTCGGCTCGGCCGGCTCCCTGCAGCCAGACGCGGTGCATGCGGGAGCGCTGGTCATCGCCACCGGCGCCGTGCGCGACGAGGCCGCCTCCGACGCCTACGCCCCTCGCGAGGTGCCCGCCCTCGCCCACCCCGACTGGGTGCTGGCGCTCCGGCGCGCCGCCCGGGCCCGCGGCCTCGGCAGCACCACCTTCGAGGGCCTGGTCCACACCAAGGATTCACTGTACGGCCGCGAGTTCGCCATGGGGCCGCGCGCCGCCGTCAACCACGCCTACATGGCCGAGCTTCGGGCCCTGGGCGTGGTGGCCACCGAGATGGAGTGCTCGCACCTCTTCATGCTGGCCCAGGCCCGCGCCCACGAGTGCCGCCCCGTCGACGCACCCGCGGGCCCGGAGCGCGTCAGGGTCGGCGCCATCCTGGCGGTGCTGGGCGAAGAGGGCGTGTTCGAGGGCACCCCGGCCGCCCGCACTGGCGAGGAGCACGCCGTCATGGTGGCGCTGGACGCCGCGCTGGTGCTCATGGGCGCGGAGAGGACGGCAGGAGCGTGACCCATGCCCAGGCCTCCGCAGCCCGACCTGGTGGACGACAGCACCCAGACCCGCAAGCAGGTCCAGACCTTCGTCCAGGCCCTTGACAAGGCGCTCAGGGCCCAACGCCTGTACGGGGGGCGCTCCTCGGCCTTCGTGGTCAAGCTGCTGGAGCACCTCGAGCGCGAGGTCTCGGACCTGCTGACGCGTGGGCCCGTGGCCCTGGGCGTCCGCTCCCTCGGCTTCACCCTCCAGGGCAAGCCCCTCATGGGCGAAGACGCCCAGGAACCCCAGATCCCCTGGGCCTTCAGGCTGTTCTGCGACGGCATCCGCGAGATCACCTTCCAGCAGAACCTGCGCTGGGAGGAGCTGCTCGACTTCCTCGACATCCTGGCGACCAACCCGCGCACCGCCGAGGACGACCTGGTCACCATGCTGTGGGAGCGCGACTTCGACGGCATCCACTACTACGCGGCCGACACCTTCGCGGCGGGCCTCGAGGTGGACGAGAACGGCGAGCTGGTCCTGGCCCGCACCAAGCGCGTGGCGGATGACACCGGCGCCGGCGTGGAGTCCGTGGCCCTGGCCCCCGATGACATTCGCCTGCTCTCGGGCGAAGGCCACCTCAACTGGCTCGGCCTGAGCCGGGCGCCCTCCCGCTCGGGCGGCGCCCACGCCTGGCAGGCCGCGCGCCTCAAGAGCAGCCTGCAGGACGTCCAGGACCTGCCCCGCTTCCTGCGCCTCGGGCTGCGCATCGCCGCCGACGAACCCGATGACACGAGCCTGGCCCTGCTGGCCGACCAGCTCTCGGCCCACATCGCGCGGCGCGACCAGGAAGGCGTGGTCTCCTTCATGAAGGCCCTCGCCGAGATCGCGCCCGGCGCGGGGGCCGCGGGGGCTCGCGTCGTGGCGGTCGTCCTGGCCGAGGAGCGCCTGCCGGCCCTGGCCGAGGCCCTGGCCGAGGCCGGCGAGGAGCTCACCTCCACCCCCGCCCGGCTGCTGCGTACCGGCGCTCAGGAGCCCCTGTCTCGACTGCTCTTCCTGCTGCCCGCCTGCCCCTTCCAGCAGGCCCTCGAGGCCGCGCTGATGAGCGCGGGCGCCGACCTCACCCCGCTGTACGCCGAGCGGCTCGGGGCGAAGGACCCAGAGCTCGTGTCGGCCTCCATCCAGGCCCTCGGTCGCATCGGCAGCGTGCCCGCGGTGCAAGCCCTGATCGGGGTCCTCGGGCACCCCTCCTCCCAGCGGCGCCGCGCCGCCCTGGAGGCCCTGGCCGAGGCCTACCACCCCGTGGCCAAGGCCGCGATCCTGCGCTGCCTGGATGATCCGCTCGCCGCCAACCGCATGCTCGCCCTGCGCATCCTCCGGGCCGTGAACGATCCGGTGGCCGCCCGCGCCGTGGTGGCCGCCATGCGCCAGCCGAGCTTCGAGAAACGCGACATGGACGAGGTCTCCGCCTGGTACCGCAGCCTGGCGGGCACCCCGCAGGCGGTCTCCCTGGCCTTCCTCGGGGAGCAGCTCGCGCGGCGCAACCTGCTGCGCAACCGCACGGTCATGGCCCACCAGGTGCTCGCCGCCCGTGCCCTGGGGGAGATCCCGGGGCCCGAGGCGCGCGGCATCCTGGAGCAGGCCCTCGGGCGAGGCGGCCTGCCCGCGCAGGTGAAGCACGCCGTCTCCACCGCCCTCCACGCCCATCGCGGGGCCGCGCATGACTGATCCCACCCTGCACACCGAGCTCACCGAGCACAACGAGGAGCGGCGCCAGCACCAGCAGACCGGCCAGGACCTCATCCTGCTGCTGTACGGCCTCTCCCGGTCCGTCCTCCTGTACGAGGCCAACAACGCCACCATCGCCAAGCAGATCGGGCTCTTGCTCGATCGGCTCGCCCAGGCCTTCGCCACCTCGGAGGAGGGCGTACGGCTGCAGCTGTTGAGCGACGAGTTCTTCCTCAACGG
The DNA here is from genome assembly GCA_043814015.1 of Pseudomonadota bacterium. GTDB lineage: Bacteria > Myxococcota_A > UBA796 > UBA796 > JAFGLY01 > JBDRKM01. The sequence continues at coordinate 18,777 of JBDRKM010000428.1, forward strand.
CAAGCTCTTGCGCGCCGACCCGCGCTTCTGGGACCGGGCCGTGGCCCTCTCGGAGTTCATGCGCCAGTTCTCCATCGGCGAGATCTCCTTCGAGCCCTCCCTCAACCTCGGGCACCTGCAGGCCTTCGTGGCCGACCTCTCCCGCTCCGCCCGGGCACAACAGAACCTGCTCGCGGCCGACGGCTACGGGCCCCTGCAGGTCGGCGAGAACCCGGGCCAGTCCCTGGCCTCCTTCGACTTCAAGCCCGACCGCTTCACCCTGCTGCTGTGCGGCAGCCTACTGGACGTGATGGAGTGGTTCTACCAGCATCGCGAGCAGCGCGGCCTCTCGGTGCTGCCCCTGCGCCGCACCCTGCAGCTGGTCATCGACGCCGCCGCGCGGGACCCGGCCATGTTCCAGGTCGCGGCCGCCATCCGCGACCCGCGCACCCCCCCCTCCCCGAGCCGCCTGCGCCTGGCCGCCACCATCGACGCCATCTGCTTCGGCCACTACCTCACCCTGCACCGCCGCGAGATCATGGTGCTGGCCGTGGCCGCGGTGCTCTCAGGCGCCGGCGACAGCCCCGATCCCCTGGAAGCCGTGCGCCCCCTGTACCGCCTGCGGGGTATCAAGGACGCCGCCATGCCCATGGCGCTGGCCGTGCACGACGCCCGCGCGACGCTGCTCGGTCAGAAGGGCGGCGAGGCCGGCCAGGTGCTGGCCACCTGCGAGATGTACCACGAGCTGACCGCCGCCACCGAGACCTCCGCGCCCCTGCCGCCGGCCGAGGCCCTGCGGCACATGCTGGAGGGGGCCGTCCCCGGCCTGGACCGCGCCACGGTGCAGACCTTCGCCGACTACAAGGGCCCCCACCCCCTCGGCTCGGGGATCAAGCTCTCCAACGGCGCCGCGGCCGTGGTCGTGGGCCAGGGCGAGGGCCGCGTCGGCAAGCACCGCCCCGTGGTCATGCTGTTCGACGGCACGGGCCTGTACGGCGAGCCCATCGATCTCGCCGCCCGCGACGACATCTGGATCGAGCGCAGCGGGGGCGCGCAGCCCATGGTGAACCTGGCGACCACGTAGGGGCCGCGCGATCAGGGTGCCGCTGGAGTTTCGGTGTCGGTCAGCGTGGCGAAACGCGCTGCGAAGGTGTCCAGCAGGAGCCGGTCGTTGGCGACCTGGGCGATGTCGTCCTGGTCCTCCCGGGGGGTCAAGGGGTCGTGCAGGTGGGCGGCCGTGGCCTCGTCGAAGCCGAAGTCCAGCAGCTCCCCCTGGTTGGCGGCGTAGCCGAGGGTGAGGTAGCCCAGGTCGTGGAAGCGATCGGCGATGGTGGGGCCGGTGAGCAGCGCCGTGTCGTCGTTGCTCCGGACGTTGTGGGTCCGCGGGTAGGTCCCGGTGAGCAGGGAGGCCAGCGCCACGGCGGTCAAGCCCCGCGGGGTGTAGGTCTCGCGGAGCCAGACCGCGTCCCGTTGAAAGGCGCTCACGGCGGGCGAGACGTCCCAGTCCCGGCCGGCACCGTGCAGGATGCGGGGGCGGACTGTGTCGACCGTACCGGATGGATGCTGCCGACCGCCACCGCCGCATCCCAGGTGTCGCGGAAGGTGCGCTGGAGACGGCACGACCTCGGTACGGCACCTGCGCCAGGTAACCCGAGTGGCCATGCTCTACTGCTTGCCGTGCCAGTTCTGCACGAGCTGGACAGGCGCCAGATGCGCACCTTCCGCTCGCTCCATCCTCTTCGCGAAATCGACGTCGAAGGTGGCTACGGTCGCGCCGGGCGGTGCGAGCACAGCGATGAAGGCGTCACCGAGGTCCATACCCGAGGAGTGCAGCGCGAGCGCACGTCGTACCTGCTCTTCGTCCTCCACTTCCGCACGCTGGAGCGCGACACCACGCGCAACGCCCGGCTCACTTGCTGGCGGGTGTAGCCGTAGCGGGTCTTCAAGGTCCAGGCCGTCTCCAGGAGCACGACGCGGCTGACCCAGAAGGGACCTTGACCCTTCAGCAGCTCGACCGCCTGCCGGGCCTGTTCGATGTCGTCCTTGGTGATGACCCGGACGATGACGTTCGTGTCGAGAACGATCATGGGGACCTGAACACGGCTCCGATCGCCTCTTCCGCCTCCTCGACCGTCGCGGCCGGACCGTCGTAGGGGGGCAACGCAAGGAGATCATCGAGCGTGGTGGGCTGGAACGGATCGGTCTCGTCGATCTGCGGCGCGATGGCCTCCACCAGGGCCCGAACGCCATCGTGGTACTGCTTGGCGAAGTCCAGTGACGCCGCGCTGAGAGCCCACAGAACCTCTGCGCACGGCGGGTCGCTCAGACCGTCACCCGCCATCAGGCTGATCGTGAGCAGGTTGTCGGAGTGGAAACCCAGGGTGAGCACGGCCCCCAGCCGCTCGCTGCCCAAGGTTGCCTCCACACCCGCGAGGTCCGGGTGGAAAACGAAGAACCGCAACCAGACCCGCTGAGCCCGCTGGAGGAGGTCTGCCGCCTCCACGAGATCCGGCGGTCCGCCCTCGGGTACCAGGTCAACCAGATCCTCCGTCACGGCCTCCATGAACAGCTCGATGCCCCCGGGCACGGAGGCAAGAACCGCGATGAACTCTGCCTTCAGCAGCTATTCGTCGTCACGCCCGTCCGGGACGACCTGCACTTCACCCTGCTCGCCGCCGATCAGACCGCTCGCCAGGGTGGCCACATCTGGATGGGGGTCGTTCACGAAGGGCACGACCTCGCTGCGTTCGATGCAGCCGAGCTCGGCGCAGGCGCGCAGCACGTGGAAACGGACGCTGTAATCCGGGTGGTGAAGCCGGCCTTTGAGCGCGGGGCAGGCGACGGGATCCTTCCGCTGCCGCAGGCCCTCGGCAGCCCAGGCGATCACCCGCGGGCCCGCGTCTGACTGGAGCGCCCTGATCAGCGCCGCGAGCGCATCTTCGTGAGGGTGGTGCCCCAGGGCGAGGCCCGCATCCTCGGTCTGCAACTCGCGGTCGCTCAGCAGCGCTCGCTCCAGGGGCGGGACGCCCTCGGGGCGACCCAGCATCGCCAGCACGCGGGGGATGTGGTGGTAGCCCATACCCCTCTCGTCCAGGCGCGCGACCAGGACGGGGTGGGCCTCGTCCGGGTGCTGGCGGATCCAGCGCAGGCCGTCCTGGTACATGATGTTGTCGTAGGGCCACCTGAGCAGGGAAACGTAGTGCTCGGCTCCATGGATCTTCAAGGTCTGGACCTGTGTGAGAGGGGGGGGCTCATCAGCCGAGGGCTGGGGGGTGCAGGCGAAGAGGCAGGCGGCGAGCAGGGCGGTTCGCGTCATGCTGGGCTCCTACACGCTCATGCCCAGCACGGCCTGCAGGCGCTCCAGGAAGGCGCGGTGGGCCTCGTCGGTAATGCGGGGATCCGCCTGGAAGCGGACGGAGAGCCCCAGGAACCAAGGCAGCTCGATCTCCGGCGCCCACTGGCCCCGGAGCTGATCGAGCGCGTCATCCAGATCTTCGAGAGGGCTGTCCAGGGGGTTGTCCACGCCGTCCTCGTTCTGCTGGACCCAGTAGCCGTACTCCCGCAGCAGCGAGCCGATCTCGCTCTCGAAGTAGTAGAAACGCCGGTACTCTTCCTCAGCTTCGGGTGAGCCCTCGGCGGGCGCCTCGTAGCCGGGCACATGCGGCATGCTGAGCTGGAAGAGGTAGCCCGAGACGCTGTGACCGCGGTCGAACTCCGGGTGGCCGGCCAGCTCGTGCACCACGGTGCTCAACATGAAGGCGGGGTCCACCTCGGCGGCCTGCACCGCGATCGTGCTCAGGTGACACAGGCCATCGCCCTGGGTGTAGGCCAGAGCACCCAGCTCCTCGCACCGCTCGAAGTCCAGGACGAGCTGATCCGCGCGCAGACCCAGCTCGGGAGCGCGGCCGGTGGCCTCCGTCACGATGGCGCGGATGGCGCGCCTCGCCGCGCTGGGTCCAGGCCGCCTGCAGCTCCGCGTCGAACTCGGACCACTTGGTGGTCTTGACCGGAGAGAGGTAGTCCTGCTCCGCCACGGTCTCCTCGCGGGCGTCCTCGATCTGCTCGGGGGTGGCACCCTCGCCGTGCTGCTCCACCGCCTGCTGGCGGGCCTGCTCGTGCATGTGGGCGCCCTGGATCTCGCCCTGCTCGGCCATGGAGTGGCCGGAGGCTTGAACCGTGGCGTGCTGCTGAACGAAGTCCAGCACCTCGTCGAGCTGCTCCTCGCAGGTGACGGTGTCCAGGCCGCGGACGTCCTGGGGGAGGGAGGCGATGAGGGCGTTCACAGAGCCGTTGTCGCAGGCCTGTGAGACCATGCGCCGGCGACGCGCCCACTCCGGCTCAGCGGTGTAGGTGGCCCACCAGTCCGCGGGGACGGAGGGCGCGGGGACCTGCTCGGCCTCTTCCCCACCCGCTGAGCTGTCCTGGGCGGCCTCGTCCTCGCCGAAGATCCACTCCCAGACGTCCTCGATTACCTCGCTCGCCTGGTCCAGGAGGCCGGGCTCCCCGGCGCCCTCGGGTCGCGCGCTGGGCGGCCTGAAGCCGGCCGAAGCGGGCACAGTGGCGGGCAGTGAGAAGAGATCCGCCCCAGCACCCTCCTCACCGAGCAGCTCATCGGCGACGAAGCTGTTGCCGCACAGGGACTGCAGGCCGCCGTCGGGCGCGGAGTCCAGGGTCTGGTTCGGCGTCCGCTGGCGCTGGTCGCACACGGCCCGGCGCTGCTTGGACATGGGGAGCACCCCGAGCTGGAGGGTGGCGACTCCTCCAGAAGACACAGTAGACACACCAAGCTGACAACCGTGCCGCGCCCGCCAGGTTCCCCAGCAGCCGATATGCTTGGAGTGTCCTCGCGCCTCCGCACCGTGCCTGCCTGTCGCATCCCGAGTCCGCCTTGCTCCCCATCCTCCCCTCCCCCACCCGCGCCGCCTGGCTGGCCTCGCTCTGCGTCCTGCCCGCCTGCCAGTGCCGCTTCACGCCGCCCGACACCGCGGGGCCGGGTGAGACCGCCGGGACTGGGCGAGGCGACACGGGCGAGCCCTGGGTGGACGACGGCGCGGTCCACACCTGGCGCTTCCTGGAGGAGGGCCGGCTCAACGCCCTGCTACCCCTGCACGTGGCGGTGGATCCCGAGGCGCGGCGGACCTACGCCTCCTCCCTGCACTCCGGGAGCATCGCGGTGATCGACCTCGACGAGCGCCGGCTGCTCGACGTGATGGATCCCGGCGACGGGAGCGGCTGCTCCGGGCTGGCCACCGGGCCCGCGGGCACGCTGTGGGTGCTGCGGCAGCAGGCCATGCCCGCGTTGGTCCGTGTCCGCCCTGCCAGCGGGGAGATCACCCCGGTCGAGACCGGCCTGACCAGCGCCGCGGGGATTCTCGCGCGCCCCGACGGGAGCCTGCTGGTCGTTGGCGAGCAGGGAGACGACGAGCCGGTCGTCCAGCTCATCGACGCCGATCTGGACCTACACCCTGGCCATGGCCGACCTGCGCGACGACAGCCTGCACGAGGTCCAGCCCTCCTTCGACTGGCCCGTGGCCCCCACGGTGGCAGAGGGCGATCTCTGGGTCCTCGACCAGGTCACCTCCCGCCTGCACCGCCTCGCGGGCGGCTCCCTCGATGAGGTGGCGGCCTACGACCTCGGCCTGCCGGTGAACGCCACCCTCACCATCTCCGACATGGCGCTGCACCCCACGCGGGACACTTTGTTCGTCACCCACGGCCCCTCCAACAGCCTGGTGGAATTCGACCCCGTGGCCGGCGAGGTGCTGCACACCTGGGCCCTGGGGGGCGAGCCGCTGGGCCTGGACGACCCCGGCCGCCTGGAGCTGGCCCTGGGCGCCCACGACGTGTACACCGTGCGCTGCTACGACGGCCGGATCACCCGCATCGACCCGGAGCTCGACCACCCCGTGGCCACGGCCGCCCCCCTGGCGGGCCTGCTCCCTCCCGAGTCCCGCATGCAGCTGTCGGCCCTGTCCGAGGACGAGCAGCTCCTCTACCTGGGCGGTTGGGCCATCGGCACCGCCACCCTGGAGCGCGACCCGGCGCGCGACCGGCGCTGGTCCATCCCCATCGTGCAGCAGCAGGGCTACTGGCTCGCCTGGCGCGACACCGACGAGAGCGTCGCGATCTACGACCCCGACGGCCAGCCCCTGACCGCCTGCCCCACCACGCTCACGGAGCACGGCGGCCTGCAGCTGCGCTGGATGCCCTGGTGCGGGAACCGCGTGGTCTTCACCGACCTCGACGGAGGCGTCCTCAACGCCCTGCCCATCGACTTCCCGCCGGCGGCGGGGGAGTAGCCAGGGAGGTGGCGGGGCTGGCAGGCAGGCTGCTCGACAGAGCCTTGCCAGGCGTCGGCCGGGACTGCACATCGACGAGACGGTGTCGGTTCGAGCCGAAGAGCCCCCGGGCGGGCCACCCCTCCATTGGCTATCATGTCGCCAACAGCGGAGCCCAACCATGCCCAAGCAGCGCCTCACCGCCCGCCAGCAGACCCAGGAGTCCGAGCCGGCTCCGCTCCTCTCCCTGCCTGAAGAGGTCGATCTCGACACGCTCTCCCCCGAGGGCATCGCGGCGATGCAGGGCACCCTCGGCAACGCCGCGATCCAGGAGATCTTGGCTCAACGGGCCGTGGCGTCGGGCGCAGCCCAGCCCCCGGGGCCAGGCTCCGCCTTCTCCTCGGCGACTTCGGGCGCGGCCTCTTCCCTGCCGCACCAGGCCCAGATGGAACGCGCCTTTGGAGAGGACTTTTCTGGCGTGTCCGCGCACCTGGGCACCCCCGAGGCCAAGGCGGGTCTGCAGGGGCTCGGCGCCCACGCCGCAGCCCTGGGCGAGAGCGTGGCCTTCGCCGACGCGAACCCCGACCCCGGCCTCGTGGCCCACGAGCTGGCCCATGTGGTCCAGCAACGCGGCAGCGGCAGCGGCGGCGGGGTCCAGCCCAAGGCGGTCTCGGTCAGCCAGCCCGGCGATGCCGCGGAGCAGGCCGCCGACCGCGCAGCCGACGCGGTGGTCCGCGGCACCGAGGTGCCCGACGTGGGCACGGCGGACGGCCTCACGCTCCACCGCTCCCAGGTCGCAACCAACGGCGGCACCTTCGACAATGACGCCATGTACACCGCCATCGGCGGCACGGGCGCCGTGGGGGAGCGGATCGGGGCCAACATCATGGTCGGCTTCGAGGCCAACGACCTCGTCGAGGCGCCCCAGAACGGGATCGCGCTGGTGCAGACCGTGAAGAGTGTGACCGATCGCGTGGCAGGCACCAGCACGCTGAACGCTACGCGCGACCAGGACAACACGGCGGTCGGCACCCACGCGGACGACACAGGCCTGGTGGCGAGCAACGGCGCCGCGGTGGACATCTCCGTCCACCGGCCCGGCCGCAGCGACGCCAACCACAACCCCATCTATGGCGTGGGGTTCGGCGCCCAGGACAGCTCCACCTCGCTCCAGGACGGGACCCCCACCCTGGGCAGCACGCAGCGCGGCGCCCACGTGAAGAAGCCGGACGGCACCTTCGAGGCGCCAGTCCGCGCCCAGATGGAGGACGGACCGGGCCGCATCATCGACGTCGCCGGGCAGACCTTCGAGATGACCTTCGAGGTGGCCGCCCTCGTGACCACCGGTCCCCTGGCCGACACCTACCTCGGCTCGGTTGGCTGGGGCTGGCAGTCCGACGCCGCGGGCGCCGTCACCCTCAAGACCTTCGACGCGGAGGCCTCGGGCGCCCCCACCCAGGACTTCATGACCGCGGCCAGCACCTGGAACGCCGCCACGTTCCACGACAACGCCGGCACCGCGGTGGACACCATCGACCTGCCCATCACCTCGCTCACCTCGAGCCCGCAGGCGGCCTCCGAGGCGACCGACGAAGAGCTGCTGGCCCGCCTGGCCGTGGTGGAATCCGAGCTCAGCGGCCTCGCGCCCGGGCCCACCGTCGACGCCACCAACAAGGCCTTCGAGCAGCGCGCCATCCTCGACCAGATCCAGCGGCGGGGCATCCGCAAGACCAACAGCGCCGGAGTGTGGCTCGTCTCGGATCCAGCCCAGTACGAGGACACGGTCCTCTCCCGCCTGCCCACGGGCGCCGCGGTCCGGGTCACCGACCAGGGGGCCGGCGAGTCCTTCAACCAGGCCGAGGAGCGCTACCACTGGTGGCAGGTCACCGTCATCGGGGGGCCGTCGGCCGGCGCCGGGGGCTGGGTCATGCGGGCGCGGCTCGACGAGTACACGCCGTGATCACCTTCCCCCTGCTGCTGCTCGCGGGCTGCGCCCTGTGGAGCCATGACATGAACCCAGACACCCCCACCATGGCCTGCGCACGCTCCCAGGACCTGGAGCTCTGCGTCCAGGCCGACGGCGCGCTCCTCTCCTTCGCCCTGGCCAACCGCGGCAGCCAACCCCTCACCGTCCAGGGCGCCGTGGAGGGGCCCAACGGACGCCACTGGGACGTGCTGCGCGTGGAGATCGCCGCGCTCGCGCGGACCCTCCGTTTCACCGGCGACCGCAACAGCTCCACCATCGGCCAGGTGGTCCTCGCGTCAGGGCAGTCCGTGGAGGACACACTGGACCTGGCCGCCTGGGCGCGCGAGCCCATCAACGGCGCCACCCCCCTGCCCCATGAGCCCCTGGAGATCCACGCCATCTACAGCCTCTCACGTCCGGGGCTCTGGAACGGAGAGCTGGACTGCGGGCCTGTCCTGCTCCAGGTTCCAGTTCTAGATGTCCAGCTCTAGATGACCTCGGCTGAAGTGGGACGGCTATCTGGCCTCCCCCAGCGGCTTGCCGGCGGTAGCGCGCCGAGCGGGCTCCGAGCCACGCTCTAGCTCTAGGTGTCAGGCACTAGGACATAAGATTTTTTCAAAAATCTTATGTCCTAGTGCCTGACACCTCCGAATCACCCCAGGAAGTACACCGCCACATGCGGTGAGAGGTGCCGCATCAGATCCGAGTAGACCTCGATCAGGAGCCCGGCCAGGCCCCAGCCGGGCAGCAGGGTCCACAGCGAGTAGCCGCGCTTGCCCATGCGCCAGCGGGACAGGGCGTAGTAGTCCCAGGTGTGGAAGCCGAGCAGCTTGTCCTGCAGCCAGCCATAGGCCCACTCCGCCCCGGTGAAGGCCAGGCACCAGACCAGGTAGCGGGCGGGCAGGGGCCAGGCGCGGATGAGGTCGTGCATGACCTCCACCCCGAAGAGCACGCCGAGGCCGTGCAGCGGAGCCATGTAGAGGCTGACCCAGCCCTCCAGGTAGCGCTTGGGTACGCGACGAGGGATGGGCGCGCCCACCATGCGCTCGATGCCGGTGACCGCGAAGACCACCTCCATGGTCAGGCCGAACAGCACGTAGGCGAAGAAGCGGAAGCCGAGCTGGATGGCGGCGTCCATGGTCAGAACATGCGGGGCTGGACGTCATCCCCCTGCCCCGAGAGCCGCGGCATCAGGCGATCGTAGAGCCAGCAGGGCATGACGCGGTTGAGCAGGGTGAGCAGGCGCATGGGCCAGGGGTAGAGGGTGACCGCGCGGCGCCGGGCGATGGCCCGGGCGATGATCAGGGAGGAGGCGCGGGTCTTGACCATGAACGGCATGGTGAAGGCGGAGTGGTCGGTCATGGGGGAGACCACGAAGCCCGGGTGGATGCAGGAGACCGCCACGCCGTGAGGCCTGAGATCCACCCGCCAGCTCTCCAGCATGCGGGCCTGGGCCGCCTTGGAGCTGCTGTAGGAGGCCGCGTTCGGCAGCCCGCGGAAGGCCGCCAGGGAGCTGACCCCCACGAGCTGGCCTCGGCCGGCCGCCACCATGGGCGCGATGAACGGCGCCAGCGTGTTCGCCGTGCCCAGCACGTTGATGGCGAAGGTCTGCGCGTGCATGTCGAGGTCGAAGTGCCGGGCCGGGTTGAGCCCGCCGACCCCCGCGTTGGCGATGACGATGTCCACAAAGCCGAAGCGGTCCTGGGCCTCGCGGGCCACCTCGGCCATGCGCGCGCGGTCCGCCACGTCGGCCGCGCAGACCTGCACCTCGGCGCCCGCCGCCTCGCAGGCCGCGGCCAGCTCGGCCAGCTTCTCCGCCCGGCGAGCCACCAGCACGAGCTTGCAGCCCCAGCCCGCCAGCACCAGCGCGAGGTCCTGCCCGATGCCCGAGGAGGCGCCGGTCAGCAGCACGGTCTTGCCCTTGAAGTGTCGTTCCATGGCTTGTTTCTCCGTCGTCACCGCCCCCGCGCCAGTGAACTCGTCAGCAGGTCGCGAAGCCGCGGCACCTCGTAGCTGAGAGTATTCCAGACGATGTCTCGATCCACATCGCCGTAGGCGTGGATGAGCTGGTTTCTCATGGAGACGATGTCGCGCCAGGGGATCTCGGCCAGATCCGCTCGCCCCCGCTCGCTCACACCACGCGCCGCTTCGCCGAGCACCTCGAACTGGCGGAGGATCGCGTCTCGGAGCATTGGATCGGTGTCCAGGTCATGGCGTGAACGCCCTCGGGCGTACACCAGCAACTGCCGCACAGCGTCGAGCATGTCCTCCATCCGCGACGCGTCCCGCTCGCCGGTCATGCCGCGTACTGCTCCACCGCTTGGCCAAGGATCTTCTCACGAAGCCGACTCTTGATGGATGCAGGCGTCAGGAGATCGACCTCGCGACCCCCGAAGACCTGGGACAGCTCGCGGCGCATCCGTTCGAAGGAGAACAGCGTCGGAAGGAACCCTGGCAGGAACTCGACCAGCACGTCCACGTCGCTGTCCTCTCGGAAGTCGTCCCGCAGGATCGAGCCGAAGAGCAGCAACCGCTGCACGTGCCAACGTTCGCAGAGCGCCCGGAGTGTGTCCGGGGAGAAGTGAAGGCGGCTCGAAGGCAGGGTCTCCATGAGCCAAGGCTACTCGGGAAGATCCTGGTGGTCAACGCTGGCCGCGATCATCCGCCCCGCTCACTCCCGCCAGCGCGCGCGCACCCCACCGTCCACGGTCTCCAGGGTGAGCAGCGGCGCGCCGCCGGCTGCGGGCAGCACGCGCACGCGCCGCGCATCGACCCGCAGGGACAGCCCCCTGCCCTCCAACGTCGGGGGCCAGCCTGGCTGGGTGGCGCCAGCCAGCCCCGAAGCGCAGCGCCGGACCCCGGCCCAGGCCTGAGGCAGCCCCACACCGGGCAGCCACAGCTCCCCGCCGCCGGGCTCCAGGACGATGCTCATGCCACCGGCGTAGGACTGGCTGCGGCGCACCTCCCCGGCCACGCCCACCTCCACCATGCCGGGACCTGCCGGGGTCCAGCGGGCCGCCCAGGCGGTGAGGGATGCGCAGGGCTCGGGCGGGGCGGGCATGGGCAACAACCAGGCGTCGAAGGCCCAGCCGCGCTCCATGCCAACGCTCACCTCGACCCAGCGGCCCGGGGTGCCCTCGACCACGGTCAAGGGGGCATCCTCCGCGACCATGGCGGTCACAGGCTCGCCGTAGGGGACCAACGCGATAACCTCGCCTCCAGGTGTGAACCGCAGCACCACCCCGGGTGAGGCCACCACGTAGCGCGGCTCCACCGTGCGCAGGTCTCCGGCCCAGCCGAGGGCCACCAGCGCCAGGGAGAGCAGCAACCCGTTCACTCCGCGACCTCGCCGACCTCGTACAGGGCCACGTAGTCCCATCGCCGGAGGGGCACGAGCCCTCCAGCCTGCACGAGCTCGAGGAAGCGCCGCTGGAGGCGCGCCGTGCGCCCCAGGGTGAGATCGGCGTTCTTGCCGGCCAGAAAGAAGCGATGGTGGATCAGCATGTGGGTGATGCCGTCGGCACGCAGCGCCGCCACCGTCTCGGCCGGTTCCTCGTGGGCGTCGAGCAGCTCCTCGAAGCGCCAGGCCTCGAAGACGCAGTCCACCCGGAAGGCGCGCCTGAGGTAGTAGGTCTTGTTGCGCATCCAGACGAGCCAGATCCTGCCGTCCGGGGGGACGAGGCGCTCCACCTCGGGCCAGAGGCGGTGGCTGTCGGGCATCAGCAGGCTCGCCACCGCGTCGGCGTCGAGCTCGCCGCTCAAGAACTCCGTGGTGTGCTGCCGATCCCAGACCTGCCGCGAGAGGTCGGCCTCCCAGGCCACGGAGCCCGCCAGCACCACCGCCAGCAGCCAAGGCCGGCCGCGGGTGCCCAGCCCATCGTAGGCCGCCACCGCCAGCGCCACGGTCAGCGGCAGGGCTGGCAGCCAGAAACGCATCTGCTGGGTGGACAGCGCCCAGAACACCGAGAAGCCGAGCACCGTGCCCAGCACCGCCAGCAGGGCCCGCAGGCGGGGCGGGTCGCGCCGCGACGGGTAGAGCAGCCCGCACGAGAGCAGCAGCCCCAGGCCGAGGATCGGCCCGTTGGAGCCCTCGAACAGGTCGAACAGCTCGCGCGTGGTGAAGAAGCGCCAGGGCAGGCGCGCGTAGTCCAGCGGCGTGCGCCCAGCGCCGTAGTTGGCCAGGATCTGGTCCCAGGCCGCCGCGCGCCAGCCGCTCCAGCCCTCCCCGCCCAGCAGGCGCCAATACGACGGGAAGACAGGGTTGCCGCGCGCGATCCAGTTGCGCAGGTAGAAGGGGCTGCCCAGCAGGGCGGCGGTCAGGGCGAAGCGTCCGGTGCGCCGCCACAGATCGCGCAGGCTCCAGGTGCCGGGGCCGAGCAGGAGCAGGGCCAGGCCGAGCAACCCTGTCACCGCGAGGCCGGTGAACTTGCAGGAGGCGGCCAGGCCCGCGAACAACCCCGCAGGCGCGGCCATGCCCCGCTCGCCTCCGATGCCGCGCACCGCGGCCTGGACGGCCAGGGCCACCAGCAGCAGCAGCCATGGCTCGACGTAGGCCGAGGGCGCGTAGGCCGCGAGGGTGGGGTGCAGCAGCAGGAGCGGCCCCGCCAGCCAGGCGGCGCGCCTGGGCACGCCCAGGCTGCGGGCCAGGCCCACGGTGGCCAGGGCCGCGAAGCCGGTGGTCCAGACCCCGAGCAGCCGGGGGTTGAAGGGGGGGAAGTGGTCGGGCCCCGGCCCGAGGGCGCACAGCAGGGACAGGGCGCTCTCCCAGCCGAGCGGCAGGAAGGCGAACACGTTGTCGTCGGGCACCGTGTAGCCGCCGTGGACCGCGAAGGCGCGCGGCAGGGCCAGGTGGTAGGTCATGTCGTCCTGGTACCAGGGGGGGACCAGGGCCATGGCCAGCAGGGGCAGCAGCAGCAGCAACCCCGGCAGCAGCAGCCAGGCGCTCTTCCCGGGCCAGCGCAGGCGCAGGATGCCCGCGGCCCCGAAGCCCAGCCCCGCGATGAGCCACAGGCTCGCCGCCAGCGCCGTGAGCTGCTGGGTGAACATGAGCACCATGCCGCCGAGCTGGCACCAGGCGATCCCCAGCGCCGCCGCCGCGGCCCAGCGGGTGGCCGCCTCCAGCTCGATTCCCTGGCGTCGCTCCCACCAGCGCACCACCGGCACCCCCACCAGGGGGATCAGCAAGAAGGGCAGCGAGAGGGCGATGTCCAGCAGCCAGACCATGGCGCGCGGCTCGGATCAGGCCGGGTAGAAGCGACCTCCACGGGCGGCCAGCTCCCGCAGCAGGGTGCAGGGGGCGTAGCGGGGCCCATGGCGGGCGGCCAGATCGTCCAGGCGCGCCACCAGGGCGGGCAGCCCCTGGCGGTCCATCCAGGCCAGCGGCCCACCGCTCGGCGGGGCGAAGCCCAGGCCCAGCACCGCGCCGAGCTCGGCGTCCCGCGAGCGCCGCAGGATCCCGGCGTCGAGCACGCGGGCCACCTCGGCGGCCTGCACCGCCAGCAGGCGGAAGCGCAGCGCCTCCACGTCCACCGGCCGCGCGGGCGCCGAGACGAGGCCCTCGAGGCCCGCCCACAGGCCCTGGCGCTTGCCCTCCACGTAGTCGTAGAAGCCCGCGCCCGCGGCGCGGCCGGCCCGCCCGGCCTCGTCCACCATGCGCAGCACGAGGGCTGCCCCCGCGGTGTCGAAACGCTCGCCGAGGTAGGGCCGGGAGCCGGCCACCACGTGCTTGCCCAGCGTGAGGCTGATCTCGTCGAAGACCTGCAACGGCGGCACGGCCATGCCCGTGGTGCGCGCGGCCCACTCCAGGGCCGCCGGGTCGTGCCCCTCGGCCACCAGCTCGGCGCCTTCGAGGATGTAGGCCGCGAAGACGCGGGTGGTGTAGAACCCGAAGCCGTCGCCCACCAAAATGGGGGTCTTCTTGAGGCGGCGGCAGAAGGCCAGCGCGCGGCCGAGGGCCTCCTGCCCGGTGGCGGGGCCCTCGATCACCTCGATCAGCGGCATGCGCTCCACCGGCGAGAAGAAGTGCAGCCCCAGGAAGCGCTCGGGCGCCGCCGAGGCCCGGGCCAGATCGCCGATGGGCAGCGCCGAGGTGTTGGAGGCGAACAGCGCGCCGGGGGCGAGCACCGGCTCCACCTCGCGGATGACGCGGTGTTTCAGGGCGATGTCCTCGAACACGGCCTCGATGACCAGATCCGTGCCCCGCAGGGCCTCGACCTCCAACACCGGCCGGATGCGCGCCAGGGCGGCCTCGGCCGCGGCGGGCCCCTTCTTGCGGGCGAAGGAGGCCGCCTGCTCCGCGCAGTGGGCCATGCCGCGATCCAGCGCCGCCTGGGAGATGTCCCGCAGCAGCACCTCGACACCGGCCAGCGCGCAGATCCAGGCCAGGCCCGCGCCCATCATGCCCGCGCCGAGCACCGCCACGCGCGCGATCCCGTCCTCGGGCGCGGCCGGGAGCTCATCGAGCTTGTCGGCCGCGTTCTTGTGGAAGAAGAAGGTGCGGATCATGTCCTTGGCGCCATCCGAGACCGCCAGGCGCACGAAGGCGCGGGCCTCGAGCTCCAGCGCGCGATCCAGGGAGAGGCGCGCGCCCTCCTGCGCCACGGCCATGGCCGCCTCGGCCGCGGGGTAGGCTCCCGCGGTCTTCTTGAAGAGCATGGCCGAGCCCGCCATGAACAGGTTGCGGGCGTCCTCGCTGTCGGGGGCGGGCGGGGGCCAGGTGAAGCCCTTGGAGTCCCAGGGCGCCTTGTGGCCGGGGTGCGCGAGCAGCCAGGCGCGGCAGGCCGCCACCACCGCCTCGGGTGTGGGCGCCAGGGCGTGCACCAGGCCCTTCTTCAAGGCCACGGGGGCGGGCAGCACGCTGGCCTGGGTGATCAGCTCCAGCGCGGCCTGGAAGCCCAGCAGGCGCGGCAGGCGCTGGGTGCCGCCGGCGCCGGGCAGCACCCCGAGGCTCACCTCGGGCAGGCCGAGCTTGACGCGCGCGTCGTCCAGCGCGACGCGATGGTGGCAGGCCAGGGCCAGCTCGAAGCCGCCGCCCAGGGCCGAGCCCGTCAGCGCCGCGGCCACGGGCACGCCCAGGGTCTCCAGGGCGCGGTAGCCGCGGGTCAGCGCCAGCACCACCGTGAGCAGGCGGGCGGGATCGCGCTCGCCGTACAGGTAGGTGAGATCCGCGCCCACGCAGAACTCGCGGTGCCCGGAGACCACCAGCACGCCGGTGAGCCCGGCGCGGCCCCGCAGGCCCTCCACCGCGGCCAGCAGGGCCAGGCCGAAGTCGTGGTCGATCTTGTTGACCCCGCCCGGCCCGCACAGTGTGAGGGTGGCCAGGCCACAGGTCTCGTCGTGCTCGACCCGCACGAGGGGATTTGCCGTCTCGCCCATGTCACACCCGCTCGATGATGGTGGCGATGCCCATGCCGCCGCCGATGCAGAGGGTCACCAGGCCCGTGGCGGCGTCGCGCTCCTCCAGGTTGTCCAGCAGGGTGCCCAGCAGCATGGCCCCTGTGGCGCCCAGCGGGTGCCCGAGCGCGATGGCGCCGCCGTGGATGTTGACCTTCTCTGCCGACACGCCGAGCTCGCGCATGAACAGCAGCGGCACCACGGCGAAGGCCTCGTTGACCTCGTACAGATCGATGTCGGAGGCCGCCATGCCCGCCATGGCCAGGGCCTTGCGGCTGGCCTCCATGGGGCCGGTCAGCATGGCCAGCGGCTCGCTGCCCACCGCCGCCAGGGCCCGGATGCGGGCGCGAGGCGCCAGCCCCAGGCCCGCCCCCGCCTCGGCGCTGCCCACCAGCAGGGCGGCCGCGCCGTCCACGATGCCGGAGGAGTTGCCCGCCGTGTGCACGTGCCGGATGCGCTCCACCGTGGGGTAGCGGCGGCGCACGAGGGCGTCGAGCCCGAAGCGCTCCCCGATCAGGGTGAACGCGGGTTTCAGGGCCCCGAGGGCCTCCGCCGTGGTCTCGGGGCGGGGGTACTCGTCCCGATCGAGCAGGGTGAGCCCGGCCCCATCGCGGATGGGGGTCAGACCGCGGTCGAAGGCGCCCGAGGCCTGCGCCACGGCCACGCGGCGCTGGCTCTCCAGGGCGAAGGCGTCGAGATCCTCGCGAGAGAACCCGTGGATCGTGGCCAGCAGATCGGCGCTGATGCCCTGGGGTACGGCCCCGATGGACCACTGGGTGGCCGCGTCCCACCAGGCCCCACCGTCGGCGCCCATCTTGACCCGGGACATGCACTCCACGCCGCCGGCCACCACCAGGCGTTGGTAGCCTGCCGCCACCATGGCCGCGGCGTGGTTGACCGCCTCCAGCCCCGAGCCGCAGAAGCGGTTGTGGGTCACCCCGGGGATGGTCTCGGGCCAGCCGGCCTGCAAGGCAGCGAAGCGGGCGATGCAGGCGCCCTGCTCGCCGGTCTGGGTGACGCAGCCGGCCACCACGTCGTCCACCAGCGCCGGATCGAGGCCGGTGCGCGCCTGCAGCGCGGCGAGCACCGCGGCCAGCAGGTCCACCGGCCGCACCAGGTGCAGCGCGCCATCCGCGCGCCCGCGCCCCCGGGGGCTGCGGACGGCGTCGAACAGGAAGGCCTGGGACATGGGCACCTCCCACGCCGGGGAGGCGCCCGGCACGGACGCGGCCGGTGGGGCCGCCTACTTGGCGATGGCGAAGGGGTAGACCTTGCGCTGCTCGAGCGGGATGCGCTCGAGGGAGCCGGGATCCGACTCCACCAGGATGCCCTGGTAGGCGAAGGCGTAGTCACTGCCCGGCTCCAGCGCGGCGTCGGGGGTGATCACGAAGATGTCGTCGGCGTAGAGGCCGCGCAGGGTGAAGGGCACCTCCACGTCGGCGACCCAGAACTTGGGCTCGATGGTCTCCTCGCCGGTGATGCCCTTGAAGGGCACGCTCTCCAGGTACTTGAGCTTGTAGAGCTTGAGGTCGAGCTGGCTGATCTCGGAGGCGCGCAGGGTGGAGGAGAAGAGGACATCCGTCTTCTCGCCGCGGGGCAGCTCGGTGTTCTTGAGGTCGCGGATGCCGTGCATCTCGGACAGATCCGAGCCCAGCGCGGAGACCTTGCTGGTGGGCAGCTCGACCATCTCGCCGTGGCCCTTGCCGTAGAAGCCCACGTGCTCGGGCTTCGGCCACAGGGCGAACTGCACCTCGGGCATCGGGGCGGCCTCGTCCGCGGCTGGCGGGATGGTCACGGCGAGCTGGTCGCGCACGTAGCCGTCGGCCCCCGCGACGAACCGCACCGCGCCCTCCTGCTCCACCTCGAGCTTGAACAGGCCGGCGGCGTCGGTGGCCCCCCGGGCCTGCCAGCCCTCGGCCAGCACGGTGGCGTCGGCGATGGGCTTGCCGAAGACGTCGGAGACGTGACCTTCGAGGATCCGCGGATCGGGCTTGCAGGCCGTGAGCGCGAGCAGCGCGGGCAACAGGACTGAGAGGGCGGAGCGCATGTTTCTTCCTGGCGTGGGTTTCTGGGACCGCCGGAGGAGCCCTGGCGCGGGGGGCCCGGCGCATCCCGGGACAGACTAGCGCGTCGAAGCCCTGGAGGAAAGTCCGCGGGTCCGTTCGAGGCTTCGCGACGCCCGAGTCCCAGCTCCCGCCACGGGTTTTCCCATTCTTCTGGCCATTTCTTTCCCAAATCCTCCCCTCCTGCCCACACTTGGCGATGCCTGGACATCGCGAGGCAGCGACCTGCCAGGCCGCGGGCTACACTTCCCGACGCTCGCAGACGCCAGGAGCCGACATGGTCGCCACCCTTGGAACCCTCGCGCTGACCGCCCTGCTCGTTTCCCAGGCGGCCCACGCCGACCTCCCACCCCCGCCCATCGTGAACGGCACGGCTACCAACAACTACGAGGCCGTCTGCGCCATCGTCACGGCAGACAGCAGCCACTTCTTCGGCTCCTTCTGCTCTTGCACCCTGATCAACCAGTACTGGGCCGTCACCGCTGGCCACTGCACCGATGCCGCCAACGGCGAATATCGCGCCTACAGCAAGTACGTGGTCTTCGGGGGCGACCTCTGGGGGGGCGACGACTGGATCGCCTACAACCTCGTCTCCGAGGCCATCACGCACCCGTCGTACGACGACGAAACGCTGCGCAACGACATCGGGCTCCTGCACCTGGCGGGCAACGGCGTGCCCGAAGTCGACGTCATGCCGGTCAACGAGGACCCGGTGACCAACGCCTGGATCGGTGACGAGCTGCAGTACGTGGGGTTCGGCATCACCGGCGACGGAGACTGGGAGACAGGAGACATCAAGCGGACGGCCGACATCCCCGTCATCGACTACGACAGCTACTTCATCGTCGCCCAGGACACCCGTGAGCGCCAGAACGTCTGCCAGGGCGACTCCGGCGGCGCGGGGCTCGAGATCCTGCCGGGCAACAAGTTCGAGTTGGCTGCGGTCAACAGCTACGTCACGCCCCAATGCGAGGGCGGATCCACCGGGGGCGCCCGCGTGGACCGCTACCTCTCGTGGATCCACACCTACTGCGACACCATCACCGCCGACGAGGCCGACTCCGACACGGACTCCGACGCCGACTCCGACACCGACTCGGATGCCGACGCCGACGCCGACGCCGACGCCGACGCCGACGCCGATGCCGACAGCGACGCGGATGCCGACACCCCCTGGGACACGGGCATCGACTCACCCAAGCGTCCCGGCGAGGCCGGTGGCCGGGCCACGGACGATTGGTTGGCCATGTGCTCTACGGTGCAGCCGGGCAGGCTGGGCCTGATCGGGCTGGTGTTGGCCGCGGCTGGCTTGGCGGCGCGCAGGCGGAGGTAGGGCGCCCACCTCGAGTACATCTCGGCGCTCACGCCCGCTCGGGCTCCCGCGCCAGGGCCTCGGCCCAGCGAGGCTCCATGCCCTCGAGCAGCTCGGAGACAGGCTCGGGATCGGCCCCGCGCAGGGCCGCACGCAGGCGGCGGGCCTGCCAGGCGAGGAAGGTCCAGCCGGCGCCGGAGGCATCGCGCTCCACGTCCCCCCAGCAGGCCTCGGCAGCGCTCCAGGTCGGCGGAGACCCAGCAGGCGCGGGCAAGCTGCAGGCGCGCGATGAGGGCGTGGGGATCTGCGGGCACCAGGAAGCTCGCGGCACGGGCTGCCTGGGAGAAGGTGCGGGCGTCGGAGAGACGGGCGGCGGCGCGGGCGCGCAGGGCGTGGGCCAGCCCCACGAAGCGGAAGGGGTCGGGGACCGGGCGCTCACCCAGCACGCGCAGCAGGCGGTCCATGGCGGCCGCGGCGGTGGTGGGCGATGCGTGATCCTGATCGAGGGTGGCGCGGGCGCGCAGCACGTGGGCCTGCCAGCGCTCGCGGGCCAGGCCCGCGGCGTGGGCCAGGGCGGAGATATCGGCCAGGACCCGGGCGGCCTCGGCGGGCAAGCCGAGCTCCAGCAGCAGGCGGCCCTGCAGCTCGAGGGTGGCGCACTCCAGCGCGGGCTCGCCCAGGGCGCGCGCGACCCCCACCAGGCGGCCCGCGGCCTTGAGGGCCGGGCCGGGGCGACCCATCAGCGCGTCGTTCCAGGCGGCCCAGACCCCCGCGAGGGCTTCCATGTCGAGGCTCCCGCCGGCGCGGGCGGCGGCGGAGGCGGCTCCCAGCCGCTCGCGCGCTTCGGTGGCGCGCCCCGCCTGCTGCGCCAGCAGGCCGAGGCCGATGAGGGCCGCGCTGGCCCCGCGGGAGCCGGGACGAGCCAGGCCCTGCGCCCGCAGGAAGGCAGCGCCGGCCTCCTCGGGACGCCCGGCGAGCCACGCCAACCGCGCCGAGGCCAGCTCCAGCCCGAGGCGCTGGATTTCCCGGGCCCCGGCCCCGCGAGCGGCATCGAGGCGGGCGAGATCGGCGTAGGCCTCCTCCAGGGCGCCCCGGTCGAGCTGACGGTGGACGCCGGCGAGCTCGGGCAGCGCCTCCCGGGCCCCGTCGTCGGCGGCCGGCTCGCCCACCACCTGGGCCACGTGGACGCGCAGGGCCTCGGGATCGGCCGCCAGCTCCAGCGCACCCCGACCGAAAGCCTCGGCCGCCAGGACGTAGCGCGCGCCGGGAGCGCCGCCCGCGGCGCTGACCAGGAGCCCCGAGGCCAGCAGGGCCTGCAGCGGTTCCTCGGCGGGGACCTGGGTGATGGCCTCGATCTGGGCGGCGGACAGCGGCACGGCGGCGGCGGCCACGGCCTGCAGGACGTCGAGGGCGTCGAGGTCCAGGGGCTCGATCCAGCGCTCCACCGGGATGCGCGGCAGCTCGCCGTCCAGCGCGCGCGGATCCCTGGCCAGGGCCTCCAGCAAGGGCAGGAGCAGCACAGGCAGGCCACCGGTGGCGCGGAAGAGCCGCTCCGCGAGCGCCGCGGGATCGGCCGCGTCGCGGGCCACGGCCACCACGGAACGGCGCAGGTCGGCGCGGCGCAGGGGCTCCAACTGGATGTGGAGGTCGGCCTCGCGACAGTCGATCTCCGTGGTCACCAGCAGGACCTCGCCGGCCTCGATGCGCGCCATGGCGGCCGCCAGCGCCGCGGGCTCGTGGGGCTCGATGATGGTCAGGCCACGGCGGTGGGCGCCCTCGCGCAGGGTCTGCAGCACCCAGGTCTTGCCCGTTCCGGGCGGGCCGCTGACGCACAGGGCGCAGCCACGCCCGCCGGCGACGCGGTCGAGCGCCTCGGCCACCCGCGCCATGGCGACCTTTCTCCCGGCCAGCGGCACCCCGGCAGGGACTGGGGTCGCGGAGAGTGCCTCGGACAGCTCCGCGGCGCTCTGGAAGCGCTCATCTGGATGCTTGGCCATCAGGCGCAGGATGGCCTGCTCGAGATCGGCCGGGATCGTGGGGTCATGGTGGGAGGGCGGCACCGGCGCGCGCTCCAGGTGGGCCATCACCAGCTCGGCGTGGCCGACGCTCTCGAAGGGGACCCGCCCGGTGAGCACGAAGTAGAGGGTGCAGCCGAGGCTGTACAGATCCGAGCGGGCGTCGATGGCGGCGCCCTGGAGCTGCTCGGGGGAGGCATAGTTGGGGGTGCCGACCACCACACCCACCACGGTCTCGCCGAGATCCGCCAGGTCCTTCACCACGCCGAAGTCGGTGAGCACGGGCAGGTCGCCGTCGAGCACCAGGACGTTGCTGGGCTTGACGTCCCGGTGCACGAGGCCGCGCCCGTGAAGGTAGGCCAGGGCCCCGGCCAGGCGCACGGCCAGGGCGCGCACGCGGTCGCCGCGCTCCAGAGCGGGCAGGCGCCGCAGGCGGTGGGACCAGAGGCGCAGGTCGTCGCCCTCGAGCACCTCCATGACCAGGTAGGGGCGGCCCTCCCAGGAGCCGTGACCGAGGTAGCGCACGATGGAGGGGTGATCCACCCGGGCCAGCGAGGCGACCTCACGGGAGAAACGTTCCTGCAAGGCCTGCGATGGACGATCGAGCCACTTGACCGCCACGGGCTCGCCGCGCTCGTCACGGCAGCGGAACACGGCGGCCATCCCGCCGCGGCCGAGCAGCTCCTCCACCGCGAAGGGCCCGATGTGATCGGGCACCTCCCGCAGGTCGGCGCGTGGGGCGGGCGCCACGTGGGCGGCGGTCCCGGACAGGAGCGCCCCCGGCCAGGTGTCGTTGCTGGTGCCGCCAGACATGGCGGGGGACTAACCGGAAACGACGGGCGAGGGCGGCATCCGCACGGCGCACCCGCAGCCCCTGAAGCGCGCCGCCTCCAGCCAGGCGTGGGCTCGCCAGGCCACCTCCTTGATGCGGTCGCGGGACCAGCTCTGTGGCGGGAAGGGCAGCTGCAGATGGAGCGGTGGTTTCTCGTGGAGGGTGCGATCCACCAGGGCTCCCAGGGCGATGAGCTTGGTCAGCCGCATCGACCAGGACAAGATCAGTGGATGCAGCCCATCCACACCTTGGCCTTCTTGATGTAGGCGTCGGGGTACAGCTCGCGCGCCGCGGCCAGGTGTGGCTTGACCTCGGCCTCGGGGCCGGAGGCCGCCACCACGATGTACAGGCCCGGGGTGAAGCCCTGGTAGTCGCTGGACCACTCCACGCTGACGAAGGCGCCGTCGTCGTAGCGACCGCGGGCCACGTAGCAGGGGTGCTCGAAGCCGCTCGCCGTGCAGGTGGCGGCGGGGAAGGTCAGGCCGCCGCCGGGTAGCGGCGCGACCTCGACCTTGAGCTCCAGGGCCAGGGCCTGCGCGGCCTGGCTGGCGGTGCTGCGGGCCGTGTCCCAGTCCTTGGCGGCCGCCACGAGCAGAAAGGCCTTCTCCACGAGGGGCTCGGGGATGGCCTCCTCCACGGGTGCCGCGGGCGGATCGGCCAGGAGCGGGGGTACCAGCAGCAGGGCGAGGGCGAGGGTGGGGAGCATGGGGGCCTCGGGACGATCGGGGAGGGCAGGGTATCCGGGCGGGCCGTCCGGCGCGGGGGGGGGGATGTCGCAGCGCGAGGCTCCGCCCCACCTGTCCGCAGCCACTCCACGCTGGCGTCTACCCAGATGAAAGGAGTCAGCACCATGCAGCACGGCCACCACCTCCACGAACGACACCCCGATCACCGCCACACCTGTCGGGTCTGCGGACAGCACCGCGCCCTGGCCAGGGCCGGGGGGCGCCGCGTCGCCCTGCTGGACCACGACATGTGCGATCGCTGCTGGCGCTCGCTGCTGGACAGGGTCCGCGGCGAGCGGCTGGGCACGCCGCCCACGCCGGCTGCACCGCAGATCCAGGCGGCCTGACGGCGGGGAGGTGCCTCCCGGGGGTCCAATGCGGTAGGCTGTCCGCGTGCCAAGAACCCGCCCGGAGGTGTGTTTCGCCATGACCCGTATCGCGCTGGGCAGCGGGATCGTGCTGATGGGGCGGTACACGCTCGCACGCCGCCTGGGCCACGGGTTGGGGGGGGAGACCTGGCTGGCGCAGGGGCCCAGCGGCGAGGTGGCCGTGAAGGTCCTCGGCGCCCACGAGGACCCTGAGGGCCGGCGCCAGGGGGACCTGCTGCGCGAGGCCACCCTGCTCCGGGGCCTGGAGCACCCCCACGTGGTCGGCTACCGGGGCATCCACGATTTGGCGGAGGAGGGCCTGACCCTCCTGATCACCGACTACGTCCCGGGCGGGGATCTCGAGGGCCTGGTCCAGGCGCGCAGCGCGCCCTTCGGCGTGGCGGAGGTCGCTCGGCTCGGCCTTCAGCTCGTGGACGCCGTGGCGGCCCTGCACGCGCGCCAGTGCCTGCACCGCGATCTCAAGCCCTCGAACGTGCTGGTGGGCGCGGGCGAGGGCGGCCTGCCCCTCCTGCGCGTCGCGGACTTCGGCATCTCGCGCTCCCTGGTGGATGGCCGGGCCCGGTCGAGCCAGCCCCTGGGTTCGCTCGGCTACGCCGCGCCCGAGCAATACCAGGCTGGGGAACTCACGCCCGCGACGGACCGCTTCGCCCTGGGCGGGATCCTGCTCTTCCTCGCCACGGCCCACCACCCGCCTCCGCTCGCGCTGGGCCAGCAGGCCGGGTTGGCCCGCGCGCTGCTGCGCCGGGCCCAGGGCGAGGGCGCCGAGGGGCTCCCCGAGTTGGCCGCCCTGGTGGAGGGGCTCCTGGCCATGGAGCCCGATGCGCGGGCCGATCTGGACCGGTGCCGGGCCGTGCTCGCCGCCCTGGCCGATGGGCGACCGCCGGAGGGGGGCGCGCCCGAGGCCGGCGCGCCACCGCCCGGGGCATCCAGCCGCGAGACATTGGCCCTGGAGGCTCCCCCGCTGGCGCTGGCCGGGCAGATCGCCGGCGGGCCGGCGCCCCAGGCCCCCGCCGCGAACCCCGCG
>JBDRKM010000429.1:0-3810 GCA_043814015.1 Pseudomonadota bacterium
GGCCGTCGCCGGGCAACGGCCCCCCGCCTCCCATGCCCGTGCCCCCGCCGCCCGCGGCGGCGCCGGCCCCGCCGCCTCCAGCCTCGTCCTTCGGCCATGCGCCCCCGCCGCCGGGCTCGTCCTTTGGTCCCGCCGCGCCCCACCCGGCTGGTGGGTTCGGCCCGTCGCAGGCCCCCCCTCCTCCCGCGTCCGGCGGATTCGGTGTGCCAGCGGCGACCGGTGGATTCGGTGCCTCCGGCGGCGCCTTCGGCGGGCCTGTCCCTGTGGGGGGCCCGGCCCCCGCCGAGGAGCCGGGCACGGTGACCAGCGATATCCCCGTCACCCCCCAGCCCGCGCGCCAGCCCGAGTTCGCGCCGCCCGCGCAGCCGCGACAGGCGCCCGCGGAGCTCGGCGGGTTCGGCGGTGGCGGAGGTGGCTTCGGGTTCGGCGGCGGGGCCGAGCCCGGCGGAAGCGCGCTCGACGTGGAGCGCGCCTCCCTCGGCGGGATCTCCCCGGCCGCCCACGCGGCCCCGATCGAGCCCGAGCCCGACGACCTGAAGGGGCGCGCGCTGTTCCTGTGGCGCCGTGTCCGACGGCTCCCCTGGGTCCTGCAGCTCGTGGCCGTCCTGGTGCTGGTCGGGCTCGGGCTGCTGCTCACGCCGGGGGGCGGCCTCGTCTCCCAGGTCCGCAACGCCCGGCACGTGGCGCAGGTGCAGGTCCTGGAGCGCGGCAAGGCCCTGGGCCTGGCGCTGGCGGCGCGCAACGTGCTCAACATTGCCGACCAGAACAACCTCAACCTCGACACGGCCCTCATCGCCTAGCAGCCCGGGGTCAAGGAGGCCTGGATCACGGACCCGGACGGCGTCATCCGGGCGCCCCTCGACAAGGTCCGGCGCTCCATCGGGTCCAAGGACTACTTTCGCGACGCCCACGAGTTGGGGGCGGTCACGGTGCGCCACAAGGGCGGCGGCATCTGGTACGTGCTAGTGCCCATCCGCCGCGCGCCGGTGGAGGGCGCGCCCATGGCCATCATGGGCTGGGCCTACCTCGAGTTCGACGTCAACGACGCGGCCTCCGAGTCCACCCCCCTGGGGGGCCGCATGATCGCCTCCCTCGTGATGCTCGTGGTGCTGCTGGCGGGTGGCGGCGTCGCCATCTGGCGCCTCGCGACCGCCCCCGTGCGCGCCGTGCGCGAGGACCTTGAGCTGTGCCTGCGGGGCCACCTCGCCGAAGTGGCGGTCCCTGGTCACTGGCGGCAGATGAAGGATCTCGGCCGCTCCATCAACCGGCTCATCGTGCGCTGGAAGAAGGGCGAGGTCGGGGGTGCTGAGCCCAGCAGGGAGGCCGGCCTCGATCTGGGCGCGCTGCAGGCCATGGTGCTGGACATGCCCGTGCCGGTCTTCCTGACAGGCGGCGAGGGGCCGATCCTCGAGGTCTCCCAGACCGCCTGCGCCTGGCTGGGGGCGCCGCGCGAGGCGCTCGTTGGCCGCGGAATCGACCAGGTGCTGCCGGACGCCGCGTTCCTGGATACACTGAAGGCGGTCTGTGCTCGTGTGGGCGCAGGCGAAGCTGCCAGCATCGTCCAGGTCTCCACGATCGGTGCCAACCGCGTCGCTGTTCGCGCCGTGGCCGCCGGTCCCATCGGGGTTGTGGCGGTGATCGCGGTAGGGTAGCCCCAGATGTCGAACGTTCCTCTCCTGGTCGGTATCAGCGGCACTGCGTCAGGCCAGCGCCATCCCGTCCCTCCCCAGGGCCTGCGCATCGGCCGGCAAGCCGGTAACGAGGTGGTCCTGGACGAGAACGGCATCTCCCGCCAGCACGCGCGCCTGATCTTCCACAACGGTGCCCTCTGGGTGCAGGACATGGGTTCCCGCAACGGCGTCTTCGTGAACGACGCGCGGGTGCAGGCCCATCGCCAGCTCTCCATCGGCGACCGTGTGCGGGTGGGTAGCAGCGTGTTCGAGGTGGTGCTGGACGAGCCGAGCAACGATCTGTCCGTGTCGGTGGCTGCCCCGCGCCCTCCGGCCCGGCGGGGGTTCAAGCCGCTGCCCTTCGTGCTGGCCGCCGTCGTTGTGCTGGCCCTGGTGGCCATGGTGGCTTGGGCCGGCGCGCGCCAACGCGTCAAGGTCGCAGATCGCCGCGAGGGTGACGTCGAGATCGCCACGCTGCTGGGGACCTCGGCGGGCGCCGGCGCCGGCGAGGCCGGCACCGCGGTCCAACCGGGCACCGAACCGGGGGTCTCGGCCGACGCCAACCTCATGGACCTCTTCAACGGCGGATCCTCCGGCACCCAGCCCGTCATGCCCACCGAGGTGGCGCCCGACATCGACGAGAACTGGCCCGATCCCCCGCCGGGCATGACCTCCAGGGAGCTGGTCGAGAAGGCCCACAGCCTCTACAACGCCGACCACCTCCACGACGCCCTGGTGGCCTACCACCAGGCCCAGGCGCTCGATCCATCCTGCGAGATCTGCGCCCGGCGCATCGACCGCCTCAACTCCGACATCACCGCCCGCATCTCCGAGTACTTCGACACCGGCCTGCGCTACTTCAACGACATGCAGTACCAGCAGGCCATCAACTCCTGGGAGATGGTGCTGCTCCTGTCGCCCAACCCCAACAGCCGCTCGAACCAGCGCGCCAAGGAGTACCTGGCGAACGCCCGATCGAAGATGTCGAGCCAGTACTGAGCTGGGATTGGCGCTGCCGACGGTCGGGTCCTGCTATACTTCCCCCGCCCTGGGGTGTTCCCAAGGCGCGGGCGTCCGATGGCCGGGGAGCGGGCCACCGAGCGCCCAAGGAGGTCGCGCCTGATGAGCGAGCCACGCATCGAGTTGACCATCCGCCGCGAGGGCCACGCGGACATGACGGTGCCGCTGCCTCAGGGCAGCATCCACATCGGGCGCGCCGAGGACAACGGCCTCGTGCTGCCCGACATCGCCGTCTCTCGGCGCCACGCGCGCCTGTCTGTGGCGGGGGGCGGCGTGAGCATCGAGGACGTAGGGAGCGGGAACGGTACCTACTTCCAGGGCAAGCCCATCCGGAAGCGGGAGCTGCAGGACGGCGATGAGGTCCTGATCGATCCCTTCACCCTGGTCTTCTCCGTCCCACAGCGCGAAGCCGACGTGGAATCCACCGAGAGCCCCGCCGTCCCCGACCAGGCCCCCCCCCGGGTCGCGGGCGTGCCTCGCCTGATGCTCGTCCATGGCCACGGGCTCAAGCCGGAATACCCCATCCGCGAGGGCGGCCTGAGCCTCGGTCGCTCGGAACAGCGCGATGTCATCCTCCCGGATCCAGCCGCCAGTCGGTCCCACGCCGAAGTGGTCCGGGTCGGCGAGGACTGGTTGTTGAGGGACTTCGGGAGCGTCAACGGCACCTACGTGAACGCGCGCCGGGTGCGCGAGCACATCCTGGCGGACGGGGATCGCATCCGGATCGGGCAGACCGAGCTGGCGTTCCAGCTTCCACAGGTGCCCGGCCGGGCGGAGGCCGCCAGCGCGGCACCTCCTCCGCCCGCGCCGAGCCCCGGCACGCGGCCCTTCGAGAACCTCATCACCGGCCTCGACGGCGATGGGGGGTTCGGTATCCAGGGGCAGGGCGATCTGCCCCTGCCGCCCCCGGGTGACGAGACCCTCGTGCCCTACCGCAAGGCCCCGGCGGCGGCGCCTCCACCTCCCCCTCCGCCGTTGGCCTCGGCGCCCCCCTCGGTCGCAGAGCCTCCCGCGGCGTCCGGGTACGTCTCCCCTCCGCCCCGCGTGGCGCCGCCGGCCCCGGCGGTCGCACCGCCACCGCCTCCGTCGTCTCCCGCGCCGGCGTCGGTGCCAGCACCCC
>JBDRKM010000430.1:0-7321 GCA_043814015.1 Pseudomonadota bacterium
GACGGGAGCTGCGCGGGCTGCTCCCAGGGCGCGCCCGGCCCGCGCCTCGGCCTGCTGCTCGGCGGGCTGGCGCTGGCGCTGGTGGTGCGGCGGCGGGCCCCCGGTCAGCCCTCGACGGGGGCGCAACTCCAGGTCTGCCGCCACAGCTTGGCCGGCGGATCGCTGCCGCGGAACTGCCAGTTCCACGAGCGGGTGATCAGCATGGTGGCGAACATGGTGAAGTACTGCACCGGCTGACGCAGCAGCAGGGGGACGGAGCGCAGCATGATGCGCAGGGCGGTGGGGGTGATCAGGGCCCAGCGGATGCGGCGCAGCCACTCCTCGGAGGTGTAGTAGTAGTCGCGGGTGCCGTCCACCGCGCGCGTGAGGGAGAAGTGCCCCGTGGCGCAGGCCTCGAGCTGGCCGTCCACGGGGTACCAGCCGCCGAAGCTCAGGGTGAGCAGGCGGTAGTGGAAGTCGTCGGAGCCGGGGCGGTAGGCCAGCGGGCTCCTGAGCAGGGCCTTCGGATCGGGCGCGCGGGCGAAGTGGACCGTGGTGTTCACGACCCTGCGGATGGGCGAGGCCGGATCCAGCAGGCGCGCCATGGTGGCGAACATCTCGCGGTAGATCGCATCCTGCTGGCCGTTCGCGGCCTGCTCGAGCTGCACGAAGTGCTCGATGGGGCCGTTGGCCACGATGGCGTCGAAGGTGCCATCCCACTCGGGGCCCATGGCGAAGAAGTCCTGCAGGCGGGCGTCGAGCCCCCGGGCGCGGCACAGCTGCACCTGGGCTGGGGTGATGGTGACACCGACCCCGATCCCGCCGCGCTCCTTGACGCGATCCAGCAGGGTGCCGTTGCCGCAGCCCAGATCGAGGACACGCACGCCCGGGCCGCACCCCACCTCGTCCAGCAGGTAGTCGAGCTGGGCGATCTTGGCGGCGTCGTAGGGGGTGGCGGGATCGTCGTTGTAGATGCCCTCGGTGTAGTCGAGCAGGCCCGCCGTGGGGAAGAACTTGTCGAAGACCGTGTAGCAGGTGACCACCCGCTGGGCCGTGCGTTCGCTGGCGAGGCCGCGGGCGAGGACCGCCGGGTCGTAGGGCGGGATGGGCTTGGAGGGGGACATGGCGCTCGCGGGGGCAGAGGGGAGATGGGCGTTTCCCTATCTCGATGGAGTCGGGCCGCCCAAGCCGTCGCCGCCCTCCAGGAGCCAGCGGGAGACCTCCACCAGGCCCTCCACGTCGTCCACGCCGCGGCCAAGCTCCGGGACGGTCACCACGGGCAGGGTGCCGTCGCGCCCGAGGGACTCGGCGAGGTCCACGGCGGCCGCGATGTCCGCCTCCTCCTGGGCCGCGAGCCGCCCGAGCTTCTCCAGCGCGCTGC
This sequence comes from Pseudomonadota bacterium, assembly GCA_043814015.1. Taxonomy (GTDB): domain Bacteria; phylum Myxococcota_A; class UBA796; order UBA796; family JAFGLY01; genus JBDRKM01. Next base: position 1,361 of record JBDRKM010000430.1, read on the forward strand.
GATGGGCGGGGCCCGCGCCGGCCGGCAGCCAGCCCTCGTCGGCCCGCGGGCGGGCGGCCAGGGGGGCCGCGGAGCGGTTGAGGACCACCGCCCCCAGCGGCAGGCCGAGCTCGCGGATGCGGGCCTCGAAGGAGCGCAGCTGCTCCAGGGAGTGGGGGCTGGCGCCGGCGATGAGCAGAAAGGCCGTGTCGGGTTCGGACAGGCGGGCCCGGATGCGCTGCGCGTTGCCGTTGAGCTGGGCGAGCATCCCGCCGAAGGCGCCGAAGAAGACCTGCAGGTCCGCGAAGAACTCCTGCCCGAACACGCCGCCCAGCACCCTCTCCAGCAGCCGCCGGGCGGGCCCGGAGGCGCCCTCGGCGCCCTTCGCGAGCATCAGCTCCACGATCCGGGTGTCGAGGGACTCCTTGAGGCGGGTGGGGGCCTCCAGGAAGTTGAGCGCGTTGCGCGAGGGCGGGGTGTCGAGCACCACGAGGTCGTAGGCGCCGGCGTCCACGAAGCCGTGCAGGGCCTCCATGGCCGTGTACTCCTGCATCCCCGCGATCATGGTGGTGACCTGCTCGTAGATGGGGTTGGCCATCAGCCGGGCGGCCTCCTCCGGGCTGCGCGCCAGGCGGCGCACGGTCTGGTCGGACACGCGCTTCGGATCGAGCACCCAGATGGACAGGGCGCCGGGCGCCTCGATGCCGGCCGCGCGCTCCCGCGCGCGCCCCAGCGAGACGGGCTCGGGCGTGTTCTGGTGGACGCCGAGGGCCTCCGCCAGGCGCTGAGAGGGGTCGATGGTGAGCACCAGCACGCGCTGGCCGCGGCGGGCGGCCCCCAGCCCCAGGGCGGCGGAGATGGAGGTCTTGCCCACGCCGCCGGTGCCCGCGCAGATCAGGATGCGTTTGCCCACCAGCACCGGCGTGAGGGTCACGCGAGCTCCGCCACGAGCTGGCGTGAGACCCCCTGGTGGGGCTCACCGTGCTCCACCTCGGCCACCCGCAGGAGCGGGATCTCCAGGACCCGCCCCAGGCGATCGAGCGAGCTCTCGGCCCTGCGGATGCGATCCACCTGGGTGAGCCCGCGGGGCTGACCGAGGGACAGGATCTCGTCGAGGGCGAGGTGCTCCTCGGCGGTGAACGGATCCTGCGGGACGCGGTTGGCGATGACCAGGCCCACGGGGATGTCGGTGCGGCGCAGCCCGCCCAGCAGGTCCAGGCACTCGGAGACGGGCAGGGGTTCGGGCAGGGTGACCACCCAGGCGGCGGCCTGGCGCGGGTCGCTGAAGATGGCCAGGCCGGCCTTCAGCGCCTCGGCGATGGGCCCGCGGCGCACCAGGCGCAGCAGGATGGCCGGCAGCCCCGTGATGGCCAGGGTGTGCCCGGTGGCGGGCATGTCCAGGACCATCAGCTCGTAGCGGGGGCTGCCGTCGGGGCGCGTCTGCCGTATGGAGTACAGCATGTGGTAGAGCAGGCCCATCTCGTGGAAGGAGGGCCCGGAGTGGAGCATGCGGCGCAGGGCGGGCAGGCGCAGCGCCAGGCGGGCCAGCACCGGCACCTTGAACACCGACTCGAGGAAGAGCTGGATGCCCAGGTCGGAGTCGAGGGTGACCCCCCAGACGCCCTCCTCGATGAGGGCGGGGCTGTTGGGCAGGACCGCCTGCCGGAAGCAGGCCGCCAGCGGCGAGCGCCGCACGTGGCTGGGCTCCTCGAACTCCGCCAGCAGCACCCGCCGGCCGGCGGCCGCGGCCGCCCGGGCTACCGCCGCGGCGACCGTGGTGCGCCCCACCCCGCCCTTGCCGGTGACGAGGATGGCCCGGAGATCGCGAAGCTGGGGGTGGATGGGAGGCTCCATGGTGTGGGGGGTACGCTCGGGGCCGCGGTTGTAGTGCGGCGCGGGGGGGTTGTCCACGCTGCCGCGCCGAGACCGTCAGCCCTCACCCCCGCCCCAGTCGAACCCCAGCGACATCCCCACCTCCGGGAACCAGAAGCCGCCCGGTGGGATCGCGTCCCGGTCGGCGTAGGGGACGTTGCGCCCCGGGTTCGGCGCCCACTCCACCCCGCCGCCCAGGCCGACGCGGAAGTGGCCGGGGCTCAGGAACAGGTTGACGGAGGTGCCCGAGCCGAAGGTGGTCCAGGCGCCGGGCGTGCCCTCCTCGAGGTCGCCCGCGCCGGGGTCGTAGTCGGCCCGCTGCCACACCCGGTAGCCCCGCAGCCACAGCGTGCCGGTGGCGGCGAAGACGCCGCGGGGCTGCCAGGAGAGGACCGCGGGCACGTCCAGGCCGAAGGCCCTGGTCGTGGAGGAGTACTGCTCGTTCAGGCCGATGAAACCGTAGCCCTTGAGGTAGGCGAAGCGCGGCAGGGTGTGCAGCTCGAGGTGCTCGCCCCACTTCGCCACCCGCACCATGGGCGCCAGCGAGAGGCCGTTGGGGACGGGGGCGGGGAGCGGGAGCATGAAGGAGCCCGAGATGCGGCCCTCCAGGCCGAGACCCTTGCCGAGCCCCTGGCGGTAGGTCAGGCCCCAGGCGGGCCAGCCGGGGGTGCCGTCGGCGGCCTCCAGGTCGCCCGCGTGGTTCACCCCGGCGCCCTCCGTCAGGTTGCGGCCCCAGTCACCGTCGAGGCAGACCTCGCCCGCGCCCGCGGTGGTGTCGGGCAGGACGCGACCGGCCTCCTGGACGGCTGGCGCGATGGCGATGATGCAGCCCGGGAGCAGGGCCACCGAGAGGATGTGTAGAGGGTGCATTACCACCAGTGATCCGGGTTGATGATGCAGCCGACGCTGGCGGCTGCCTCGAATTGCAGGGTGCGTCCGGGCTGCAGCTCGATCTGCTCCCGGACGTAGCGGGTGAGGGTGAGGTTCTGGCGCTCGGACTGCAGGTACTGCGCCAGCAGGCTGGCGGGCACGGTGAAGGAGCCGTCGTCGTCGGTCTCGCAGCGGATGCGGGGGCCCTGCATGAGGTGGACGTCTTGCAGCATCTCCCAGCGCACACGGGCGCCCGCCTCACCCGAAGGGGTCCAGGTGAGGGTGAGGTCCGCGCCGGGGGAGGGGACCTCGTCGCAGGGCAGGGTGGCATCGAGGGCCTCGGGGCCCGTGACGCTGACCTCGAAGGCGGGCAGCGCGGCGCCCGGGGCGCTGAAGGTGATGGTGTCGCCGGGGGCGTAGAGATCGGCGGGCGGGTCCCAGAGGTAGCTGTAGCCGGGGTAGGTGAGGTCGGTGCGGTACAGGAACTCGAAGGCCTCGCTGAGCCCGGAGAGGGTGATGGTCCCGGCGTCGCCGTCGCGGGGCTCCGGCACACAGGCCTCGCCGCCCAGGCAGTAGGTGTCCACGGGGCAGCCGCCCTCGCAGCGCCCGCCGCAGCCCTCCAGGAGGTACAGCTCGCACTCCCCCTCGGCGGCCGCCAGCCGGAACAGGCCGCGGTCGCCCTCTCCGTCCCAGCAGCCGAAGGCCCAGGGGCCGTCGATGTCGGCTTCCCAGGGGGAATCCAGGGGCCCGACGCGCGCGAGCAGGCCGCTGTGCGTGTCCAGGAGCTGATCGTAGCGCTCCTCGACCCGCAGGCGCCCGATGAAGCCCTCGTCCACGTCGGTGTCGCTGTCCGCGTCGCTGTCCGCGTCGGTGTCGCCCTCGGGGGCGGTGTCGACGGGGTCCTTCTCGCCGCAGCCCACCGCGAGGGCGAGCAGGACCAGGTGCTGCATGTGCATGGGGGCTCCTCTCTCCGTGCCGGGACGGAGTCTACCCGCAGCGCGGGGGGCGCATTGGAGATTACGGGGTCGCCGGAGGTATCAGGTATCAGGTTTCAGCGGTCAAGCGCCCACCGAGGATTCTCGGCAGTCACCGGGGCTCTTGGCGCGTGGTAACGGCGCAGGGCGCCGGAGAGCTGTCAGCTATCAGCTATCAGCTATCAGCATTCAGCCGTCAGCAAGTTGGTTTTCGCTGACAACTCCGAAAGCAGCCGGCACCCAGGCTGTGTTTCGGCAGCTTCGGCCGCAGCCTCCTCGGTATCGAACTTCGTACCTCGCTCGTAGCTGATTGCTGACCGCTGACCGCTGACCGCTCCCCTGATACCTGATACCTGGCCCCTCACTCACTCTGGGTCTACACCGAGATCTCCGATGCGCCCCCGTAGCCTGCGGCTCACCCCCGGGTGCGCTTGAAGGTCCACAGGTGGTTCGCGAAGAAGTTGATGAACATGGCGGTCACGATGCCGGCGGCCTGGGCCACGAACTTGCCCCAGGGGCCCATCAGGGCCTCCATGTGCAGGCGCTCGAACAGCTCCACCGCCACGATCCACTGCACCGACGCCGCCAGGGCCGAGACCAGGTAGAAGCGCCCGAGCTTGGCCAGCCAGGACAGGGCGCCCGTGGCCCGCGCGCGGTCGCCCCAGGTCCAGTGATAGTTCAGAAGGAAGTTGCTGAAGATGGCGATGGCGATGGAGCCGGCGAAGGCCGCCCGGTGCTCCCACACGCCCCAGGTGGAGGGGAAGAGGCGCACGAGCAGATCGAGGCTCACGAAGCCCACGAAGGCCCCGCTGGTGCCCACCACGCAGAAGCGTGCGAAGCGGGCGGGCAGGGGCAGGAGGGCCAGGAGGCGGTCCAGCAGGGCGAAGAGGCGCGTCATGGCGCTCTGTCGCCCGGTGGCGGGGGGCTGTCAACGTGGGGCGGCGCGCCCCGCGCTTCGCGGGCTGGATCAGAAAGCCAGGCGGTAGGCCGCGCGCCAGTAGATGAGGGGGGCGACGGTGCTCGCCACGGTCATGTTCGAAGGGTAGCCGAGACTGAAGCTCCGTCAAGAGGGGCGGCGGCGGGATAACCCCGGCTCCATGCCCCTCTCGGAATTCGAGATCGTTCGCCTCTTCGCCGTGGAACCACCGCGGGGAGCCGGGGTGCGCGTCGGGATCGGCGATGACTGCGCGGTGCTCGAGCTGGACGCGGAGCGCTGCCTGCTGGTGACCAAGGACCTGCTGGTGGAGGGGGTGCACTTCCTGCGCGGCACGCTGACGCCCTGGCAGCTTGGCTACAAGAGCATGGCGGTGAATCTGAGCGACGTGGCCGCCATGGGGGGTACGCCCCGCGCGGCGTTCCTGGGGCTGGCGCTGCCCCCCGGTCCCGATCTGGATTTCGTCGTGGGGTTCCGCGACGGCCTCATGGCCTGTGCGCAAGCCTTCGGGGTGGACCTGCTGGGGGGCGACACCACCGGCTCGCTGCGGGATGTGATGATCAGCCTGACCCTGCTGGGGGAGGCGCCGCGGGCCGAGGTGGTGCTGCGCGCCGGAGCCCAGGCGGGCGATCACATCGTGCTCGGCGGGCCGGTGGGGGACAGCGCGGCGGGGCTGTGGTTGCTCACGGAGGGCGCGGCCCGTGCCGCGGAGCTCCCCGCGGACCAGCGCGAGGCCCTGCTGCGCGCCCACCTGGAGCCTCGACCCCAGGTGGCCCTCGGGCGCTGGCTGGCTGGGAGGGGCGTGGCCACCGCCATGATCGACGTGAGCGATGGCTTGTTGCAGGACCTCGGGCACCTGTGCGCCGCCGCGAGGTTGGGTGCCCGGATCGAGGACGGGGCGCTGCCCGTGTCCGGGGCCCAGGCCGCGGCGCGGGCGCTGCACGGGGGCGACCCCCTGGGCTGGGCGCTCGCGGGCGGGGAGGACTATGTCCTGTTGTTCACGGTGCCCTCACAGCGGCTGGGCGAGGTCGTCGCGGGCGCTCGGGGCGATTTGGGGATCGCCCTGCACCCCATCGGGCGCATGGAGCCCGAGCCGGGGCTGCGGCTGGTGAGGGGAGGGGAGGTCGGGGCGGTGGCGCCCGCGGGGTGGGATCACTTTCGGGGTTGATCAGCACCCGCTGGTGTTCGCCTGCAGCCCCGTGCTGCCCGAGGCCCCGGAGGAGGAGCCGCCGCTGCCGCCGTCGCCCAGGCTGTAGGTGGTGGCCGAGTCTACCGTGAGGGTGGAGCTGCTGCAGCGGACGCCGACGCTGGGGCCGCCGCCCCCGCCCCCGC
>JBDRKM010000431.1:0-18728 GCA_043814015.1 Pseudomonadota bacterium
GGCTGCGGCGCCGGCTGGCGGGCTCCGGCGCGCCGGTGGCGGTGCTGCGCCTGCGCGGCGCCGTGGTGTCGCGGGCCCCAGAGCACGGCGGGCGCGACGTCATCGCCGCGGATCGCGTGGTGCCCCTGCTCGACCGGCTGCGGGAGGACGACGGCGTGCGCGGTGTGCTGCTGTGCGTGGACAGCCCCGGCGGCAGTGCCCTGGCCTCGGAGCGCCTCGCGCGGGCGGTGGAGCGGCTGCAAGCCGAGAAGCCTGTGGTGGCCCTGTTCCAGGGGGTGGCCGCCAGCGGCGGGTACTACCTCGCGGTGCCCGCTGGGGTGCTGTACGCCCAGCCGGGGACGGTCACCGGCTCCATCGGCGTGGTCGGGGTCCAGGTGCGCATGATGCCGGCCCTGGGGCGCATCGGCGTGCACGCCACCGCGCTGTCCACCACCCCCGGCTCCGACCTCGATCAGGGGCTCAGGGCCATGAGCCGCCCTGAACGCGCCAGGATCGAGGGCCAAATCCACCGATTCTACGATCTCTTCCTCCAGCGCGTGACCGCGGGTCGGCGCCGGCCGCGGCGAGCCATCGAGCCCGTGGCCGGGGGCCGGGTCTGGTCGGGGCGCGCCGCCCTGCGCCACGGCCTGGTGGACCGCCTCGGCACTTTCCACGACGCCCTGCACCACCTCTACAGCCTGGTGGGCCTGCTGCCGCGGCCGGGCTTCGAACCCCGGCTGGACCTCGGGCGGGCAGAGCCGGGCCTGCTGCCGCGCCTCGCGCGCTCCCTCCTCGGCGGCGCAGTGCTGCGCGCCTGGCCCGGTCTCGGGCTGCTCGTGCGCCTGGCGGAGGCCATCGAGCCCCCCGCCGGGCTGGACGCGGTGCTGGAGGCGGGTGCACGGCCGGCGGTGCTGGCGGTGGGGGCCTGGACTCCCGATCCCTGAGCCTGCGGCCGGCGGCCCTTCGCCATGCCGTCGGGAGGTCCGGGTGGGTTGGGCAATCATAGCTCCAGCTGGATAGGGACCGAGCGCGCGGAGCTGCACCTCCCAGCTTCGCCTCCCACCCGGCCCGAGCGGGCATACGCGGCCAGCGAGCCCGCCTACCGCGCCGGTGTACCTCCCCTCCACCACGGAATGAACATGACGCCGACCCGCACAACCACCATCATCAACGACGACATCTGGACCGTCCACTACGACCCGCAAGGCTACCCCATGGGTGGTATGCACGTCCACAACGGCGTCGTCGTCGAATCGTCGGGGATGGAGATCGAGGACGCTTCCTCGGTAGCCGTGACCTCCACCACAACCTACCAGACAAGCTCCAAGCGGGCGTCGGGCCGAGCCACCCGCGCGGTTCGCCAACCTGGGCCGGGGGCGTCGGTGTGCGACGTCGTCATCGCCCTGCACCTGGACGCCGAAGGCCGGACCATCGGCTCCCGCATGCTGGCGAACGGCGGTGTGGTGCTGGCCTGGGGAGAGCCCCTGGACAGCGCCTCCGTGACCGACATCGGGGAGCACGTCGCCACCGCGTTCGTCCATGACGCGGAGTACGGCCGTCGGGTGCTGCAGACGCTCATGGATGACTATCGGACCCGGCGGGCCTGAAAAAGTGTAGTGCCGATGCGCCGCGCAGCGGCCGGCGCGTCAGCGCCGCCGGAAGTCCCTGGTCAGGGACTTCGGGGTGCTGGCGGCGGTGACCTGGGACCCTACTCCCTGAGCTCCGCGCTGGTGAGCAGCACGAAGGGCGCGTCGGCGTCGCTCGACAGCTCCAGCACCACGGGCTGCCCACGCACCTCCTGGCGCTCGGGGAAGGACCAGTCGAGGGCTCCCTCGCCGAATCGCGCCGCGGGGAAGGTCTCGTCGAGGACCAGGGCGTCGCCGGCCGTCACGCGCAGGTGCACCTGCCCCTCCCGGCCCTCCATGACGAAGAGCGCGGCGTCGAGGTGCAGGCTGCCAGCACCGTCGCGCAGCAGGCGTCGCTGGGCGCCGGAGAAGGGCAGGCGGGCGTGGTCGCCGGGGTAGAGCCACCAGCGCTGACCATCGCGGCGGTCCGGGCGCAGAATGACCTCGTAGCGGTGGCCGTTGGCGAAAGGATCGCTGCCATCCAGCGCGGTGAAGGCGAAGAACCCGGGCTCGTGGCAGGTGCGGTCCGCGCGCCCGAAGACCACCGGCGCGCAGGACAGCTCCGGGCGGTTGCGCAGGACGCCATCTTCCAGCAGGTGCAGTGGCGAGCAGCGCCGGCAGGGCACGCGGGTGGAGACGGCCTCGGCGGTCAGGTCGTCCAGGCCCGGCAGGGGGGAGCGCACGCCCTGGCCGCGACCGTAGCGCTCCGGGACGAGGGGGAAGTGGGCCGGCTCGGGGGGCGAGAGCACCTCGGCCTGCTTGAGATCGGCGAGCAGATCGGCCGTCGGCGGCAGCATGAGGTGGGCGCCGCCCAGGAGGTCCTGCGACTCGTCGCCCGCGCGCACGGCGACGCGGCGCACCAGCAGCCAGGGGCCTCCGATCGGGGAGGCCAGGCGAATCTGCCAGGGACCGGCGGGCGTGGGGCGGACCAGGCTGCCCGCCAGCGAGCGCCGGCCGTCGGGCGCGAGGGGGACGGGGCTGCCATCGACCGTGACGCTCGGGGCACCTTCGCCCAGCAGGGGCTCCAGGCCCACCAGCACCTCGAGGTCGCCCGGCGCGCCCTGCCAGGCCCCGAGATCCACCACCAGGGAGGTGCCCGGGTAGACGAACCAGGCCTTCTGCCCCTCCATCTCTACGGGCAGCACGCCGGTCGCGGCCAGGCGGTAGGCGCGCGATGCCCGCGGGGGTTCCTCACCGGGAGCGGGCGAGACCCACAGGCGGCCTGCCTGGGGTACGAAGGCGCCGGCGCAGGGGCCCTCCAGCCGCCCAGGCCAGGTGAGGTGGGTGAGGGGCCGACCGTCCTCGAGCACCACCAGCGGGGAGACGTTGCCCACCCCTGCCGAGGCCAGGGCCGCGTCGCTCAGGGGGAAGAAGTCGGCCACGTTGGCCCAGAACCGGCAGGGCTGGCCGTCGGGGTCGGGCTGCAGCGTGAGGAGACCGAGGTCCGGGGGGCTGCCTTCCAGGTGGATGCGGTGCTCCAGCGCCAGGGGCACGCGGTTGGGCGGGAAGGGGCCCTCGCCCAGCACGTCGAGCTCCATGAGCCTGGCCGCCAGCTCCCGGGAGAGGCGCTCCCGACCCGCGCTGTTGAGGTGGGCCGGGTCCATGAAGAGGTTGTCGGGCCAGTCCTCGGCGCGAAAGTCGATCCAGGCGGCGCCGCGGGCGTTCAGGAGGCGGATGAGGTCGGCCAGCACCAGCGGGCTCAGGGAGGAGGCGTCGCTGGTGGAGGCCAGCACGGGCATGACCGCGAAGATGACGCGGGAGCCGTGCTCTTCGGCGATGTCCAGCAGGTCGGGTACGAAGGAGCCGGCCACGGTGCCGGCGTCCTGGCGCACCTGGACCTTGCGCTCCACCTCCACCACGGGGATCACGCGGTGGTGCAGGGTGATGTCCACGGCGCCGTCGGCTTCGAAGACCCGCGCCAGCGCGGGGGCGGCGGCGGCCTCGCCGCGGGCGAGCAGATCCAGCTCCCGGTCTCCCTGGAACAGGCCCACGGAGGCATCGCGCACCAGGGCGGCCCAGCCCTGCTGGAGCTCACCGCGGCGGCGGCGCAGGCGCATGAGCCAGGGGCTCGGGCTCGCCTGTCCCAGGGCCTTGGCGTAGACCACGGGCTCGTACTCGCCGGCGTGGTCCGCCAGGGAGCGGCGGGCCAGCTCGGGGGTGAGATCGGTCTGGACCAGGGGGCGCGGGGCGATGCAGAACACCAGGGCGTGGGGCTCATGATCGTTGGCGTAGACGCGGTTCTCCAGGAACAGGTACCAGTTGGCCGGCAGGGTCCCGGCCTCCCAGGCTCTGCCGACCCGTATGGGGCGATCGGCGATCCCGGCGGCCAGCACGGCCTCATCGACGTCGCGGCCCGCCAGGGAATTGCCCACCACCAGCACCTCGGGCTGGGCCTCGGACAGGGCCTTTTCCATGGCCTGCGCCGCCACCGACAGCTCCTGCTCCGGGGCCCGCAACAACCAGGCGAGCCCGGCGCCCAGCACGGCGGCGGGCAGCAGTACGGCCAGGGCGACGGCGGCGATACGGGCGGTGGCGGCGGGGGGCATGGGAGCCTAGAACTGGAAATAGATGAAGTCGGAGGCCCCATCCCGGGTGAAGGCCAGGATGAGGACGAGCAGGGCGGCCCAGGCGGTGGTGCGGGCTGGCAGGAGCCAGGGTGTGCCCTCCAGGCGGGGCAGGGCGAGGCGCTCGAGGGCCAGGGCCAGCAGCAGCGGCAGGCTGCTGGCGAGCACCACGCCGAGCATGACGAGGGCCGCGGCCCACTGGTCGGTGGTACCGCCCCACGGGCTCAGCGTCCAATAGTGCAGCAGGCGGTCGATATGGGTCTCGCGGAAGATCATCCAGCCAAACACGGTGAACGTGAACATGAGCGGGATCGCCAGAGCGCGGCCCACGGGGCCCTCGCGGAACGAGGCGGGCAGGCGGCGGCCCACGGCGCGGTAGCCGGTGATCAAGAGCGCGTGGAAGGCGCCCCACAGCACGAAGGTCCAGGCGGCGCCGTGCCACAGGCCCGAGAGCAGCATGGCCCCGGCGGTGGCTCGCACGGTGGCCCACGACCCGCCGCGGGAGCCGCCGAGTGGGATGTAGAGGTAGTCGCGGATCCAGCTGGAGAAGGTGATGTGCCAGCGGCGCCAGAAGTCGGAGGGGTTCTTCGCCAGGTAGGGGTGGTCGAAGTTCAGCGACAGCTCGAAGCCGAGCATGCGCGCCGTGCCGCGGGCGATGTCGGTGTAGCCCGAGAAATCCGCGAGGATCTGCACGGTGAAGCCGAGGGTGGCGGCCCAGATCATGGCGCCCGAGGGATCGGAGTGGATGAAGATCTTGTCCACGTAGGGCGCGATCTGATCGGCGATGCAGACCTTCTTGAAGCCGCCCCAGAGCGCGAGCCCCAGGCCCGCCATGAAGCGCTCGCGGTCGAAGCGCCGGGGCCGCTCCATCTGGGGCAGCAGCGCGCTGGCCCGCTCCACCGGCCCGGCCACCAGCTGGGGGAAGAAGGAGAGGAAGGCGATGTAGTCGAGGAAGTTCTTCCGGGGCTGGAGCTCACCGCGGTAGACGTCGATGGTGTAGCTCATGGTCTGGAAGGTGTAGAAGCTGATGCCCACGGGCAGGAAGATGCCGAGCGTGTGCAGCCCGGGATCCAGGCCCAGGGACGTGAGCGCGCGGGTGAAGCTCTCGATGAAGAAGTCGAAGTACTTGAAGTAGCCGAGGATCGAGAGGTTCCCGGCCATGCTCAGGGCCAGGAAGGCCTTCTTGCGGCCTGGCCAGCGCGCCATGCAGCGGCCCATGGAGTAGTCCAGGGTCGCCGAGGTGTAGAGCAGGATCAGGAACCAGGGGTGGACCCAGCCGTAGAACGCCGCGCTGGCCACCACCAGCAGCGTGTTCTGCACCACCCGGTGCCGCGCCGTCCAGTAGACGGCGAAGACCGCCAGGAAGAGCCAGACGAATTCGAGCTGGGTGAAGGTCATGGGGAGATGCTGGTCTTGCCCGTGCCGCTCTGCCCGATGATGACCGTCCACATGCGCGGGCGGCCGGTGGCGTCCTTGAAGTCGAGGGAGAAGCGTCGTAGTCGCTTCATGTTCTCGACGTGCAGGTGGGTCAGGTACATGGGGCACGCTCCATGCCCTCCAGCCTATCCCGGGAAGTGATCGGTGCCTGGTGTGGGCCACCTGGGAGGGCGTCATGGCCGGGGCGACCCAGAGCCGAGCCCCCACGCGTCCGGTGCACCGGGAAGCATCGCCTCTTCACCCCCGTCGCCCCAGGAGCCGACGCGCGCTCCCCGGTTGTGGGCCCCCGCAACCGGGGGTACAGTGATGGGCACCTCCCGGTCGGCCCACCTCACTATTGCTGTAATTCCATCATCTTCCAACCTTCTCGCCTCGAGTGGGCCCATGAACCAGCCGCTGCTCACCCCGCTGCTCGCGCTCGCCCTCTGCTCCTGTCCGGGCCCTGGCGAGGACAGCACCCCGCCCGAGGACAGCACCCCGACCGACGACACCGGCCCCGGGCCCGACCCCGTCACCCTCGACGGCGCCTGCGAGGAGATCGTCCGCCTGGGCGGCTGGAAGACCGGCGCGCTCTACCTGCCCCTGCCCTACTCCCAGAACAAGGTCAAGGAGATGTGGATCGGGGCGCCCTCGGGGCAGCTCGTCCGCACCTGGAACGGCGAGGCCGTCGAGCCCTGGTAGCTCACTCGCGGGAGCTGGCCTGCGCTCTGGCCGCCCTCCGCCGCGCAGGCAGCAGCAGCCCCAGCAGCAGCCCGGTCCAGGCCACCCGGCCTCCACCGCCTCCACCGGCGCAGGCGCAGCCACCCTTCCCCCCGCCGCCGAAGTCGCCGGTGTCGCCGGTGTCCACGAAGCAGTCGGGGTCGGGCTCGTCGCAGAGGGGGTCGCAGACCGTGTCGCCGTACCAGCCGTTGGCGGCGCACAGGTCGCGGGTGCCGTGGATCGCCTCCACCTCGCCCAGCACCCAGTCCCAGACCAGGTCGGTGCGGGTGCTGCCCGAGTAGGTCACGCAGTCCTGGTCGGCCCAGGAGTGCACGGCCGCCTGGACCCACACGCCGTCCACGTCGATGAACTGCGGCCCGCCCGAGTCGCCGCTGCAGATGGTGGTGCCATCTTCGGTGGCGTAGCTGACCATGAACTGCTCCCGCAGGTCGTCCAGGGTCAGATCGGCGCTGCGCTTGATCCCGGAGCCCGTGCCGCTGGCCGCGTCGTGCACCCCGAAGCCCATGGACTTGACCGCCCGGCCGAGGTCGGCCTCCGTGATCTCGGTGCGGTGGGCGAAGGTGGCCGCCACGGGGGCGTCCTCCGCCAGGATGGCGAGGCCGACGTCGTTCTCGGGCAGCTGCCAGCCCGTCAGCTCCACGTAGTCGGGGTGGGCGAGGTAGGCCTCGAAGCCGATGGCGTGCTCGTACGCTTCGATGCTCGGACCGAAGAAGGCCCGCCCGATGGAGACGATGACGCTCTCGGGGATGCCCTCGCCGCAGTGGGCGGCGGTCAGCACGATGCGTGGGGTGATGAGGTTGCCCGAGCACATGGAATAGGTGTCGTCGCCGACCACGGCCCCGAGGGCCACCACCGAGGGGAACCCCGGCTCCTCCTGGCCGCCGATCACGGGCGCGGTGAGGGCGGGCTGGGCGGCGAGGAGCAGGGCGGCGAAGAGAGGCATGGCTGCGCTCGAGAGGGGGAGCGCGTGCTGGTAACATCTTGCGAGCGGGGACCCGCCCACGCGGTCTCGCGACAGCCCCACGGGTCCGGCCGGTACCAGGCGGATACCAGGTGATCGTCCAGTACCGGAGGCCCCTTGATCCCTCGCCGCACCCTGCTCGGCGCTGCCCTGGCCCTGCTCGCGCTCCTGGCTGGCGTGCTCGTCCTGCGGGCGCGCGCGCCCGACGGTCCAGACCAACCGGCCGTTTCGTCTCCGCCGCCCCCCCGCGCCTCCCCTCCGTCGGCCGCCCCGCCATCGCCCGGCGCCGTGGCCGTCGTGGTCCCGCCCGCGGAACCCACACCGCCACCACCCGAGGACACCGCGGCCCGGGACGCCGTGCCGGAGGTGGTGCTGGCGGCGGGCGCCGAGGCCTTCGCCAGGGGCGACATGGAGGCCGCCCGGCGCCACTTCCGCGCCATCGTCGACGAGTCCCCCGATCACCCGCTGGCCCCCTACGCGGCCTACAAGCTGGCCTGGTGTGAGGCCAACCTCGGCGACCCCCGCGCGGCCAGCGTGGAGATCCGGCGCACCATCCACTGGCTGCGCGATGAGGGCCGCCCCGAGCAGTCCGTGACCCTCCGCGAGGCGTTGGCGGACCTGGCGCACTTCCGATCCACCATCGACACCGGCGAGGCGAGGGGCGCTGGGCGGCACAGGTAGGCGGGAGCGCCGATCAGGCGTACCCCCTGTGGTAGGCCATCAGCACCCCCAGCACCCGCCGCACGTAGCGCCGCGTCTCGCTGAAGGAGATGTCCTCGGCCCACACATCCAGCGCGGGCTCCGGCCCGGCGGCCTCCAGCCAGCGATCCACCGCGGCCTGGCCGCCGTTGTAGGCGGCGATGACCATAGGCAGGGTCTCGACGTAGCCCAGCGCCCGGTAGTGCTCGTGCAGGCGGCGCAGCTCCGAGGTGCCCAGGGCGGCGTTGTAGGCCCCGAGGGTCAACAGGTCCGGGCTGTAGGGGCGATCCGGGAAGCGCTCGGCGTGCAGGCGTGCGCCCACCTCGGGCATGAGCTGCATGAGCCCGCGGGCGCCCGCGGGGGAGACGACCTCCGGGTCCATGGCGCTCTCGGCGGTCATGATGGCGTAGGGCAGCCAGGGATCGAGATCGGAGCCGGCCAGGACCTCGGCCACCACGGCGGAATGCGGGCGTGGCAGGCAGATCTCCCGGATCTGGGGGTCGGCGTCTGGGTCGGCACACCCCGTCCCGGCCATGGTGCGGGCCCGCTGCACGTCGCCGAGGTCCGCCAGGCGGCGCGCCACGGCCAGGCGGGTGGCGCGGTCGGCACCGCGCGCCGCGGCCTCCACGGAGCCCAGGTCGGCCCGCGCCAGGTCGTCCAGCCCCACGGCGAGCAGGGCGTCCGCGACGGCGGCGTGGGGGTGCGCCTGGGCGAAGGCGGTGGGCATGGCGGGCAGGGGAGGGACCGGGACCGCGGGCACGGCCTCCAGGCGTCCGAGGCGCTGCAGGGCGAACCAGGCCTGGCCGCTCTCGGGCCAGCGCTCGGCCACCCGGGTCAAGGCGGCCTCGCGCCCGGCGGCGGGACCGTCGGCGGCGCCCCAGTAGGCGGCGGCCACCGCGAGGGAGGAGGAGGGGTGGGCTTTCACCAGCCGGCCCCAGGCGGACACGGCCTGCGCGGTGTGCCCGAGCTTGTGCTGGCACCAGCCGATGTACCAGAGGGCTTCATCCGCGTGGCGCGATGCGGGGAAGCGCTGCAGATGGGCGTCGAAGGCCGCGATGGCCTCCTCGAGGTCGCCCTGGTCCACCGCGGCGTAGCCGATCTTGTAGCTGGCCTCATCGCCCTGGGAGGTGCCCGGGTAGCGTTGGTACAGGGCGGTGTAGAGGCGGGCGGCGCCGTCGGGGTCGCCGGCCCGGTAGGTGGCCAGGGCGTGGTCGAAGAGGGTGGCGGGCCCGACGGACGCGGGGCTGCCCAGGGCGGTGAAGGCCGCGACGGCGCAGGGGTAGTCGCGCCCCTCGAAGCAGGTCTCGGCCAGCAGGCGGGCGTCGGTGGGGCCATCGCCGGCGGCCTCGATCTGCCGGAGCAGGGCCAGGGCCTCCTTGGGGTGGCGCGCCTTGCGCAGCACCTGCACGCGATCCAGGGCCTGGGCGCGGCCCTCGGGGCTGTCGAGGGCGGGGACGGGCTGGCCCAGGGCGGCCAGGCGTCGCGCGGCGCGCTCCGCCCAGGGGCTGTCGGCGTGGCGGATCCAGGTGGCCAGGTACGTGGTGGCGGCGGGGCCGGTGTCGCCGCGCTGCTCGGCGGCCCAGGCGAGCCAGTAGCGGGCCTCCGGCGCGAGGTCGGTCTCCAGCAGGGCGCGCAGGTCGTCGCGCGCCTCCAGGCCGCGACCCTGGGCGATCAGGGCCTTGTCGCGCAGCAGGCGTACGCGCTGGTCCAGCCCGGAGGTCAGGGTGCCCACGCCGATATGGGCCAGGGCGCCCTCCGCGATGCGGGCGTCGACGGAGTCCGGCAGGCTGGCCGCGTCCGTGGTGGCCATGTGGACCTCGGCCTGCATCAGGGCGGCCCAGCGGGCGAGGGCCTCGCCTTTGATGGCCCACTCCATCATCAGCTCCGCGTGGGCCGCATCGCCGGTCTGGGCGTAGCAGCGGGCCGCCAGCAGGTGCTCGGCGTCCGGCATGCGGTCCGGGGGGGAGTCGGCCAGCAGGGCCAGCACGCGCCCGCAGTCGCCGACACGGGCGGCGCTCTGCAGGGCGGCGGGGTCGGGACCGGCGGTGGCGGTGAGGACGGCGAGCAGCAGGGTGAGCAAAGGGGCCTCTCAGAAGCTCGAACCCACCTGGGCGTAGAAGCCCTCCGTGGAGCCGAACGGGATGGCGTAGGGGCCGTTGACGCCGAAGCCGTAGCCCAGGCGGGTGGTGAGCCCCAGCCCCCAGCCCAGCACCATGTCGATGCGCAGCTCCGCGCCCACGCCCACCAGGGTGTTGCCCATGAGCGCCCCGGCCTCCGCGCCGCTCTGCGGCAGGTCCTGGAAGGCGTTGCCCGTGTCACAGAACACGGCGCCGTGGATGGTGCGCAGGAAGAAGGGCCAGGTGGAGAGGCCGCGGTCGACGCGCAGGATGGGCAGGCGGTACTCCAGGGAGGCCAGGTAGTAGAGGTCGCCGTAGGCGGCGCCTGCCGGGAAGCCGCGCAGGGAGCGGTACTCCTCGGGCAGCACGTACAGGGAGCCGTCGCCGTAGCTGCCGCCCAGGCGGAAGGAGCCGTAGTTGAGGTGGTCGCCCAGCGAGAGGCCCGCGGCGGCGCGCCAGGCCAGCACGTGGTTGGCGTGCCACGGCAACGAGGGGTACTCGCGCCACTCGGCCGTGAGCTGGATCTGGTCGAACGGGGCCCCTGCGCCGGAGTCGTCCAGCACCTCCGAGCCCAGCAGGTGGCTGCTCCATGCGCCGACCACCGAGACGGTGCGGCTGTGCTCCTGGGAGATGGAGGTCGCGTAGCGCTCGCTGCGGTGGAAGCGCCAGCCGCCGCCGAAGGAGGAGAGGACGCCCTGGGTGGGCAGGGTGCCGTAGTAGGTGCCCTCGGGCAGGGCGTACTGGCTCTGGCGCTGCTGCCCGGTGTAGCGCGCGAAGAGGTACTGCCGCTGGCCGAGGGGGTAGGTGACCTGGCCCCAGCCCTGGGTGCGCTTGTCGTAGTAGGTGATCTCGGAGCGCTCGACCCCGGGGATGGTGGCGCCGCCCTCGGGCGGGGGGCCGGGATCGATGTAGATGCGGGCGTACTGGACGGTGGAGAGCGAGCCGCCCGTGGACAGGGTGGTGCGCCAGCGGTTCCAGGTGAGGGCGCCGCCACCGCCGAGGAAGTCGTCGTCGGTGCGGTAGGAGAGGTAGGCGCTGTACTGCCAGCGCCGCAGCGTGTCGGCGCCGCCGGTGCCGAGCACGGCCATCAGCCCGCTGCCCGTGAGGTAGGCGTCGGGGATCATGTACCGGGGCGGGAGGAGGGTGGGGAGGGGGCGGTAGGGGTGGGTGGGGAGGTCGGGGACGGGGACGGGAACGGGGTCGGGAACGGGAACGGGGTCGGGAACGGGGACGATCTCTGTGGTTCGCTCCACGCCGAGCGCTCGTGCCGCGCTCTCCAGCACGCCGCGATCCCGCCACTGGCGGCGATCCAGCGGCATGAGGCGCACATCTTCGCCGTTCCAGGTGAACTCGGTGAAGGCCAGCAGGGTGCCGTCGGGGGAGAGGTCGGGCTGGAAGGCGCCGCCGAGCACGTTGGTGACCTGCCAGAGGTGGGCGTCGGCCAGATCCAGGGCGTAGATGTTGGAGATGCCGGTGCGATCCGAGACGAACAGGAGGGTGGCGCCGTCCGGGGTCCAGCAGGGCTCGCGGTCGATGGCCATGTCGTCCGTGAGCTGGGTCAGGGGCGTGCCGTCGGGCTGGTAGAGCCACAGATCGCGCTGGCCGTCGCGCCAGGCAGACAGCGCGATGCGCTCGCCGTCGGGGGCGTAGCGGGGGGTGGAGAGCTGGGTGTGGTCGTGGTGCTCGGTGAGGCGCTCGATCCAGCCGCCCACGCGCAGGGCCGCCAGATCGTTGTTCTGGGCGGCGTTGACCACCGTGAGCAGGGTGCCGCCGTCGGGGGAGAACTCCGGGTCCCGCGCGCGGGCGCGGGTGGTGAGCATCTCGATCCCTTCGCTCTCCAGGTCGTAGAGGTACACATCGTCGAAGGAGTACCAGACGTCGTAGGCGTGGGCCGAGGAGAAGACGAGGGCCTGCGAGTCGGGGCGCCAGGCGAAGTTGTGTGGAGCGGCGAGGCGGTAGATCTTCTCGGGGTGCTCGCCGCGGGGGCCGGCCAGGTAGATGCCGGGACCCCGGCCGCGGTCGTAGCAGGACCAGACCATGTGCTGGCCGTCGGGGGAGAAGCGCGGCCCGGCGCAGGCGGCTTCGCCGTCCGACAAGAGCGTGCTCATGGTGAGGCCTTCCGCCTCCACCTCGGCTTGGACCGCGGCGTAGCGGGCCTCCACGCTGGCGCGCCAGCCCTTGTACATGCTGCGGAAGGACTCCCCGAAGACCCGCTTGGAAGGCAGCCAGAAAGGCACCCACCAGCGCCCGTAGGTGTGGATCCACTCCCGCCAGACCTCGTGCCCCTTCTGCTCGGCGATGTACTGGATGAAGTCCTGGCCGAAGAGGTAGCGCAGGTTGCCCGAGGGCGGGTCCGCCTGGAACCCCTCGAGGTTGCCGATGGGCGGGAAGTGGCCCTCGATGGTGGTCATCCGCTTGATCATGTCGGCCTGGCCGGCCCGCCCGCGGCCGCCGGGGGTGAGCTCGGTCTCGGTCCAGACCGCGATACCCTCGGTGATCCAGCCTGGCGTGACCAGGTTGACGCTCACGATGCGCCCGAACACCAGCCTGAGCGCCCCGGGCAGGCCCTCCGCCGTGTCCAGGTGCATGATGTGGGTGAGCTCGTGCGTGAGGATCGCCCGGTTCCAGTCCTCGTACAGGCTGAGGGTGCTCGACTCCTGGGGGGCGGTCACGAAGATGACGATGGTGTTGACCGGCAGCGGCGTGGCGTAGCCGTTGGCGTCGTCGGTCCAGTCCACCAGCAGCAGCTCGACCCGGCGGTGGGGCACGTGGCCCCAGCGCTCCACCAGGGAGTCGTAGACCTCGTCGCACAGGCGCCCCATCTCCTGGGCCAGGGGCTCGATCCCCTCGTGGAAGGTGACGTTGAAGTGCTCGGTCTGGAGCGTCTCCCAGCGCAGGGCCGGGTCGTAGGTGGCGGCTTCGGCGGCGGGGGCGAGCAGGGGGGGGGCGGCGAGGGTCGGCAGGAGCGCCGCCAGCAGGGCGGCCAGGCGCCGGGCGCGGGAGGGAGCGGGGAGGGGACGTCGCACGGGGAGCGCCTCGCGGAGGAACCATGCCACGTCGTGTCTATCGTGCTGGCTTACTCGCGGTCGTGTTGGTCGAGAATACGAAAAATCCACCCCCGAGGCGTGCCCCGCTGGGCAGAGCGTGCGACGTCATGTATCGTTCCATCACCCCCGCACCCGCGGGCCCTCGAGACAACCCCCCCCACCCATCCGGGAGGCAGGCTTGAAACTGCGCACCATCCTACCGCTACTCCTCGTGGCGGGCCTGATCACTGTCGGCTGCGACTCCGACGGCGACGGCCTGAGCAACGCGGAGGAGAGTGACCTCGGGACCGATCCCGACGACGACGACTCCGACGGCGACGGCATCAAGGACGGCAAGGAGGTCCGGCAGGGTACCGACCCCACCCTCGCCGACTCCGACGGCGATGGCATCGATGACGGCGACGAAGCGGACTACGGCACAGACCCCACCGACGACGACTCCGACGACGACGGCCTGGTCGACGGCGACGAGCTGACCTACGGGGCCGATCCCCTGGTGGCCGACACCGACGGCGACGGCTTCTCCGACGGCGACGAGATCTCCGCCTGGACCAACCCCGCCTTCGCCTACAGCCACCCCTACACCGGCGGTTACAACGTGGGCTGGTGCGAGGACGGCCTGCCCGAGGCCACCGGCCCCACCGGCGACTGCAGCACCAGCATCCACGGCAACACCTACTCCTGGGACTGCTACCAGGTGGGCGATGTCCTGGAGAACTTCTCGCTGATGGACCAGTTCGGCGAGATGGTGGATCTCTACTCGTTCTGCGGGCAGGTCATCTCCATCGTGAACGGGGCCTTCTGGTGACCCTCCTGCAAGACTGAGGCCGGTCGGGCCCAGGAAATGCAGGATGCGAACGCGGACCAGGGGTACCAGTACCTCGAGCTCACCACCCAGAACGCGCAGGGCCACGAGCCCACCCAGGCCAACCTCGAGAGCTGGGCCAACACCTACGGGTTCACCAGCGTCCCGGTGCTGGCGGTGACGGGTTCGGACGCGCAGTTCCCCAACGGGCTCGCCTACCAGCTCGAGGGCGACCTCTACATCCCGACGATGTACATCATCGGGCGCGACATGACGGTCCTCTCGGCTGACGGCGGCAGCTCCGATCCCAGCCGCTACTTCTAGCCCCATCCGATCCACGAGCCCGGATCGCCGCGCGATCCGGGCACTCGTGTCAGGAGTACCCATGATTCTCCCCCGCGCGTGGCTCGGCCTGTCCCTCGGCGCAGCGATGCTCACGGCCTGCGTCAAGTGGGACGACAGCGGGCTGGGCCCCGAGGGCGACACCGACACGGACGCGGACGCCGACAGCGACACCGACGGTGACGCCGATGGAGACGCGGACGCCGACGCCGACACCGACGCCGACACGGACCCACAGGCCGACGACGACGGCGATGGCCTGACCAACGGCGCCGAGGCGGTGCGCGGCACGGATCCGGACGACCCCGACACCGACGACGACGGCTTCGGCGACGGGCAAGAGGTGGACGACGGCACCAACCCCCTCTACGTCTACAGCCACACCTACACGGGCGGCTACAACGTGGGCTACTGCGAGGATGGCACCGCCGCTTCCACCAGCCCCACGGGCAGCGGCGTCTTCGAGCATGGTGGCTCGACCTACCGCTGGAACTACTACCGGGTGGGGGACGTCCTCCCGAACTTCACCCTGCGGGATCAGCACGGCGAGGACGTGGACCTCTACTCCTTCTGCGGCCAGGTGATCACCCTGGTGTCCGGCGCCTTCTGGTGACCCTCCTGCCAGTCTGAGGCCCGTGGGGCCCAGCAGACCCAGGACCGCTACGCCGCCCGCGGCTACCAGTACATCGAGCTGATGAGCCAGAACAACCAGGGCACCGAGCCGACGCAGGCCAACCTGGCCCAGTGGGCCTCCACCTACAGCCTCACCACGGTGCCCGTGCTGGGGTTCACCGCCGTGGAGAACAGCTTCCCCAGCGGGCTGGCCTTCACCCTCGAGGCCGATCTGTACATCCCCACCGTCTACCAGGTGGGCCGGGACATGACCGTGCTGGCCGCGGACACCACCAGCTCGAATCCTGCGGCATACTTCTAGGGTGCTCCGCCTCCCGCCCGCCCTCGCCCTGCTCGCCCTTGGCGGCTGCGCGTCGTACCGCGCCAGCTTCCACAACGGGCGCGGCCTGGAGGCGTACCGCGGCGGACAACCCGAGGCCGCGGCGGCGGCCTTCCGCGAGGCGCTGGCCGTGGACCCCGATCTGGCCGAGGCCCACAGCAACCTCGGGCTGGCCTACGAGGATCTGGGGATGGACGATGAGGCCATCGCCTCCTACCGGGCTGCGCTGCGCATCGACCCCTCCCTGGCGGTGGCCCACTACAACCTGGCGGCCTCCTACGACCGCCTCGGGCGCCGGCCGCAGGCCATCAAGGAGTACGCCAACGCGGTGGAGCGCGACCCGCAGGACGTGGACGCCCGGGTGCGGCTCGCGGCCCTGCTGGTGGAGGATCGCCAGGCCCGCCGCGCCCTGCCGCACGCGCGCGTCGCGGTGGAGCAGGCCCCCGGGCGGGCGGCGGCCTGGGAGGCCCTCGGGCTGGCCCTGGTGCGGCTCGGCCGGCCGGACGAAGCCGTGGAGGCCTTCGCCCGGGGCGCCGCGCTCGCTCCCTCCGATCGCGATCTGGCGCTGCACCTGGGCACCGCCTGCCTGGCGGCCGGCGACCTCCCGGCCGCGGAGCTGCACCTGCGCGCCCTGACCCGCCGCGCGCCGGATTTCGCCGCCGCCCACAACAACCTCGGCGTGGTGCTGCACCGGCGCGGAGACTTCGCCGGGGCCCTGGGCGCCCTCGACCAGGCCCTGGCCCTCGATCCGGGCGCGGTGGACGCCGCCGTGAACCTGGGGGACGTGTACCGCGAGATGGGCCTCTGGGACATGGCCGCCGCCTTCTACCTGCGCGCCCGCGATGGGGATCCCGACGCGGCCGGGGCCTGGCGCGGCCTGGCGCGGCTGTTCCAGGCCCGCGGCCAGGACGACGAGGCCGCCTGGGCCATGCGCGAGGCCCTCCGGCTGCAGCCCGACGATCCGGAGGCGCTGGCCGGCCTGGCCCTGCTGTACGTCGCCGGGGCCGAGCCCGACCCCGCGCCCCGGGGCCCCGGAGCCCGCGAGGCCCATCGCCGGGCACGGGACCAGCGCGCGCGGGAGGCGGTGGTCTTCGCGCGCATGGCCGTGGAGCTGACCGAGGGGGAGCGGCGCTCGGCCTACATGCTCAACCTGGCCGACGTGCAGCTCGGCGATGGCGATCGCGATGGCGCCATCGCCACCCTGCAGCGCGCCCTGGCCGAGGAGCCGGACGATCCGGCCCTCAAGCAGCGCCTGGAGGAGATCCTGGCCCAGCCAGCCGGTCGGCGGCCCAAGAAAATGTGAAGCCGGGCCCCGGCGAGCAACAGCGCGTGGCCCGCGCGGCTCTTCGGGGGCAAGATGTGCCCCCGGAGGTCTGATGATCCCCCCCTGCGCTCCCCTGCTCCTCGCGCTCATGTCCCCCATCGGGGCCTACGAGCTCGACGAGATCCCGGTCACCCGCTGGCCCGAGCCATTCCGGCCGGCGCCGCTGGACCCCACCGCGGTGCCGGTGCCCATGCCCGAGGAGCCCCTCCTGGTCCGCACCATCGAGGCGCGCGAACCCCCGGTCGGCACCCCCGGCGCGGGGCTGCAGGGCCGCGTGCTGGTGCTGGTGGAGTCCGGGCTGCTCGGTCCGCTCGATTCCGCCCTCGACACCTTCCTGGACGATCTGACCCTCGAAGGCCACCCGGTCCTGCTGGAGAGCGCCGAGGACGGCTCGGGCGAGGATCTCAGGGCCCACCTGCAGGAGCTCTACGCCGAGGACGCCGGCCTGGAGGGCGCCATCCTCGTCGGCGAGCTGCCCCTCCTGCGCTACGAGTTCGTCAACGACTACGGTCACTACGGCTACGCGGTCTTCCCCTGCGAGCTGGCCCTGGCCGACCTCGACGGCACCTGGACCGACACCAACGACAACGGCATCTACGATGGCCACGGCCGCGCCGACGCCGCCCCCGAGATCTGGGTCGGCCGCATGATCGCGCGCGACTTCCTCGGGGATCGGGTGGGCCTGCTCACGGACTACTTCGACCGCGATCACGCCTTTCGCCGTGGCCAGATCGAGCCGGTGGGCAGCTCGTTGGTGTACGTGGACGACGACTGGGCCCACTGGGCCGCGGAGTACCAGCGGGAGATCGAGGGCGGCTTCCCCGAGGTGACCCGCGTGAGCGACGCAGACGTCACCCGCAAGGCGGACTACGTCCCCCGCCTGACCCAGGACTACGACAACATCGCGGTGTTCGTCCACTCCAGCCCCATGGAGCACTACTTCGTCTACCGCGGCAGCTACGACGAGATGTACTGGGAAGAGGTCCCCGACGACGCCACGGCTCTCTTCTACGACCTCTTCGCTTGCTCCAACTCCGACTTCGACCAGGACTCCACGCTCGGCACCGGCTCGCCGGTCTTCATGGGCGGGGTCTACACCTTCGGCACCGAGTTCGGCCTGCTGTCGCTCGGCTCCACCAAGACCGGCTCCATGCTGGAGCGCCCCTACTACTACGACCGGCTCGGCGAGCACGAATCCTTCGGCGCCGCCCTGCGCGGCTGGTGGGAGGACGTGCAGCCGTATGAGGAGAACTGGCGAGAGAACTGGTATTACGGGATGACCCAGATCGGAGACCCCAGCCTCCGGATCGCCTACCCCACCGTCGGGGCCGACCTGGAGGAGATCGTCATCGACCAGGACGAGGCCACCCCTGTGTCGGTGGACCTCAGCCTGACCAACACGGGGGTCGGGACCTACCACTGGGGCCTCGCCCTCGCGCAGGGCGCGCTGGAGAGCCAGCCCTGGACCCAGGCCAGCGAGCGTGAGGGCGCCGTGGGAGGCCGCGCCGTCACGGTCCGGCTGACCTTCGATCCCGCCCTGGCCGGGGGGGTGGACCCCACCCAGACCCTCCTGATCCGGGCGCCGGGCGCCACCAACAACCCCGTGGCCATCCCGCTGCAGATCCGCCACTGGGGTCCCGCGGCCCTGTGCGCCGACCCCGATCCGATCGAGGCCGCCCTCGACGGCCCGAGCGACCGCGCGGTGGCGACCATCGCCATCGGCAACTGCAACCCCGGCCCCGTGTCCTGGACCGCCGAGGTCTCGGACACCTGGATGCGCCTCGACACCGCGGCGGGAGAGGCGGCCGATGGCCCCGACGCCGTCTCCCTGGTCTTCAGCGGGCGCGGGCTCGCGCGCGGCAGCGGCCACGAGGGGTTCCTCACCCTCAGCGCCACCGAGGAGGGCGTGACCCCGGTGCGGATCCCGGTGTCCCTCACCGTGGGGGCCGACGGCTGCGGGTGCAGCAGCGGGGGGGCGCGCGGGGGCTGGGTCGGGCTGCTCCTGCTGGGGCTGGCGCCCCTGATCCGACGCGAGCGTCAGCGTGAGAGGGGCCGCGGGGCGTAGATCGCGCAGCCATCGGCGAGGCCGGCCGCGGCGGTCTCCCCCAGGGCCGGGCCGCCGGCGTCCTCCCAGGCGGCCCGGGCGCCGGCGCCGC
>JBDRKM010000432.1:0-2392 GCA_043814015.1 Pseudomonadota bacterium
TCGGAGACGAAGTCCGAGGGCTGGCTGCAGGCGGTGGTGGGGCTGGCGGCATCGCCGAAGCCATCGCCGTCCATGTCGGCGAACCAGGTGGGCGCATCGACCGCCTCGTCCTCGTCCACGATCCCGTCGCAGTCGTCGTCCTGGCCATCGCAGCGCTCGTCGGCGCCGGGGAAGACGAGATCCACGCTGTCGTCGCAGTCGGTGGCGTCCGCGACGAACCCGGAGGGTGCCTCGCAGGCGGCGCGGGGCATGGCCGAATCGCCGAAGCCATCACCGTCGCCGTCCCAATACCAGGTGAGCGCGTCGGTGGCGTCGTCCTCGTCCGCGGTGCCGTCACAGTCGTTGTCCTCGCCGTCGCAGCGCTCATCGGCGCCCGGGAAGATCGCGGCCGAGGTGTCGTCGCAGTCCGAGGCGTCCAGGAGGTACCCCTCGGGAGCCTCGCAGGCCGTCACACCGGTGGTGCCATCGCCGAAGCCGTCGCCGTCGCCGTCCTGACACCAGGTGGGTGCGTCGGTGGCGTCGTCTTCGTCCACGACCCCGTCACAGTCGTCGTCCAGCCCGTCGCAGCGCTCCTGGGCGTCCGGGGAGATGTCGCCCGAAGTATCATCGCAGTCCGTAGCCTCCGCGACGAACCCCTCGGGGGCGAGGCAGGCGCTGGTGCTGGCTGCAGGGTCTCCGAAGCCGTCCCCATCGGCGTCCGCGTACCACGTGGACGCATCCGAGGCGTCGTCTTCGTCCACGATGCCGTCGCAGTCGGTGTCCACGCCGTCACACCACTCCGCCGCGCCGGGGTGGCGGGCGGGGTCGCCGTCGTGGCAGTCCCCCTCCTCCATGGTGTAGCCGTCATCGTCCAGGTCTTCCTGGGCGGCCTTGAGGGTGGTGTCCCCCACCAGGGTCAGTGCTGCGGCGACCGCGTCACAATCGCTCGCGTCGTGCTCCACGGCGAGGCTTTCCCCGGCGGCGTCCGCGGTGACGCAGACCGACAGGTGCTCGGCCAGGCTGTCGGCCTCGGCGTACGGCGCGGCGAAGGTCTCGGCGATGGTCATGCCCGGCGCGAACAGCGCCTCCACCACACCGGGCGCCTCCAGCGCCGTGAGCCCTGGAAAACCAGCGCCGGACCAGCCCAGCACGGCCCCGGCCCCGGCGGTCTGCAGCGCCGCGCCGAGGGTCTCGTCGTCCAGGCTGGCGCAGCCGTCCACGAACACCGCCCCTCCAGACCAGGCCGAGGCGGTGGAGGAGAACCAGTCGGCTCCGACGGCCAGGTAGGTGGTCGACTCGCCCTGGATTCCCACGAGCGGGAGCGCGGCCACCCCCATCGAGTCGTCCTCGTACAGGGCGAGCAGGGTGTCGAGGTCGGCCACCTCACCGGTCTGGAGGAAGCGGGCGACCTCCTCCCCGGGGAAGGTGGAGGCGTGCGAGACGGTCGCGATCCAGGCGAAGTCAACCTGGCCCAACGTGGACCACGTAGACAACCCGGCGTCGACCCCGGCGAGCTCGGTCCCCAGCCAACCGGCCTCGTCGGCTCCCTGCTGGACCTCGTCGAGGAAGGCGTCCGCGTCGGCGTAGCCGAGGGAAGGGAGGACCCCGGCGAAGGCGACCTCGGCGGAGGGGGTCCCGAACCCGAGCAGGTAGGAGCCGGGGGTGCCGCCGGGCGGGGGCGGGGGAAACCCCGGGGGCTCCGGCCGCGGCGCGACCGGCCAGGCGAGCCCGGTACCACGCGCGAGGTGCCCTTCCCCGCCGAACGTGAAGCGCAGGCTCACGTCGAGCGCCGGGTCCGCCCTGGCTTCCGCGAGCACGTCGGAGGAGGCCACCGCCTCTTCGAGCAGCGCGGCCACCGCCTCGGCGTCTGGCGCGCCCGGCAGCGCCGCCTGCAGGTCGGCGATCACGCGGAGGGCCGATGTCAGCTCCTCGGGGCTGGGAGGATTCGGACCAGAGGGCTGGGAGTCCTCGTCGGGAGCGCACGCGGCGAGCCCCAGCAGGAGCGGCAGCGCGGGCGTGCGGTTCGATCGCGTCGACGGGTGGATGGCCATGCTGCTCTCCTCTGGCCGCACACAGGGTGCCCACCTCCCTCGGCGAACGGAGACAGCGCCCCGCAGACATGAAGAGAGGCTGGGTGACGGTCGCCCTATCGTACTATGGTTTCTCGGGGGCCGGGGCCCCGTCCGTCACGCTGGGTTTCCTGGGCGCCCGGGAGGGATGAGCCCATCCAGGCGCCCAGGTTGGTTCAGTCGGTCAGCCCAACCGTGATGCTCCCGCTGCCGCAGCGGGCGCAGCAGTCGGTGCAGGGGCTGTCGCCGTCGAAGCCGGCGCCCCAGTAGGAGCTCGGGTCCGAGGCCAGCCAGGCGCCGTAGCACACCTTCTCGCCGATCTGGCAGGAGATCACCTGCTCGGT
>JBDRKM010000433.1:0-29169 GCA_043814015.1 Pseudomonadota bacterium
GCTGCTGGCGGAGCAGCTCCTCCTGCTTCTTCTTCTCCTCCATCTCCTTGAGGAAGCGCTCCTCCTCTTCGCGCTTCTTGCGCTTCTCCTCGATGGCCTTCCTGCGCCTCTCGTCGCGCTCCACGCGCTCCTTCTCCTTCAGGTACTGCTCGATCCAGGCGTCGGCCTGGGTGACGTCGGCGCCAGGGACGACCTTGTACTGCTCCAGGATGGCCATGGCCTCGTCGTACCTCTTCTGGTAGTCGCCGAAGAGGATGGCCTTGTTGAGCAGCGGCTCGCTTGCGCCGGGCTTGAGCTGGCCGACGCGGTCGTACTCCTTGATGGCTTCGTCGTAGCGCTGGACGCCGCGGTAGGCGATGCCGAGGCTCATGTGGATGGCCGGGTCGTCGGGCGCGAGCTTCACGGCCTTCTCGAGCAACGGGATCATGGAGCTGTAGGCCCGGTTGTCCAGGTGAAGCTCGGCCAGGTACACCATGGCCGACAGCAGCTGAGGGTTCAGCTGGAGCGCACGCTCGTATTCGGAGCGGGCCTCGAAGGGGTGCTCCTGCAGGTAGTAGATGCGCCCAAGAGAAGCGTGGAGGTTGGCGTTGTTCTCGGCCCCCTCCACGAAGTTGAAGGCGCGCTGGATGATGAACTTGCCCAGCTCCAGCCGGCCCTCACCCAGGTAGATGAGGGCCAGGTTCGCGTAGATGGACTGGGCCTTCGCGTTGATCTGGAGGGCCTGCTTGGCGGCGGCCTCGGCTTCCTGGTTCCGCCCGAGGCGCATGAGCACGCCGATGCGCGCGGTGCACAGATCCATGTCGTCGGGCGCGGCCCGCATGCCCTGCCCGTAGACGGTGAGGGCGTAGCCGAGATCGCCACCGGCCTCGGCCAGAGCACCCAGCGCCAGCCAGGCCTTGCCGAAGGAGGGGTCGAGCTGGGTGGCGCGCCGATAGGCCTGCTCGGCCACGGCCTTGTTGCCGAGCTGCTGCTGGGCCAGGCCCAGATCGTAGGAGATGGCGGCGGACTCGGGGAGGTCCTTCTCGAGCTCCTGCAGCAGGGTCAGGGCGCGCCGGGCGTCCTCGTACTTGCCTGAGGTCAACAGCGCGGTGGCCTCGCGGGCCTTCTGCTGGCGCTCCAGCGCGATCTGCTCCGGCGTCTTGACCACGGGGGCCACGATCGCCGGGGTGCCGGCCGCCGGCGCGGTGGGTGCGGTCGCCGAGGGCGTGGTGGGGACGGCGGGCTCGGGGGGCTTCTTGTGGAGGCACCCCGTCAGGCCGAGGAGGACGAGCACCGGGATCAGGCGCATCACTCACCCCCTGGAGTAGCCGGGGTCGCCCCCCCCGGGCTGGATGCCGGGGTCGGAGCCGGGGGTGGGGGCGCCGGCACGTCGATCTGTGCAGGGCCCGGCTCGAAGGTGAACTTCACCGTGGCGGGGTAGCGCAGCTCGACCTTCTCGGCGGGGAACTCGGTCGGGTAGTGGGCGTTCAGCAGATCGAGGGTCAGCCCCTGCCACCTCGACCAGCGCTCGGCCTTCTGGGCGGTCTCGAGGGTCTTGAGGGCGAGGTCCCTGCCCTTGTCCTCGACCTTGACGCGGTAGGGCTCGAGCTGCTGCCGGAAGACGTCGATCTGGAATTCGTTGAACCCCTTGGGCGGAGGAACATCGAAGATCATCTGGCCGTAGGCGAAGGTGGCCGCGGCCTGGATGTAGAGGGCGGCGGAGGAATACTCGAAGTCCTGGTAGCGCTGCACGAAGGCCAGGCAGGTATCCACCAGGGCGCCCAGCTCGGCGGGCTTGTCCACCATGAGGAGGGTGACGTCCTTCTCCTCATCGCTGGTGAACTTGACCTCCTGGAACTTGCCGAACTGCGCCCACAGCGCGCGGAAGGCGCCCTCGGCGGCGGCGTGGCGTCCCGGGCCGGCGACAGCCTTGCCGGCGACCAGGAACTCCCCGTACATGCGCTCGAGCTCTTCCCACTCGCGGTCGGCGTTCTTCTGCTGCTTCTGGCCCTCGAGGATCTTGATGATCCGGTACTGGGCCGCCAGGGCGTGGTTGACGTCCTGGCCACCGTAGCGGCGCAGGTAGCGGCGATAGAAATCGAGCGCCTGGCGCTCACCCACCTGCTCCCACTCGTTGCCAGCCAGGTAGTAGGCCTGCTCGGCGTCCGCCGCATCCGGCCAGGTGGTGGCGTAGTACTCGAGCTTCTCGGCCGCGGCCTCGTGCTCGCCGATGCCGATGCGCAGGAAAGCCGAGTTGTAGATGGCGGCGGCGGCGTTCTGGGACTTCGGGAAGTTCTTGACCAGGCCGTCGTAGTACCTGAGGGCCGTCTTGATCTCGAGGATCTGGGCGTAGTTGCCGGCGATGCGGAAGTAGTAGCCCTCGGAACGCGGATCCTTGGGGTACTTCTCGATGAACTGCTCGAACAGGGTGTTGGCCTCGGAGACGCGCCCGACGAGCTCGAGGTTGTTGGCCCAGTTGAAGAAGGCGTCGGTGTAGTACTCGGACTGCGGATACTTCTGGCAGAAGGCCTTGAAGGCCTCGGCGGCGAGATCGCGCTTGCCGTCCAGGGCGAATTGCAGGGCCATCTTGAAGGCCGCGCCTTCCTCCAGCTTCCCCCAGCCGTCCATGGCCACCTGCCGTTCGGTGTCGGTGGTGGCGACCGGCGCGTTCTTGAAGAGATCCTGCAACCGCTGGGTCTCGGCCAGGATCATCGGCATGTCGTCGCGCTCCTGCCAGATGCGCACGATCCAGGCCGCCGCGGAGGTGGCCTCCTTGGAGTTGAGGTGCCCCTGCAAGACCTTCTCGAAGCGCGGCAGCGCCTCGTCGTAGTGGCCGAACTCGAAGAGGATCTGCCCGGGGAGGTAGGTCAGGGCTGCGAGGTTCGCGTCGCGCGCGCCGACGAACTTGGGATCGGCGAAGGGGGTGGCCACGACCCGGTCGGCCGCCTCGATGAAGTCCTTGTGCTCGTCGGTGAGCATGTAGACGGTGATCTCGGCCCCGGAGGCGGTCTTGTCCACGCGCTCGACGATGGCGTTGCTGGGCCGGGCCTCGATCTTGCCGTACCTATCTACCAGATCCTGGCGCCGCGCCTGCATCAGCATGAAGAGGGCGCCGTCGCCGTAGGGGTGGTTGGTGGTCTTGAGGAGCTGGAGGTACTCCTTCTCGGCTTCGGCCAGGCGGTGGCCGTTGAGCAAGGCGTCCGCCAGCAGCCACTCCATCTCGTAGTAGTCGTCGGCGAAGGGGAAACGCAGCAGGTACTCGCGGTACTTGTCGGCGGCCGCGGAGTAGTCCTCGGGGGTGTTGGTGCCCTGCGCCTTGACGTGCAGGTCCTTGGCGACGTTGGCCAGGGACTGCTCGGTGAAGCCCCGGGCCACGGCCAGGGCGTCGGGGTTGGCGCGGTTGGCGGCCCACCAGGAGGTGCCCTCGCTGTAGCGCTCGGCCAGGACGCGCTCGGCCTCGGCGGAGGCCGGCTCGTTCTTGGGCATCATGGTCATGTAGAGCTGGGCGATGCGGTACTGGCGATCCGGGTTCTCGGGATCGCCGGGCCAGCGCTGCTGGAGGTAGTCGTAGACCTCGATGGCCAGATCGAAGTGCGCCAGGACGATCTCCACCTCGGCGAGGTGGATGTAGATGTCCTTCTCGTACTCGCGCTGGCCGACATCCTTGAAGAAGCGCTGGGCCACCGTCAGCGGGCTGACGGGTTGGCCCTGCTGCTGGGTGAGGATGTCGCTCATGTCGGCGAAGGAGATGGCCGAGTACTGGATGGCCTCGGGCTTCATGGCCGACTTGACGCCCTTGGAGAGCATCAGCCGATCGGAGTAGTCGAGCAGCTGGACGAAGAGCTTGAGGGCCACGTCGTACTCGCCGAAGCGCTCGGAGTTGGCCAGGCGGTAGTGGGACCAGGCCAGCTTGTAGAGGCCCTTGTCGAAGTTGCGCCCGGTCTCGCCGGAATCGACGATGCGCTGGTAGTTGGCGATGGCCTGTTCGAGGTCGTTGGCGACGTTGAAGTAGTACTCGCCCAGCCGCATGCTGGCGTCGTTGATGAACTCGCTGCCGGGGTGGCCATCCACCAGCTTCTGCAGGGCGGCGAGGCCACGGGGGTCGTCCCGCAGGAGGGCGTTGTCCTCCGTGAGGCAGTACCCGAGCATGTAGTAGACGCCGTCCATGTTCTCGTAGTCCGGATATCCGGACTCGATCCGCTCGTAGAGGTCCAGCGCGAGGCTGTAGTCCTTCTTGGCGGGATCGGGGGGATCGGGGATGTCGGCACCGGGCGCGAGGTGGTCGAGCAGATCGTTGTACTCGCGGGAGCGGGCCTGGAAGTTGGCGTCCGCGGTGATGAACTCGTTCTCGGCGTCCTCGTAGTACAGCTCCGCGAGCCGGAACATGACGTGGGGGCTGGCCTCGGAGTCGGGGTACTTGCGCAGGAAGTCCTCGAAGCGGGTCTTGGCCAGCGTGCGCAGCGCGTCCTCCTGCGACCGCAGGCCGTCGACCACGCGATCGTAGCCGTCGCGGATCTGGGTGCGCTTCTCCGCCTCGACCAGGTCCACGTACTCACGCGCGTCCTCGCGGAATTCCTCCATGCGGGTCTCGAAGCGCGCGCCGGCAGCGTCGAAGGCCTCGACCTGCTCGGGAACGGGGCCGATGAGGCGCTCCACCTTGACCTCGATGACCTCAGGGGTGGCGCTCTTCGGGGCGGCGATGGTGGCGGGGGCGAGCGCCCCCGTGGCCGCGAGCAGCAGCAGCAGAGCCGGGGGGTGGATGCGCGTCAACTCAGTCCTCCAGCTTGGCGTGGATGGACGCGAAGCGCTTGTCGAGATCCTTGAGCAGCTCGGCCCGCTCCTCGTTGAGCTCGGTGATGCGGTCGCTCACGGCCACCTTGCGCTGCCAGTAGACGTCCACGATGCCCATGTCGGCCTTCATCACCGACTCGTTGAAGAACGCGGCGAGGTCGTCGAAGCCGACCCTGGTGGCTTCCACGCCCAGCGCGTCGGTGCGGTCCCAGGAGGTCTGCAGCTCAGCCTGGAGGCGGGAGACGTTGTTGGACTCCCGCACGAACTCCTCGCGCAGGCGGACGATCTCCTCCTGCTCCACCTCCGACAGCAGCCCGGCGACCTCCTCGGTGCGGGCGTGGGAGCGGTCCATGTCGGTCCAGAGGGAGTCGATGCGGCTGAAGAAGTCGTAGGCACCCGGGGTGGTGACCTTGGCGCGGTAGCCCCCCAACAGCCGGCGCACGCGCTGGAAGCCGTCGAGGGCGTTCTGGTCGATGTCCGCGATCTGCGCGCCCTTGCCATCGACGCTCTGGCCCATCACCTCTCGCAGGGTGGTCTCGGTCTGCAGCGGCTTGGCACGCTGGATGACCTCCCGCAGGGACTCCTGGACCTGCCTGAGCTCGTCCTGGATGGCGCGGACGTCGGAGGCGACCACCTTGTGCTGGCCGCTGGCGAGGTACTCCTCGGTGGCCTCGGCCTCGGCCAGAAGATCGCGGGCGATCTGCTCCACCAGGAAGGCCTGGGACTGCACGGCGCGCACCTGCTCGGCCCGCACCTGGTCGCGCTCGGCGGAGGCCAGATCCTCGCGCTGCTCGGCGGAGGCCACGTCGGTGACCAGCTTGCGCTCGAGCTGCAGGGCCTGGACCTTGGAGTGGTTGGCGCCGGTGGTGCCGGCGAGGAGGTAGTCCTCCTCCAGGGCCAGCAGCTCCGACATCAGGGCGACCTGATCCACCCGCAGCCACTTCAAGGTCTCGTAGGCGTTCTGGAAGGCTCCCAGCGAGGTGACCCCCGAGAAGAACGCCGAGTCGAGCTCCTCGACCACCTCGGTGGTGCTCTGGAGCTCCTCGCGCTGCTCGGCGAGGTCGCGCCGCAGGGCGACCACCTTCGAGAGCTCGGGGCGCCCGTAGAGCATCTCGGCGGCGAAGGGCGGGAGCCCCTCGCGGTCGAGCTTGTCCAGGGCGTCCTCCTCGGCCAGGCGCTCGAAGAAGAGGCGGGGCTGCTCGCGGGAGACGGCCACGGCGCTCACGAGGTCGCGGATGGGGCTGTACTCGGCGATCACCCTCTCGTAGGAGGAGTTCGCGCTCTCGTAGCGCTCCTGCTTCATGTGCAGGTGGCCCTCGACGACCTTGAGCTGGGCCGCGTAGCGATGCTCGGGGAAGGCCATCAGGAAGATCTCGACCGCGCGGATGGCGTCTTCGTAGGCCTTGGTGCGGGCGGCCTTGTCGGTGGCGAGCTCGCCCTGCTTGATGAAGGTCCAGACGAGCTCGTAGAGCTGATCCGCGAAGTACCTGGAGTCGCGGCCGACCTTGAGGTAGGCCTCGGTGGAGGCGTCGTAGTGGCCGAGCTCGTACTCGACGCGCCCGTAGGCCAGGTTGGCCAGATCCACCACCTCGCGGGTGTTGGCGTCGGTGACGGGCATGGCCGCCACCCGCTGGAACTCGACCGCCGCGTCCGAGAGGTTC
The DNA here is from genome assembly GCA_043814015.1 of Pseudomonadota bacterium. GTDB lineage: Bacteria > Myxococcota_A > UBA796 > UBA796 > JAFGLY01 > JBDRKM01. The sequence continues at coordinate 6,432 of JBDRKM010000433.1, forward strand.
CTCTGGGTGACCAGGATGGTGCCCACGAAGTAGTGGGCTCGCGCCTCGTACTCGCTGCCGTCGCAGCACTCCAGGAACAGGGACTTGGACCGGGGCCAGTCCTGCTGGCGGTACAGCGACTTGGCGACCGTGTAGTTGATCAGGGCGTTGGGGGTGACGCGCCGCGTGGCGATGTAGGTGTTGTACACGTCGTAGAAGGCGTCGGATTCGGCGGTGATGCCGTACAGCTCCAGCAGGCGGCGCACGGCCCCCGAGAAGAAGGGGTGGGACGCCCCTTGCTTGACGATGAACTCGTAGGCGTCGGCCGCGCTGGAGAGGTTGCCGAGATCGAACAGGGTCTCGGCGAGGTACCACTCGGCGTCGCGCTGCACGGTGGTAGAGGCGATGGCGCCCGAGCGGATCAGGACCTCGAACTCGAGGGCGGCGCGCTCGGAGTCGCCCATGAGGGCGGAGAAGACAGCGTCGTCATAGCGCTTCTGGGCCTCGGCGGCGGACAGGAAGCCCGAGCGCGTGGTGGCGACATCCGAGATGCGGCCGAGCTTCTCGAGCTGCTCGTCCCGCTTCTTTTCGAGGCCGCCCAGGCGGCTGGCGAAGTCGGGCTCATCGGCGAGCGCCGGCCCCACCGCCAGCGCGAGCGCCAGCAGGACGAGCGGACGACGGAGGGGGGGGGACGCGGCCATGGGCGGCTCTTCCCCCTACATCCCAGCGGGCCCGACCCGGGTACAGGAGAGGTCGTACTCCACCCAGGGGCGTTCCACGAAAGACCTTCCGACCCCCTTGCGCTCCTTCACGCGGATCCACACCTCGCAGGACTTGCCGTCCTCCGCGGTGAAGGCGTAGCTCGACTGGACGTTGAAGGTGTACTTGTCCACGTACGAGAAGACACCGAAGCCGTTCCCGCGCAGCACCATGGAGACCGCGATGGTGTGGTTTCCGGCCGGGATGGGGCCGTCGTGCAGGCGGAACTCGTCTTTCCCGCTCAGGGACTCGTCGAGCACGGTCTTGGAGTAGATGGACTGGCCGTCGAGGTAGTAGTTGACGGACTGGATGGTGAAGGCCGGCCCGAGCTCGTTCTTGTGCCACAGCACCGCGCGGGCGCCCGAGGAGGAGCCCTGGATGACGATCTCCTTGAGGAGCTGCAGGGTGGCCTTTGCCCTGAACACCTGCTCCTTGAGGCCGTTGACGTGCTCTTCGGTGGTGAGCAGCCGGCGGTTGAAGCCGGAGTCTTCGGGCTCGGCCTGGCCGGTGGCGTCGAGGGATTCCTCTGACACGACGCTCGCGGCGGCGGGGGCGGCGCCATCCTGGCCCCCACCCGGAGGGCTCGTCTGGGCAAACGCCGAACCGGCCATGGTGAAGAAGACCAGGGCCAGCAAGAGGGTCCGCGCGATGCGTTCCATTCCGGGATCTCCTGCCTGTCGTTCCAGAAAAAGCTTTCTTAGCGGTTTCTGCCCAATCCGCACCCCGTCTTCCGGGTGCATCCGGGCAGTCGGTGCATCCTATACCGTTCCACGGCGAGCGGTGTCAACGAAAGGGAAAAAAGGGGTTGTCACGATGCTGTGGGCTTCCTGGGCGATCCGGAGGGGCCCGAAAAGCCCCCTCGTTGGTGACCGTCACTGCTCCGCTTCATCCTCTTCGCCCCCCTCCACGGCGGTATCCTCCACCGCGGCGAGATCGATGGCCTCACCCGAGGCGAGCAGCGCACCGACAAAGGCGTCCTGGACCCTGCGTGCCCGGGAGAGGGGGCCGTGGATGTCGTTGAGCAGCATGGCGAAGGCGTAGGTGGTGCCGTCGGAGGCGTCCACGTACCCGGTGAGACAGTAGACCCCGTTGAGGGAGCCCGTCTTGCCGCGCACCCTCCCGGCCAGCTCGTCCGCGGCGAAGCGGCGGCGCAGGGTGCCGTCGAGGCCACCGATGGACAACGCCGCCCGAAACTCGGGGCCCACCAGGCGGTCCTGGTCCATGTCGAGCAGGACCGCGGTCAACACCTCGGGGCGCAGCACGGCCTCGCGGGAGAGCCCCGAGCCGTTCACGAGGTGGAAGCTGTCGTCCGGGATGCCGAGGTCGTGCAGGTAGGAGGCCACCACCTCGAGCCCGCTGGCCGTGCTGCCCGGCGCCCCGTGGACCGCCACACCCATGGCCTGCAGCACCGCCTCGGCCATGAGGTTGTTGGACTGCTTGTCCATTGTCTGCAGGATGGTGCCGAGCGGCGGCGAGCTCTGGCGCACGAGCAGGGTGGCGTCGTCGGGCGTGCTGCCGTCGATGTAGCGGCCGTGGACCTTGATCCCGTGCTGCTTGCACAGCTCGGCGAAGGCGCCGGTGAAGTAGGCCGAGGCGTCCCCGACGGCGCGGTAGTAGCGATCGGTGTCACCCTCGGCCGGGACCAGGCCGGTGATGGTGAAGACGGTCTTCACGCCGTCGAGCCGGCGCTCGATCTTCAGCCGTGCCGCCCGTGAGCCAGGCCGGTGGCCGCGTTGTTCTCGATCTGGATGATGGGGGTCGGGTTCTCCAGCTCGATCCGGGCGGGCTTGCCTGGAGCTTCGCCGGGCCCCACGTACAGGGCGATCGCGTTGTAGTTGACCGTCAGCGGCGAGAGGGGGGGGAAGTAGGCGGGGCCCTGCTCCAGGTCCTCGGGCTTGTCCCAGCCGGGCACGCCGGGCAACGCGGGGAAGAGATCGTCATCGAAGACCACGTCGCCCTCGATCTCGCGGACGCCCTCGAGGCGGATCTCCTGCACGAGCTTCCACAGCCGCTCCAGGACCATGGTGGGGTCGCCGCCGCCACGCACGTAGAGGCTGCCGTGCAGCAGGCCCGCCCCGTCAACCTCCCCGTCCACCAGGACGTCCGTGGAGAAGGTCCAGGCCGGCCCCAGGGTGCGCAGCGCCGCGGCCGTCGTGATCAGCTTCATGGTGGAGGCGGGCAGGAGCAGGTCGTCGGCCCCGCGGGCGTAGACCTCTTCGCGCGTGTGCGTGTCGACCACCTGGATCGCGACCGGGGTGCGGCGCAGGAGGGGGTCTTCGAGCGTGGGATCGAGCAGGGCGGCGAGGGTGGTGGGCAGGGCGGCCTGGGCGGCGGTCTCGGGTGAGACCTCATCGGCGAGGGCGGCGCCGGAGAGCAGCAGCGCCAGGCCGAGGGTGGCGGGGAGCCAGTGGAGGAGGGCGCGGAGGGAGGTCACGGGGAGTTCCGGGGAGGCGGTGGGGGCGGGCGGCCAAGGCACATCATAGCCTTGAACACCGCAGGAGCCGAAAGGTGGCACAGGTCACGGGGAGTCACGCGGCGGTGAGGGCGGGGCCCTCACCTCATATAGTGTATCAGGAAATGCTCTTGTCATGGCAAGACTTTTCACGCCTCCCGGAGGTGACCGCCGATTGCCTTGGACCCCCCTCCGTGTCAAGGGGTTCCCCGTTGAGGTGTTCATGACCCGTGCCGGTATCGACGTCGCGCTGCTCCCCCTTTTCCTGCTGTCGGTGAGCGTCCGGCCGGTGCTGGCCGCCGTGGCGCCCGATCCCACGCGCATCGAGCTGCCCGGGGCCGGCCTGGCGACAGACGACGGCACGGCCAGCATGGCCACCAACCCGGCCCTGTTCGCCTTCGACCCCGACGCGGGCCTCTCCGCGCGCTACCTGCAGCAGACCGACGATCCGGTCGGCGCCGTGCAGCTCGGGGCCAGCGCCGGGGGGCTCGGATTCGGCCTGCTCTACCGCACCCCCGGGGTGCGCGAGGGCCTCTGGGGGATGCACACCAGCACGGCCCTGCACCTGGGCGACCAGCTCACCCTGGGCACCACCTTCTGGTGGTACCTGCCCGAGGGCACGGGCAACAACTTCACGGCCTGGGATCTCGGGCTCGGCTGGCGCCCCCTCTCCTTCCTGGGCTTCGGGGCCGTGGCCACCAACATCGGCAGCCCGGGCGCGGCCTGGGGCGCCGCCGGCCAGTACGGCGTCGGCCTCGCGCTCCGGCCCTGGGGCGATGGGGCGGTGCTGGGCGTGGATCAGCTCTTCACGGACACGGCCGCCCTGGAGGCGGTGGGGCTCGAGGCGCCCTTCGCCACCACCCGCGCCAGCCTCACCCTGAGCCCGAGACGCGGGCTGCGCATCCGGGTCTGGGGCACCCAACGCCTGGAGGTGGGCGCCGGGCTGCAGGCCTCCTTCGGCGGCCGGGCCGTGGGCGCCTGGGCCGACGATCTGACCTCGGGCGCCCCCCGCGTGGTGGCCGCGGTGGAGACCAGCGATCCCCGCGAGCGCCTCGTGGGCGTGATCAAGCGGGTCCCCATCATCGAGGTGGGCACCGACCACCCCTACCAGCCCTCCACCGGCCTGTTCGCGCCGCCCCAGGAGAGCTACCTGCACCTGCTGCGCCGCCTGAAGGAGGCGGGGGAGGATCCCTCGGTGCGCGGCGTGGTGCTGCACCTGGACGCTTCGCCCTTCTCCTGGGGCCAGATCGAGGAGCTGCGCGCCATGATCGCGGCGCTGCGGGATCGCGACCGGCCGGTGGCGGTCTATCTGGACGGCGCCACCTCCAGCCGCGACTACTACCTGGCCTCCGCCGCCACCTCGGTCTTCCTGCACCCCGCCGCCGAGCTCGATCTCACCGGCCTCTCGGTGGAGATGACCTACTACCGCGGAGTGCTCGATCTCGTGGGGGTGGAGCCCGAGTTCTACCACCGCTCCGAGTACAAGTCGGCGCCCGAGACCTGGACCCGGCACGAGCCCTCCGAGCCCGCGGCCGAGGAGATGAACGCCCTGCTGGACGACCTGTGGGAGGGGCTGGTCCAGGGTGTGGCCGACGGCCGGGGGCTGTCCCGCGAGGAGGCCGAGGCCCTGGTGGACGGCGGCCCGTACACCGCCCGTGAGGCCGAGGAGCAGGGGCTGGTGGACGGCCTGCTGTACCCCGATCAGCTCGACGTGGACCTCGGCGAAGGCTTCCCCTACGAGTTCCTGCTCGACGACGACTACCTCGCCACCCTGCCCCACAGCGGCTGGCAGGCCCCGCGGCGCATCGCGGTGGTGGTGGTGGCGGGCACCATCAACGGCGGACCCTCCAGCGGCCCCGGCCTGTTCGGCGGAGAGACCGCCGGGGCGGAGACCGTGGTCCAGGCCCTGACCCAGGCGCGCCGCGACCCCACGGTCAAGGCGGTGGTGCTGCGGGTGGACAGCCCGGGCGGCTCGGCCTTCGCCTCCGACGACATCTGGCGCGCCGTGGGCCTGCTGCGCGACAAGGGCAAGCCGGTGGTGGTGAGCATGGGCGGCCTGGCCGCCTCCGGCGGCTACTACGTGGCGGCCGGGGCCGACGCCATCTACGCCGAGCCGGGCACCATCACCGGCTCCATCGGGGTCTACGGCGGCAAGCTCTCCCTGGCCGGCCTGTACGACAAGGTCGGGATCGGCTCCACCATCTGGCAGCGCGGCAACAACGCGGCCATGTGGTCCTCGTCCAAGCCCATGGATCCGGGGGAGCGCGCGGCCATGGAGCGCCTGATCGACGAGACCTACGCCCAGTTCAAGCAGCGGGTCGGCGAGGGCCGCGGGCTCGAACCCGACCAGGTGGAGGACCTGGCCCGCGGGCGCGTCTGGTCGGGCCGCCGCGCGGTGGAGAACGGGCTGGTGGACGAGCTGGGCGGGCTGTTCGACGCCGTGGACCGCGCCCGCGACGAGGCGGGCCTGCGCGACGGCGCCCGCTACGAGCTGGTGACCTACGAGCGCGACGCCGACGGCCTCGGCGAGCTGCCGCGGCGCCTGATCCGCGCCGCCACGGGGCCCCTGCGCCCGCCGGCCGCCCTGCCGCCCGGGTTGGAGGAGCTGGGGAGCCTGGCGCCGCTGGACGGAGAGCACCTCTTCATGCTGCTGCCCTTCGGGGTGGAGGTGCGATGATCGCCACGGGGGTCCGCGCCCTGGTCGTCGACGACGACCGGGCCGTGCGCTCCGCCCTGCGGGTGAACCTCGAGAAGGCCGGGCTGACGGTCTCCCTGGCCGAGAGCGCGGAGCAGGCCCTGGCGCTCCTGGAGCAGGGCGCGCCAGATCTGGTCATCACCGACGTGCGCATGCCCGGCATGGGCGGGGTCGAGCTGCTCGGGTTGATACGTCGGCGCTGGCCCGAGGCCGCCGTGGTGATCATGACGGGCTACGGCAACGTGGACGACGCCGTGGCCGCCATGAAGGCGGGGGCCGCCGACTACATCATCAAGCCGATCAGCAAGAGCGAGCTGCTGGTGATCCTGGAGCGGGCCCTGGAGGCCCGCGCGCTGCGGGCCGAGGTGCGCGCCCTGCGCCAGGAGGTGGGCGTCCAGTCGGGCCTGCCGGGCGTGGTGGGCTCCAGCCCCCCCATGAAGCGGGTGCTGGATCTGGTGCAGGCCGTGGCAGGCACCACCGCGCTCGTGCTGCTGGAGGGCGAGACCGGCACGGGCAAAGAGCTGCTGGCGCGCGCCATCCACCGCCTCTCTCTCCGGGCCACGGGGCGCTTCGTCCGCATCAACTGCGCCGCCCTGCCCGACACCCTGCTGGAGAGCGAGCTGTTCGGCCACGAGCGGGGCGCCTTCACGGGCGCCGTGCGCCGCCACGAAGGCCGCTTCGAGCAGGCTGACGGCGGGACCCTGCTGCTGGACGAGATCGGAGACGTCTCCCCCGCCATGCAGGTGAAGCTGCTGCACGTGCTGGAGCGCGGTGAGATCTCCCGCCTCGGAGGCCGAGAGACCCTCCAGGTGGACGCGCGGATCGTCGCCGCGACCAACCGCGACCTGCGGGAAGAGGTCTCCGCGGGCCGCTTCCGCAAGGATCTGTTCTACCGCCTCAACGTCTTCACCATCCGCCTGCCGCCCCTGCGTGAGCGCAGCGAGGACATCCCGGCCCTGACGGACCACATCCTGCGGCGGTTCGCGCTGCGCGACGGGCTCCCCCCCGCGCGCGTCCGGCCCGCGGTCATCGCGGCGCTGCGGGCCCACACCTGGCCCGGCAACGTGCGCGAGCTGGAGCACGTGCTCGAGCGCGCCCTGATCCTCGGTCAGGGCGAGGAGATCCGCACCGTGGAGCTGCCCGCCGCGCCCGCACCAGCCGGGGACACCACCGCCCTGCCGCCGGGCCTCTCTCTCCCCGATGCCCTGGCGGCCTACGAGCGCGATCTCGTGGAGCAGGCCCTGCGCCAGGCCGACGGCGTGCAGGCGCGGGCCGCACGGGCGCTGGGGATCTCGCGGTCGAACATGCACTACCGGATGAGGAAGCTGGGGTTGTGAGCGTTCAGCTTTCAGCCGTCAGCTTTCAGCTCGGCGAATGCCGCTCACACGGCGACCGGGCGCCCCCTGGCCGCAGCCAGGTGTTTCTTCGTTATCTTACCTTGTAGCTGCTGACTGCTGATTGCTGACGGCTGACCGCTCAAGGAAAGTACACCTCGTACAGCGCCTCGCACCCCTTCACATCCGTCAGCATGGTGAGGGTGTCGTCGCAGGCCTCCACCGCCAGGCTGATCTCGCGGGGCTCGAGCCCGGCGCGGGTCTGGGCCCAGTCGTCCTCGCACTGGACGCGGAAGTCCCGCGGCCCGGTGGCGTCGAGGTCCTCCCAGGTCATCTCCCAGGCGTCGAGGCAGATGGACAGCCGCTGCCGCGTGCGGGAGCAGAGGGTCTCGCACGAGTCCGTGCCGCAGCCCGTCAGCAGGGCCGCGAGCACCAGGAGCGCCGCGGGAGGGTGGATGGTGGCCCAGGGCGGAGTTGAACCGCCGACACAGGGATTTTCAGTCCCCTGCTCTACCAACTGAGCTACCGGGCCATCCAAAGAGGTGCGGGGGGAAGGCATGGGGTACTCGCCTTGATGCCGGGCCCGCCCGGAACGGCAGGTTTCTACCGCGGTGGCCGGGGGGTGTCAACACACGGCCGCACCTCACCCGCCGCGATATTTTACCAGGCCATGCGCCCTCTCCTCCCCATCCGCGCGGTCTCTTTCGACCTGGACGGCACGCTCTACGCCACGGGGCCGCACCGGCTGCGGCTGATGCCGCGCCTGCTGCCCCAGCTGCCCCTGATCCGGGCCTGGGGGGCCGCGGTCAAGGAGGCCCGGCGGGCGCGGGCGTCCGACATCGCCGGTGACGTCCACCAGGGCATCGCCAGGCGCATGGGGATCTCCGAGGAGGAGGCCCGGGCCCGGCTGTGGTTCTTCCTGGAGCGCACCTGGATCGCCGCCCTGCGGCCAGCCCACGTGCTGCCCGGCCTGCAGGAGGCCCTCACCCTGCTGGACGCCCGTGGGCTGCCGCGCGCCGTGGCGTCCGACCACCCCACCGCGGACAAGCTCGCCGCGCTGGGCCTCGCGCAGGGCTGGCGCACCGCGCTGGATGGCCAGTCGCTCGGAGCCATGAAGCCCTTCCCGGAGGTGCTGCTCGCGGCGGCCGGGGCCATGGGCTGCCCGCCCGAGGCGCTGCTGCATATCGGTGACCGCGACGACATGGACGGCGCGGCGGCCCGCGCCGCCGGAGCGCGCTATCTCTGCGTGCTGGACGAGCGGGGCGCCAGCGCCAGCCTGCCGGCACGCATCGCGGCGCTGCTCGACGCCCGCCCCGAGGAGGAGCGCCCATGACCCCTTCCTGGATCCTGGTGGCCGGCGTGACCAGCCCGCGCGACGCCCGCCTGGCCGAAGCCCTCGGGGCCGATGCGGTCAGCGTGGTGCTGATAGAGGGCGATCCCCGCCGGGTGCGGCTGGATGTGGCCGCCGAGATCGCCCAGGGCCTGACCATCGAGACCGTGGCGCAGCTCGCCGCCCCGAGCCCCGAGGCCCTGCGGGAGGCGGTGCTCACGGTGGAGCCCTCCCGCCTGCAGCTGGGCGCGCCGCCCGCGGCCGACGCCCCCCCTCCCCTCCCCTGGTACCGCGCCTTCCCCTTCCGTGACCGCGGGGTGGTCTCCCTGGTGAAGGACCACGAGGGCGACCGCTTCCTGCTGGAGCTGGCGCCGGATCTGCTCCCCGGCGGGCGCACCTGGCAGCGCGACCGCACCCTGCTGCGCGAGGTGGGCAGCCTCGGGGCCATGGTGCTGGGCGGCATCCCCGAGATCACCATGCTCGCCGAGGTCGTGGAGCGCGCGAGGCCCTGGGGGCTGGTGCTGGGAGCATGCGTGGAGCAGGCCCCGGGGCTGCTGGATCCGGAGAAGCTGCGGCGCGCGATGAGGACGCTCAGGGGTCGCTGATCATCCCTCCTGCCGCGCCCGCCAGGCCTTCACGGCCCGCGCCAGCTGCACCAGGCGATAGCCCAGGAAGCCGACGGAGAACACGTACAGCAGCGGGCCAAGGCGATGGATGCGGAAGGCCTCCACGACCATGCCGTGGCCCATGAAGGTGAAGGAGCGGGTGAGGCCGCAGCCCGGACAGCGCCAGCCGGTCACCGCGCGAAACAGGCACAGGGGCGGCAGCTCATACCCGAAGAGGGTGACGCTCCCCGTGGAGGGTTGCAACACGACCGAGCCCACGATGGCCAGCAGGAACATACCTGTGAGGATGATCTCGCCCTGCTGCAGCGGGCCCGGGAGCCACACCTTCGGCGACGGAGCCGGGGCGGGGGCGGCGGGGGACTCCGGCCGCGGGGGCTCAGGCACCGCGGCGCGGCCCGCGGCCGCCGCGACCCAGATCGTGGGCGACACGATCGAGGATGCCATTGACGAAGGCGCGGGAGTCATCGCCGCCGAAGCGCTTGGCCAGCTCGACCGCCTCGTTGATGGTCACGCTCACGGGGATCTCGGGACAGCCGATCAGCTCGTAGCAGGCCAGGCGCAGGATGTTGCGGTCCACCACCGGCATGCGCACCAGGCGCCAGTTGAGGCTGGCCTCCTCGATGAGGGCGTCGATGCGCTGGGTGTTCTCCTGCACGCCCTGGACCAGGGCGTTGGCGAAACGGCGCTCGTCCTCACCGATGCCGGCCTCGCCGAGGCTGCCGTCGTCGTCCAGCAGGGCGCTCCACAGCCCGCGCAGGGCCAGGCCCGGCTGCGTGCCGGCGAGGTCCGCGTCGTAGAGGGCCTGGAGCACGATCTCGCGGGAGCGGCGGCGGCCTGGGACGGCGCTCATGTGCCCATGACCTTGAGCAGGTTGACCATCTCGATGGCGGAGAGGGCGGCTTCGGCGCCCTTGTTGCCCATCTTGGTGCCGGCGCGGTCCACGGCCTGCTCCACGTTGTCGGTGGTGAGGATGCCGTAGGCCACGGGCACACCCGTCTCCAGCGAGATGTGGGCGATGCCCTTGGACACCTCGGCGGCCACGTAGTCGAAGTGCGGGGTGCCGCCGCGGATCACGGCGCCAAGCGCGATGATCGCGTCGTAGCGGCCGCTCTGTGCCAGCCTGCGGCAGACCAGCGGGATCTCGAAGGAGCCCGGCGCCCAGGCCACCTCGACCCGCGCCTCCAGATCCACGCCGTGACGCCCGAGGGTATCGAGGGCGCCGTCGAGCAGGCGCTGGGTGATGAAGCTGTTGAACCGGCCGACGACGATGGCGAAGCGGCCGCCGGTGTCCTGCAGGACACCTTCAAAGACCTTGGGCATGGGGACTCCGGAGGCGGTGGGGGGGCGGAGTGGGTGCATGGTTATCCCGGCGCGGGCGAAGCCTCACCCCGGCAGGAGGTGGCCGAGGTGTCGACGCTGCACATCCAGGAAGGCCCGGGCCTGATCCCCCTCGGCCACGGCGAGGGAGACGCGCGCGGCCACGCGCAGACCGAAGCCCTCCAGGCACACGATCTTGCGCGGGTTGTTGGTGAGCAGGCGCAGGCTGTGGACCCCGAGCTCCCGAAGGACCTGGGCGCCGATGCCGAAGCCGCGCAGCGCGGCCTCGCCGGTGCGCACGGGCTCGTCCACCTCGGGCAGGCGCGGGCGCAGGTGGGCCCGGAGGCGATCCAGCAGGGCCTCGGGCTCGCTGGAGTCGTCCGGGTGCAGGTAGAGCAGCACCCCGCGGCCCGCAGCGGCGATGGCCTCCAGCGAGGCCTGGAGCTGGGCGCCACAGTCGCAGGTCAGGCCGTGGAAGACGTCGCCCGGCAGGCAGGCCGTCTGCACCCGCACCAGCGGCGGCTCCTCTCCGCCGAGGTCGCCGCGGGAGAGGGCGAAGTGCAGGCCCGAGTCCAGCGTGGTGCGGTAGACCCGCAGATCGAAGTCTCCCAACCCGCGCACGGGGAGGACTTCCTGGAGGACCAGCTCCACGGTGCGCTCGTGGCGCAGGCGCCATCGGATGATGTCCTCCACCGTGACGACGCGCAGCCGGTGCAGGGCGCCGAAACGCTCCAGGTCCGGCAGACGCGCCATGGTGCCATCCTCGTTCATGACCTCGCAGATGACGCCCGCCGGGTAGAGACCGGCGAGCCGGGCGAGGTCCACCGAGCCCTCGGTCTGGCCGGTGCGCACGAGCACGCCGCCGTCACGGGCCTTGAGCGGGAAGACGTGGCCCGGGGTCTCCAGGTCGTCGGGGCCGCTCGCCGGATCGATGGCGACGCGGATGGTGTGGGCGCGATCCTGGGCCGAGATGCCCGTGGTGACGCCGCGGCGCGCCTCGATGGGCACGGTGAAGCCGGTGCCGAAGCGTCCGCGGTTGCGCGCGGCGGCCATGGGCAGGTCCAGCTCCGCCACCCGCTGCTCGGTGAGGGGGAGGCAGATGAGGCCGCGGGCATAGGTGGCCATGAAGTTGATGGCCTCGGGCGTGACCCGCGAGGCGGCCATCACCAGGTCGCCCTCGTTCTCGCGATCCTCATCGTCCACCAGGATGACCATGCGGCCCTGGCGGATGTCCTCGATGGCCAGCGCCATCCGGCGGGCCGGATCGGCGTCCATCACGGCGAAGGGCTCCTCGACGGGGGGGGCGGCTGGGACCATGGGTGCTCCCTATAGAAGACCGTTGCGGCGCAGGCGGTCGAGATCGAGGCCACCGCCGGTGGGCGCCCGCCCCAGCAACCCCTCTACGTAGCGGGCCAGTACGTCCACCTCGAGGTTGAGGGGCGCGCCGACCGCCAGGCCCGGGAAGCGGGTGTGGGCGGCGGTGTGGGGGATGAGGTTGACCCGGAAAGCGCCCGAGGCCACCTCGTTGACCGTGAGGCTGACGCCATCGAGCGCCACGCCGCCCTTGACGACGATGTAGCGGTTGAGATCCGCGGGCGGACGCAGCCACAGCACCAGGCTCTCCTGGCGCACCTCGCGGCGTTCGAGGGTGGCCACGCCGTCCACGTGGCCCTGGACGATGTGGCCGCCCAGGCGGTCGCCCAGCGCCAGGGCCCGCTCCAGGTGCACGGCGCGGCCTGGACGCCAGGAGGCCAGCGTGGTGAGCCCGACGGTCTCCTGGCCGGCGGTGACCTCCACCCTGTCGGCCGCGGGGATGGCCTCGGCCGTGAGGCAGATGCCGTCCACCGCGATGGAGTCGCCCAGCGCGAGGGCGCCCTCGCCGAGGTGGTGCGCCAGCGTGAGGCGCCGGCCCGCGCCCTCGGGGCGCACGGCCAGCACGCTGCCGATGTCTTCCACGAGGCCGGTGAACATGGAGCCTCCTCGGGCGCGCGGCCGTCAGGCGCGCGACGCGGGGGCCGCCCCGCTATCCCGGGGCAGGAGCGTGAGCAGCAGATCGGGGCCGAAGGTCTTGATCGAGCCCAGGTGGAGGTCGAAGGCCAGGGCATCCGCGAGCCGCGGGATCGGGGGGCCGCCGACCCAGCCCGGGCCCCCGCCGAGCACCGCGGGCGCGAGGTAGAGCAGCACCACGTCTACCAGCCCGGCGTCCAGGAAGGAGCGGTGGACCTGGCCGCCGCCCTCCACCAGCACCGAGTGCAGGCCGCGGCGCAGCAGATCGGCCAGCACCTCGCCGAGATCGAGCCCGCCGGGCCCGGCCGCGACGCGCACGACGGTGGCGGGGTGTTCGGGGGGCGGCGCCACCGCGGTGTAGACCAGGGCGCGGGCCCCGGCGGCGAACATCCGCGCCGTGACCGGCACCCGCAGGCGGCTGTCCAGCACCACGGGGACGGGGTCCCGCCCGCCCGCCAGCCGGCAGGTCAGGGCGGGGTCGTCCACCAGGGCGGTGCCCGCCCCCACCAGCACGGCGTCCCGCTCGTTGCGCAGCCGGTGCACGTGGGCGCGCGCCTCGGGGGAGGTGATCCACTGGCTCTCGCCGGTCTGGGTGGCGATGCGGCCGTCGAGGGTGGCGGCGGCCTTCAGGGTCACCCGCGGCCGCCCCCGCTCCATGGCGGTCACGAAGTCGGCGTTCACCGCGCGGCAGTCGTCGAAGCGAACGCCCACCTCCACCTCGAGCCCGGCCGCGCGCAGGCGCTGGATGCCGCGCCCGAGCACCAGGGGGTTGGGATCGGACATGCCGATCACGACGCGGCGGATGCCGGCTGTGAGGATCGCCTCGGTGCAGGGCGGGGTGCGGCCGTGGTGGTCACAGGGCTCGAGGTTGACGTACAGGGTGGCCCCCCGGGCGCGCTGTCCGGCCCGGCGCAAGGCGAGGACCTCGGCGTGGGCCTCGCCCGCCCGGGCGTGGAAGCCCTCGCCCACGATCTCACCGCCAGCGACGATGACGGCTCCGACCAGCGGGTTGGGCGCGGTGCGGCCCACGGCGCGCGCCGCCAGCTCCAGGCAACGGTGCATGTAGTCCGCGTCGTTCAACGGCCGTCCCTCCCGGTGACCCCCCGCACGAGCTCCAGCAGGGCCTCCGGGCTCTGCAGCTCCTGGTAGACGGAGGCGAAGCGCAGGTAGGCCACAGGATCGAGGTTTCGCAGGGCCTCCTGCACGACGCGGCCGATCTCCAGGGAGTCGACCTCGCGCAGCCCCAGCTCGGCCACGGCCCGCTCGACCCGCTCCACCTCCTGGTCGATGCGGTCGGCGGCGACCGGGCGCTTGCGGCAGGCGAGACGGAAGCCGGTGCGGATCTTTTCGCGGTCGAAGGGCTCGCGGCGGCCGTCCTTCTTGACCACGAGAGGCAGGCGCATCTCGGCGCGCTCCAGCGTGGTCCAGCGGCGCCCGCACGCCTCGCACTCCCGGCGGCGGCGGACGGTATCCTCCGCGGTACGGGAGTCGATCACCCGGCTCTCGGGCTGCCCGCAGAACGGACAGCGCACGGCCTAGCCCTCGCCGCGCTCGGCGGCGCGCATGAGATCGACCCGCAGCTGGTGGCGGCCGCCGAGGAAAGAGGCGCCCAGGAAGGCCTCCAGGCAGGCCTCCGCCAGGCCGGGGCCGATGACGCGGGCGCCCATGCAGATCACCCTGGCGTCGTTGTGCTCGCGGATGGCGGCGGCGGAGAAGGTGTCCATGACGACGCCGGCGCGGATGTCCGGCACACGGTTGGCGGCCATGGCCATGCCCTGGCCGGTGCCGCAGACGAGCACGCCGAGATCCGCCTCGCCGCCGGCCACGGCCTGGGCCACGGCGAAGGCGAACTCGGGGTAGTGGCAGCTGCCGTGACCGCAGGTGCCCTTGTCCACGACGGGGTGGCCACGCTCGGCGAGCCAGGCGGCCAGGTGATCCTTGAGGTCGACTCCGGCGTGGTCGGCGCCGACGGCGATGCGCGGGAGGGAGGGGGGGGTCATGGACGCTCCTCGTGGCGGCGGAAGACGAGGCAGGCGTTGGTGCCGCCGAAGCCGAAGGCGTTGGAGAGCGCCACCTCGACGGACCGCGCCCGCGGGTGCGTGGGAATGTAGTCCAGATCGCAGGCCGGGTCAGGCTCCTGGAGGGTGGCGGTGGGCGGCAGGATGCCCCGCGCCAAGGCCAGCACGGTGGCCACGGCCTCGACCCCACCCGCGGCGCCCAGCAGGTGCCCGGTGACGGACTTGGTGGAGGAGACGGCCAGGCGGTGGGCGTGGGGCCCGAACACGGCGTGCAGGGCGCGCGTCTCGGCGGCGTCGTTGGCGGGGGTGGAGGTGCCGTGGGCGTTGACGTAGCCCACGTCCTCGGTGCCGACCCCCGCCACCCGCAGGGCCTGCGCCATGCAGCGGGCCGCCCCGGCGCCATCCGGCGGGGGGGCGGTGATGTGGTGGGCGTCGTTGGTGAGGGCGTAGCCCACCAGCTCGGCGTGGATCCGCGCCCCGCGCCTGCGCGCGTGCTCGCGCTCCTCGAGCACCAGCACGGCCGCCCCCTCGGACATGACGAAGCCATCGCGCTCGCGATCGAAGGGGCGGCTGGCGCGGGCGGGATCGTCGTTGCGGCGGGACAGGCTGCGCATGACCAGGAAGCCGGCCACGGCCACCGGGTCGATACAGGCTTCGGCCCCGCCGGCGAGCACCACGTCGGCCTCGCCCGACCGGATGACGCGCCAGGCCTCACCGATGGAGTGGTTGCCCGCGGCGCAGGCCGTGGAGACGCACAGGCTGGGCCCCTGGGCGCCGAAGCGCAGCGCGACCTGGCCCGCGGCCATGTTGGTGAGGATGCGCGGCAGGAAGAAGGGGGAGACCCCCTTGGGCCCCTCGGCCGCCAGGGCCAGCGCGCTGGCCTCGATCTCGCCGAGCCCGCCGATGCCCGTGCCGAGGTAGACCCCCACCCGCTCGGGAGCGGCCCCGGGCAGGCTCAGGCCAGCGTCGGCCACGGCCTCGACGGCGGCGACCAGGGCGAACTGGGTGAAGCGATCGAGGCGCTTGAGCTCGGCGTGGCCGAAGTGGGCCGCGGGCTCGAAGCCCCTGACCTCCCCGGCGATGCGCACAGGCCAGCCGCCCGCGTCGAAGCGCGTGATGGGGCCGATGCCCGAGCGCCCGGCCAGCATGGCCCCCCAGGTGCTGGCGACATCGAGCCCGCAGGGTGTCAGCGCTCCGAGTCCGGTGACGACGACGCGGCGCACCGCAGCTCCCGGGGCGAAGATCCGGGCCTAGCGACGGTGGCCCTGGATGTAGTCGATGGCGTCCTGGACCGTGGAGATCTCTTCGGCCTCCTCGTCGGGAATCTCGATGTCGAACTCCTTCTCGATCGCCATGACGAGCTCGACGATGTCGAGGCTGTCCGCGCCGAGATCGTCGATGAACGAGGCGTCAGGGCGCACCTCCTCGACGTTGACCCCAAGGTTCTCGGCGATGAGGCGCTTGACGCGCGCGACGATGTCATCCATGACGACCTCGCTGGCTGGGGGGGGCACACCGCATCTGGCGACCCTCGACGGGCCGGGAATATAGCAGCCGATCGAACGATGGCAACCAGGGCCCGATCAAACCGCCAGCGGCGCGCGCCGACGGACGCCCGACGGGCGGGACCTCAGTCCTCCTGCTCCATCTCGACCACGGTACGGTCGCGGTACAGGCCGCACTTCGGACAGACGTGGTGGCGGAGCTTGAGCTCGCCGCAGGCCGGGCAGACCTCCACACTGGCGTTGGCGGTCAGGTGATCGTGGCTGCGGCGCATGTTGCGGCGGCTGGACGAGGTGCGCTTCTTGGGGACGGCCATGGTCGCCTCCTGTGAAGCCGGGCGGTCCCGGCGAGCAGGGCAGATAGGGAGTCTTCCACCGCGGACACGGGAGGCGGAAGAAAAGCCGGCGGCATCTATTGCAGCGCCCGCGCTTTGTAAAGCTACTCGTCCTTGAACGCGAGCAGGGCCGCGAGGCGCGGGTCCACGTCCGGGCCGGCCCCGGAGTCAGCGGCGGGAGTCTCACAGCGCCCTGGCTCAACGCGAACAACGCCGGGATCGCCGCAGCGCAGGACGGCTGGCGCCTCCAGCAGGAAGAACTCCGCCAGCACGGCGCCGAGGTCCAGCTCTCCGTCCTCGACGAAGCCGACGTCGAGATCGTCGGCCAACAGGCCGATCTCACGCTCGCCCGAGGGGGCCTCGGGGGGCTGGAAGTAGAGGTCGAGCTCATCGCCGAGTTCGAGGCGGACCTCGGCCAGGCAGCGATCGCAGGTGCGCCGGAGGGCGACGTGGGCCCTGCCCTCGACCACGGCCCCGGGGCCCACGGCGCGCACCCGCAGCCGCCCGCCCAGGGCGAGCACCTCGCCCTCCAGGGCTTCGGCCAGGATCCCACGGGCCCAGGCGCCCTCCTCGTCCAGATTCAGGGTCACGCCCTCGTGGGGAAGCTCATCGATGCGGATGCGCATGGAATTCTCCTGTCGGGTTCAGGGCTCCCACGGGGCGCGGAGGCCACGGGGGAGGAGCTCGGGGTGCCAGCAGCGGCGCTCGCAGGCCCGGATGGCCTCGAAGTGCTCCTGCCCGGCAGCCCAGGCCGCCGGCAGCTCGCGGCTGCGCTGTGGGTGGGCCGCGGCCGAGTCGCCGCCCCCGCCTATCCGGTCGATGGAGCGCTTGAAGGGGCAGGCGCCGAACCGCCCGCAGGCGCGAATATCCAGGCGCAGGCCGGCGGCGGGGCAACGGAAGGGGGCGCGGCCGCCGGGACCGCCATCGCCCGCCGCCCAGGTGGAGCACAGCGCGTCGGAGGTGCCCGGTGGTGTACGGTGGAAGCGGTCTCGCGAGCGCTCGAGGGAGCGCACCCGGGCCAGGACATCGGCGGGCACCTCGGCCGGCGCCGGCGGAGCGTTGAAGGGAGGCGAGACCGCGAAGCCGTCGGCTCCCACCTGGCGGGCCCAGCCCTCTACCCCAGAGAGGTTGGAGGCGGTGCTCGGGGTGCAGGGGAAGGCCACCACCACGTCAAGACCACTCCGGCGAGCCTCGCGGGCGCGCACCAGGGCGGTCACCGCCCCCGTGGTGGGCTCCAGCGGCAGGCCCGCGACCTCGGCGTGCAGATCCGGGTTGACCCCGCCGAGCACCAGGCAGGCGCGGCGCAGGCCGAGGTCCACCAGGCGCAGGGCCAGATCGCCGTCGATGCCGCCGTCCACACCGAAGAGCGCCGCGGGGCACTCGAGCCGCGTGACGAAGCGCAGCAGCTCCGGCAGATCGGGCGGCAGGCGCGCGCTGCGGGAGAGGAAGGTGACCGGGACGGGCCCCAGCCAGGCCACCGCCTGCAGCAGGGCCTCCTGCCAGACGCGGGGAGGCAGCCGGGCCGAGACCGTCTCGCCGTTCCAGCAGCGCCCGAGGTCGAGCACGATCCGCGCCGGCCGCGGGACCAGGCGGCCCTCGATCCGCGCAGGCAATGCCGGACGTGAGGCCAGCATCGTCCGCCCCAGGTAGCGCAACCGCGGCGACCATGAAGACGCGAAATTCAAGCTTGAAGTCCTCGTTGAGCAGCTTCACCAGGCCTGACGGGCGGTGTGGTGTGCCGCCGTGCCCTGGCACAGGTGGGCGATCCGTCGCGAAGCCGGATAACCCATGGGCCATCCTCACGGCGGAACGCCGCCCCCCCTTCCGGGTTCGCCATGGCACGCCTCGCCCGCATCGCGGTCCTGCTCACCTGCGGGCTCCTCGCCTGCGGGGATCCCGTGGCCGGGGAGATCGCGTCCTACCACGCCGCCATGGACCCCCTGATGACCGAGAACACCCGGCTCGCGAGCCAGTTCCTCTCGCTGGCCAAGTCCGTCCGCCAGGATCAGAAGAACCTCGACGGGGTGGTCCAGTTGCTCGAGGCCAAGGTGGTGCCCGCGGCCGAGTCCCTCAAGGCCGGCGCCGAGGAGGTCCACCCCGGCCTCGAGGAGCTGCAGGACATCCACGCCCAGGCCATCACCGCCTGGACCATCCAGGCCAAGGCCTACGAGGACATGGTGGCCGCCTGGAAGGCCAACGACCCAGCCGCCTTCGCCGACGCCCAGGGCCGCCTGGCCCAGGCCAAGGTGACCATCGAGAGCTACGTGCGCGAGGTCAACCGCCTGCTGGAGCCCTACGGCTACCACCTCGACGAGTTCCCGCCACTGAGGTAGCCGCCCGTCCCGCCCCCCCGCCGCCAAGGGGGGGCACCTGCACCCGGAGACCGGCATGACCGCCACGCCCCTGCGTGTCCGCTTCGCACCCAGCCCCACAGGCCACCTCCACATCGGGGGCGCCCGCACGGCCCTGTTCAACTGGCTGCTCGCGCGGCGCCTCGGCGGGCAGCTCGTGCTGCGGCTGGAGGACACGGACGCCGAGCGCTCCACCGTGGAGAACGAGCAGGAGATCCTGCGCGACCTCGGCGCCCTGGGCCTCACCTGGGACGAGGGGCCGGACCGTGGGGGGCCCTTCGGGCCGTACCGCCAGACCGAGCGCGCGCGGCAGTACCGTCAGGTGCTCGAGCGCCTCATCGCCAGCGGGCATGCCTACCGCTGCACCTGCTCCACCGAGCGGGTGGAGGCCCTGCGCCAGGAGGCCATGGCCGAGAAGCGCGACCCCAAGTACGACGGCCACTGCCGCGAGCGCGGCCTCGGCCCCGACTGCGGCCCGCACGTGGTGCGCTTCAAGATGCCCCTGGAGGGCGAGATCGTCATCGAGGACATGGTCAAGGGCACCGTGTCCATCAAGAACGAGCAGCTCGACGACTTCGTCCTGGCCCGCAGCAACGGCGATCCCACCTACAACTTCGTGGTGGTGGTGGACGACCACCTCATGGCCATCACCCACGTGATCCGCGGCGACGACCACCTCGGCAACACCCCCAAGCAGGTGCACATCTACCGTGCGCTGGGCGCCGAGCCGCCGCGCTTCGGCCACGTCCCCCTGATCCTGGGCCCCGACGGCAAGCGCCTGTCCAAGCGCCACGGCGCCACCAGCGTCGGGGCCTACATCGAGGCTGGCTACCTGCCCGAGGGTCTGGTCAACTACCTGGTGCGCCTGGGCTGGGCGCACGGCGACCAGGAGATCTTCTCGGTGGAGGAGCTGATCCGGTGCTTCTCGGTGGAGGGCATCGGCCTGGCCGCCGGACGCTGGGACGCCTCCAAGCTCGACTGGGTCAACCAGCAGTGGATCGCGCGCCTGCCCGCCGAGGATCTGGCACAGCGGGTGGCGCCGTTCCTGCTGGCCCGTGGCCTCACACCCGACCAGGCCCGGCTCACGGCCGCCGTGGCCACGGTCCAGCCCCGCAGCACCACCCTGGTGGAGGCGGCCGAAAAGGCTTCCTTCTACTTCGTGGCCGACGACGCCCTGGAGTACGACCCCAAGGCCCTGCAGAAGCACCTCAAGCCAGCGCGCCTGCCCCTGCTGGCCGAGGCCGTCACCATGCTCGAGGGCCTGGAGCCCTGGAACCACGAGGCCCTGGAGCAGGCCATCACCACGTTCCTGGAGGCGCGCGGGCTCAGCCTGGGCGCGCTGGCTCAGCCCCTGCGTGTGGCTGTCTGCGGCCAGGGGCAGGGGCCCGGGATCTTCGAGACCATCGCCGCGCTGGGGCGCTCGTCCACCCTCACCCGCGTGCGGCGCGCCATGGCGCTCGCGTCTTTGGAGCGCGCTACTTGACACCCTCCGCGCGGTCGCATAGATGCGGCGGCGCTCGTTGAGGCGTGGTCGAATTGGCAAGACGTCGGGTTCTGGCCCCGAAGGTTCCAGGTTCGAGTCCTGGCGCCTCAACCACTCTCTTCGATTGACACCACCTGCTCCCATCGTCTAGCGGCCTAGGACGCCGGCCTCTCACGCCGGAAACACGGGTTCGATTCCCGTTGGGAGTGCCATCGAAGCCCCGCTCTCGCCAGAGAGCGGGGTTTCTTGCTTCGGGGGGCGTCGAGGCCGGGGTACACTCATGCACTCTGGAGCCACCATGCAACCACGGTTCCTCGTCGCCCTCCTGATGGCCTGCGGTTGCGCCCCACCCCAGCCTGGTGACACCGACAGTCCGCCCCCGGTAGAGGACACCGGGGACTCCGCGGACACGGGCATGCCGCCCGGGGACGAATTCGAGATCGTCGAGGTGGAGGGGGGCGCCTGGCCCGCCTGCGAGCGCGGCTGCTGGGAGGACTACCTGGACCTCGGGGATCGAGCGCCACAGTGCGTGGTGCCCCACACCCACGAGGAGCTCGTCGCCGCGATGGCGGCCATCGACCACCGTGAGGTGGACGCGTACACCACGCCCGTGGCCCCCGAGAAGCTCCAGCGACGCCTGATGGAGATCCTGCGCCTGGACTGCCTGGAGGCCGACCTGCCCGCGCGTGACCTGGAGGTACGGGTGATCGAGCGCTCCACCTGGGAGGGCTTCGAGCGCCTGGACCTGCTCTTCGTGGATTCCTACGTCGGTCGCTTCGCCGGCATCCTGCTGCTGCCTGGAGGCGAGGGCCCCTTCCCCGCCGTGGTCGCCATCCACGGCCACGGCTCCTGGGCCGAGGACTACCTCACCTACTTCCAGGGGGATCTATTCCCGCCCCAGGGGGTGGCCATCCTGGCTCTGGACATGCGCGCCTCGGAGGCCGGCGCCGTGGAGAACGACGTCTCCTGGAGCTTCTTGCTCGACGGCTTCCTGTTCATGGGGATCCGGGCGTACGAGACCCGCCGGGCGCTGGACTACCTGCGCTGGCGCCCGGACATCGACGGGGAGCGGCTCGGGCTCATCGGCCATTCGGGCGGCGCCTCCGCCAGCAACCTGACCGTGCGGACCGACCTCGAGCTCGCGGCCTACGTCAGCGACTGGTCCACCGAGTACTGGAACGAGCAGTGCGATCCGAGCACCTTCGAGTGCATCCTGGACGAGATGGCGCCGGATCTGTACCCGCAACACCTGCGGATCGCGGACTTCTCGACCTCGCCGGTGCCGGTGCTGGAGGTGGCCTACGAGGCGGCGACCACGACCGCGGGGATGGAGGAGATCCTGGCCTTCTTCGCGGAGCACCTGTAGGGGGTCCCATGCACCCCGACCTCCGCCATGCCCTCGACGAGGACCTCCGCCGCCTGACCGCCGCCCTGGACGGGCTGGCCCCGGGGGCGCGGGCGATCCTGGCAGGCAGCGCGGCCTGGGGCGAGCTCTGCGCCTGGCGCGCGGGCGCGGGCTGGGAGATCGCCAGCGACCTGGACCTCTTCTTGATCTGCACCTCGCCCCGCCAGGCCCTCCGCCTGCGCCACAGCCCCGACCTGCCCGCCCTCGGCCGCCGCCTCGGCCTGCGCCTGGCGCTCGATCCGACGGTGCTGTGGCGACCCCTGCTCGACCACGGCCTGCAGGGGCTGGTGGGCAGGGATCTGCGCACGGGGGAGCGGATCTCGTGGCCAGGCAGCATCGCGGCGCTGCGCATCAACCTGGCGCGCAAGTGCCTGCTGCGCGGGCAACTCATGGCGCCCAGGGAGCCTGGGATGAGGGGCTGGTACCAGGTGGTCAAGGCGGTGACGGAGGGGGTGCGGGCCGCCATCCTGCTGGTGGAGCCCGACTTCCGCGATCACGACCTGTTCTCGGTGCGCGGAGACCGTGCGGCGCTGGACCGCCTGGACCTCCCCGGGAGCGGCGCGGCCCGGCGTGTCCTGGACGCACGGCTCGATCCGGGAGGCCTGGTGCGCTCGGAGGATCTCGAGGCCGACGCCCGCGCTTTCCTGGCAGCCTTCCGCTCCGAGGTGCTCCCGCGCCTGCTGGAGGACCCCGCGCGCCGACCCGCCGCCAGCACCACAGCCCGCGCCTGGTGGTCCCTGCTGGCTCACGGCCTGCTGCCCGATCCGCGGGTGGACTATGACCGGGCCCTCACCGTGCTGCTGGCCGACCCGCGGTTGGAGACCTGGATCGCCGAGGGCTGCCCCCGGCCCGACCTCTTCCTCGCGCCCTGGCGCCCAGGCGGCCGCCGGGCCCTGGGCCGCGCGCTGGAGGGTGCCCTGCGCAACCCGCAGAACGCCAAGAGGGACGGCCCGTTCCTGCGAGCGCAGCCGGACAGTCGGCGCTGAACGGACAGCGTAGCGACGGGTCGGCCGCGCCGCGGCGCCACCCACCACCGGGCCGGGACGCGCCCCCATGACGCCTCCCCCGGCCACGCGCAAAAAATCCTCCTGTCCCAGATCCGGGCGCCGCCGGCCTCCGGCCCCCCGGACGCGACACCGCGGGGG